>CAIWVP010000211.1 GCA_903916195.1 uncultured Verrucomicrobiota bacterium | reverse complement strand
GGCTACTTCCTACCCATGGAGGTCGCTGGCAGGACAGATGGGGTCGCGCGGCAGCGCGGACCCTACCCACGATGGTAGGGACGGGCTGCCGCCCGTCCGTGGATTCTTCCCGCGTCGTCGGGAGATCCGCCTTCAGGCACCTAGACGGCACCCCCTGCCGGGTTGTGCTCCAACCGCCAACCTGACCGCCTTTTCTGATCATACCGTGTCGGGATAAACAGCGCGGCACCGTGTCCGCGGCGGCGGACAGGGATGCGGACAGGGCGTGGAGTTGCGCCTGGCCGGGAGGGCGGACTTTCCGGTCCGCCGGACGCCGCCCCGGTCCGCGCGAACCAGCCCCTCCTGAAAGCCTGCCGAAGGATCCACGTCCCCGGAGGACACGACGTGAGCACGTTCTCGGAACCTTCGGAAGCTGGAGTCTCGTCATGTCGTCTCCTACGCTTGCGAAGGCTGCTTTGGGGAAAGTCACGGAGGATTTCTTGGCGGAGCTTGCCGGGCGTTGGTTGTCCAAGGTCATCGCTGTCGGCAGAACGCTCCCGGTCCCGAGGACGGTCCCGGGAGTCCCCTTGTAACTGCCGCGACCTCCGCTAGCGTCGCCTCCATGAGCGATCTCCTCATCGGTGCACTGGGCGTCCTGCTGGCCACGGATCCGCCCGCCGCGCTCAGCAACATCGTCACCCGGACCACGGGCGTCCCGCTCGCCGCCGTCGCTCCGGCGGACCTGGCCGACCCGGTGATGGTCGAGCTCCGGCAACTGATGGCCGACGACGATGCCGCGCAGGACAAGGCGCAGAAGCTCCTCGACCTAGCTGAGAACGCGGCCGATCCGCTGACCGCTCCGTCGGCCCTCACCGTGAGGGGTCGGATCGATGAGCTCTTCAAGCCCGTCCGCGAGCGCTACCAGGAGTTCGTCCGGAAGCATCCGGACCACGCGAAGGGCCACATGGCCTACGCCAGTTTCCTCCACGACACCGGTGGAGAGGAGGAAGCCATCGCCGTGTACGAGAAGGCCCGGTCCCTCGACCCGAAGGACCCGGCGGCATGGAACAACCTCGCCAACATCTATGCCCACATCGGTCCGGTGGAGAAATCGTTCCCTTACTACGACGAGGCCATCCGGCTGGCCCCGGACGAGCCGACCTACCAGCACAACTTCGGCACGCTGGTGTTCCTCTTCCGCCGTGACGCGACGAACTACTTCAGATGCGACGAGCAGGCGGTGTTCACCAAGGCGCTCTCGCTCTACGACCGCGCGGTGAAGCTCGATCCGCGGAACTTCCCGCTCGCATCGGACGTGGCCCAGACGTTCTACGGGATCAAGCCGCCGCCCACGGCCACGCCGGACGAGGCCCGTGCTGCGGAGATCCGTCTCGCCGACCAGGCGATGGCGTCATGGACGAACGCCATGGGCATCGCCCGCGACGCGGTCGAGCGCGAAGGGGTCCACCTGCACCTCGCCCGGTGGAACCTGCGGGTCGGCCGCCATGACCCGACCCGCCAGCATCTCGCCAGCGTGACCAACGAGATGTACCTCCAGATGAAGCAACGGCTGGAGCGGAACCTCGCGGAAAGGCGGGCGCCGGCCGTGCCCTTCGACGCCCCCGCGGCCGCTCCGAAAGAGCCCTGAACGCAGGTCCGGGCGGGCTCCCGTGGTGCGGACGACGTCCCGGGGCCCTCCGTTTCCAGAGGAGCACCCGGGGCGTCGGGACTATGGGATCCCGGCGTCGCCGATGCCTGCCCGGATGAGCGCGGAGTCCTTGCGGGTCCGCCTCGTCCGGGCAGCGGGGATCACCGGGTCTTCAGAACGGCGCGGATGGCCTCGAACCGTTTGTCGGTGCCGAACATCTTCCGGAGGTCCGGTGCCTTGGCGTTGGTCGCGGTCCGGGCGTCGCTGAGCGCGAAGGCCTTCGCTAGGTTTGCGTTGCCTTCGGTGGTGTTGCCCTGGGCGCCCTGCAGCGCGGCGAGGTTGAGCCAGGCTTCCGCGCTGTCCGGCGTCACGGTGGTGAGGCGGCGCAGCGCTTGTTCCATGCGGTCGGCGCGGCCGATCTCGCGGTAGGTCTCGGCCAGCTGGAGCACTGAGCTCGCGTCGTTGGCGTTCTTCAGCAGCATGTCGAGCACTCCCACCGCCTCGTTCGAACGGCCGGTCTGGAAGTACGCGGCCGCCACGGCGAGCGTGCCGGCGAAGTTGGTGGGGTTGATCTGGCCTTGGAGGTTGGAATACACCTCGGCGTTGCTGCCGGCGCTCTTCTTGAGGCCTTCGAGCTGCCGCACGAGGTCGCGCACGCCAAGGTTGTCGGTATCGAACTCGTAGCAGGTGGAGGCGACGAGGTAGGCGTCCTCGTAGCGGCCGGTCGATGCCAGCAGCGAGGCGAGGTTGAAGACCGTCTCCGGGCTGTAGGGACAGAAGGCGAACGCCTGCTTGAGGGCGAACTCGGCCTCCTTGACGTAGCGCTGCTGTTGCACCGGGTTGGTCGATGTCTGGGCGCGCCAGGCGTACACGCTCTTGCCCTGGGCGTTGCGGAGCTTGCTGAACGCCTTCTGCGCGTTGTCGTCGCGGACGAACTTCGGGTCTCCGGTGAAGCCGACCAGTTCGCGGCGCTTGTAGGTGCGCAGGGCGAAGGCGCAGATGTCCCGGACCGGCGTGTCGCGGTCGATCCAGTCGCCGATGAAGCGGGCCGAATACTGCTTCCAGAAATCGTGGTCGCGTTTGATCTGCTCCTCGGTGAGGTCTGCGACGGGGTTCCGCTCGATCTTCAGGATGATGCCGTAGGGCACGAGGTGCGGGTACATCCACTTCAGCGGGAAGCTCTCCTCGATGTAGAACTCGTGGTCCGGGTTGCGGTCGAACATGACCTTCGTGAGCAGGCCGTTGATGGCCATGACCGCGACCTGCCCGGAGACGGACACGCGTCCGTCCTGCAGCGGTGTCACGATCTCGCCGCCTTCCAGCTGGCCGAGCGAGTAGCGTCGCGCGGCGTCGGCCGAGTACTCTTGGAAGGTCCGGGCGGAATCCTCCGGTGTGGCGATGAGGATCTCGCGGTCGGGGTAGAGGCCGCCGAGGCCGGGCACGATGAGGCCGGGATAGGCTTCCTCGAGCAGCAGGCGGTTGAGGCGGACGCGGTTGGCCGTGGTCGGGTCCTGCGCGGCGAAGCGTCGCGTGCGGTCGGAGAGCCTCACCCCGGCGAAGCGCTTCGGGTCCTGGTGGAGCGACGGGCCATCGATCACCTGGTTGAGCGCCGCGGCAAGGGCAGGGGCATCGCCGGCGACGGCGGCACCGAGCTGCGGCTTGAGCCAGGCGGAGAGCGGGTCCGCGCCGGCGGCGAGCTTGGCCTTGAGCGCCGACAGGTCCTTGAAGTGGTCGGCCTTGAAGAACGACGGCCCGGCGCGGCGGGTCTTCTCGATGCCCGCGCCGACCTCGGTGAAGAACCGGTCCACCGGCGCCGCCCAGCTGGCGAGCGTGTTGGTGCGACCGCGCGAGGCGGATTTCGCATCGTTCAGCATGCCGTACAAGAACGGCGGATCGATCTGGGCGCTGCGGTTGTAGTGCGCGCGGATGTAGTCGAGGTAGGTGGGGTCGGCGAGCGCGTTCTGGGTGATGAGCACGACGTCGCGGCGATCGAACGCCGGGTCGAGACGCTTCTCCGCCGGGATGAAGCTCTCGCAGAAGATCATGTAGGTCGGGCAGAAGCGGCCAGGATCCGTGCCGCCGTAGAGCACGGCGTCGCGCGCCATGGGGGGATAGAGCGGCTTGCCGTCCTTGTCCTTCGGCGCGGGTGCGACCTTGGTGTCCTTGCCCGGCTCGAACATGTCGTGGCCGAACCAATATCCGAAGTAGTGGCCGCGCTGCTCGTTGTCGCCCCAGTGGGACAGGATGGAATCCACCGGGATCAGCAGGAACACCGCGAGGAACGGCAGGATGATCGTCCGGGACTGGCGGATGAAGACGAGGACGACGAACGCCACCGACACCGCGACGCTCAGCCCCGCCGCGAACCGCAGCAGCGTGAACTCGGACTCGATCCACACCGAGGCGAACTCGTAGAGGTTGAAGGCGAACGCGGCGAAACCGCCGAGGAACAGCCACCACTTCACCTCGTCGAACCGCGTCAGGATGAGCGCGGCGATGAGGGCGAGGCCGTAGCCGACGGCGAGAGCGATGACGACGTGCGACGAGGTGAAGAAGACCTTCACCAGTTCGCGGCTCTGGCGGTCCACGCCCGGGTTGAGCAGCACCAGGAGCAGGAAGGCGAGGCAGACGTAGATGGCGGTGAGCCCGATGATCCAGCCGCGCTCGCGGCGCTGCATGCGGTTGAAGAAGGCGAAGGGCACGAGGCCGATGAGCAGGTTGGCCCAGTTGAACTCCTCGCGGCAGCCCTCGGCGTACATCGCCAGCTGCTGGAAGACGACGAAGGCGTTGAAACTCGGGTTGGTCTTCTCGTACTGGCCGCGGGTGAAGGCGTGGATGAAGCCTTCCCAGGTCCGGGGATAGCCCCAGTTCATCGGCGGGTTCGTCATCGAGGCGACCGGCATGTAGAAATACAGGGCGGCGCCCGCGACGAAGCAGACGAGGCACATCGCCGAAGGCCACCAGTAGGAGAGCAGGCGCTGCTTCTTCTCGGTGCCGTACGACAGGCCGAAGAGGCCGGCCACCGCGGCCATCAGGACGAGCGCGAGCAGCTTCAGCCCGAGGCCCGCCGCGGCCTCGTGGCCCCGGATATCCTGGACCAGCTGGTCGATGGGCTTGCCTTGGCTGACGAGCTGGCCGGCCTTCGCGGTCGCCGAGCCGTAGGCGGTGACGGCGAACTGGTAGTTGAAGAACAGGAGCACCAGCAGCCCGCCCAGCGCGGCGACCGCCCACAGACGGGCGCGGGCGGAGACCTCGCCGGAATAGAGGTAGGCCGTCAGCAGCGAGCCGATGCCGATGAGGTTGAAGACCACGAAGACGCCGGCGTTGTCGGCGAGCATCCCGGTGTAACCGAACGCGCGCCCGAAGATCACCGCGGCGTACACGAAGGCGTTCCAGAAGAAGAAATCGCGGCCCATCCTCGGGTTCGCCGCGAGCACGGCCACCTCGATGCCGACCGCGGCGACGATCAACGTCTGGTGGTTGCAGAAGCAGAGGCCGAACAGGAACAACGCCGCGTACAGATAGCGCGTCTGGTGCGGCGCGTGCATCCAGCGCATCAGGCAGGCGAGCACGCCCATGAAGCTGAGCACCGCCAAGGTGTACACCTCGACGATGACGCCCTGGCTCCAGATGTAGCCGTTGAAGCCGAGCAGCAATCCGCCCACGAGGCCGGCGACGAGGCAGATCGGGTTCTCCCATCGGCGTTCGAGGGAACGGAAGAGGTCGATCCCTTCCAGGATCATGCTGCTACCGCGCGACACGAGCAGTCCGACCAATCCCGCCGATGCGGCCGCGGCGAAGGCGGAGGAGACGGCGACCCGCCAAGCGATGTTCGAGAACGGCAGGATCTGGGTGAACAGCCACGAGTAGAGGGTCCACACCGGGTAGCCCGGCGGATGCGGCACGCCGGCGTACATCGAACCGACCGCGAGCTCGCCGGAATCCTCCAGCGTGAGGTCCGGCGCGATGGTGTAGAGGTAGCCCGCCATCACGACCAGCAGGGTGATGGCGAACGTCAGCCAGTCCACGGCGCGGAACAGCGGCGGGATGACGGTCGGCTGCGATGCGGCGGGCTCCACACGGAGGGGCGTCGCGGACGGGGACTTGCCGGGGGCCGGCTTCGGATTGGCCATGATGATAGGTCGCTGGAAAAGGTCGGCGGATCAATTGGTGCCGCTCGAAGAGGCGTTAGTGGACGGAGCGTGGGCGCGGTTTGTCCACGTAAAAGTCGCCAAGGGCAGGGCGTTTTGGGCGCTCTGCTCGGCGGATGCCCGGAGCGCGGCATAGAGCGGGGTGTTGGTGCCTTCGGAGCCGTTGACGGTGGCCGCCTCGACCCGGCTTGCGGAATGCAGGACCAAGGTCGTCAACAGCACCATGCAGGCGAGCGCCGGCGCGGCCCAGGCCAGCCAGGACGTCGGGGTCGCTTGGCTCCGGTCGAGCGTGGCGGTCGCCGAGGGGAAGAGCGCCCGCTCAAGCGCGGCCGACGGGCGGCGCGGCTTCCAGCAAGACAGCATCGGCTCCAAAGGTTCGTGCGGATCGTCCATGGGATTCCTCATCGGTGGCGGTCCCGCGCAGGCAGGCGCGGAGTTTCTGCAGGCCGTAACGGTAACGGCCGGCGGCGGTGTTCGGCGACAGGCCGAGCAGCTCGCCGATCTCCTCGAAAGTGTGCCGGTTCCAGAGCTTCAGCACGATCACCTCGCGCTGCTCCGCCGGCAGCCCGGCCAGGCAACGCATCGCGTCGCGCTCCTGGTCGGTCTCCTCGGGCGCCCGCTCGAACCAACGGTGCGACTCGAACTCCCGCGCCATGCGGCGCCAGAGCGAGCGGCGACGATTGAGGGCGCGGTTACGGAACGCCCTCACGACGTATCGCTCCGGCTGCTCCGGCGGGACGGCCAGGTCCAACAACGCGGCGAAGACCTCCTGCACGACATCCTCCGCCTCGCCGTGGTCCAGCCCGAGGGCCCGCCCGTACAGGACCAAGCCAGCGGAACGGGCCTCATAAAGAGGCCCGCACCAGCATCGGTTGGAGGGATCGTGGACCACGCGTTCTGACCGATAGACACTGTCAGCGGTGGATTTGTATGTCGCGGTGAACTTTTTCCGCCACCGGTCGGTCGCCCGTTCCGGATGGGAAGAGGCGGACCGTTGGTTGTGCTCTGTCTCGGTGAGTCGGACCGGGCAGGGCGCGAGGAGATATCTTGGCGCTGGGCAGGAGGCGGCGCCAGCGGATCGCCGACTTGCGATACAACAAAGCAACCTCGGCTCTGTGGAACCGAAGGATCTGGAAAACAGGAACGGAACCGGCAAAGCCCTGGTTTTTCTGCTTTCCTGATTCTCTCTCCGCCTCGGCTGCCTTGTCCGCCACTTTTGATCGCACCCGACGTCGCCGGACCCCTTGCGTCTACCTGGCCTTCTCGGCCATCCATCCCCCAAGACAGGTCAGGGCTTCTTCGGCGATGCCGGGGAGCAGGGCGGATCGGCTTCGCAACACGTCCTGCGCGTCGTTCTTGGCGGCGTTCTCCAGGTCGAGGCAGGCCGCGTGCAACCGACCCAGGCCCAACGTCCGCGAGATGCCCTGCAACGAATGGGCCTTCCGCATCAGCTCCGGCAGGTCGCCCGCATCCGCCAAATGCCGGAGTCGTGCCACCAAGCCGGGAAGGTCGGACAAGAAATCCCCTGCGATGGAACAGACGTCGACGTCCCCGAGCTCACCGCAAAGCTGCTCCAGTCGCGCCGTGTCCAACGCTGTGTCGGGTCGTCCCAGGATCGCCGCCTCGTCCGAGAAGTCGGCCGCGCCCGGGGTGTCGGGTTCCAACGCGGTTTCAAGATGCCGCATCGTGAACGGCTTGGTGATGTAGCCGTCCATGCCCGCGGCGAGGCATCGCTCGCGGTCTCCCTTCATCGCGTTGGCGGTGAGAGCGATGATGCGGACGCGTGGGTGTGGAAGCGGTCCGCGCGCTCTCTCCAAACGGCGGATCTCCTGGGTCGCCTCGAAGCCGTCCATCTCGGGCATCTGGCAATCCATGAGGATGACGTCGTGGTCGAAGTTCTGCCACGCCGCGACCGCTTCCAGGCCGTTGGCCGCAAAATCCGCACGATGGCCCAAACTCTCCAGCATGAACGTCACGAGGCGGCGGTTGGTGTCGTGGTCCTCGGCGACGAGGATGCGCAGCGGGAGGCGGAGGACCTCAGCGGGGACCGCGCCCGAGGATGTCCCGCCTTTGGAAGAGGCAGCGGGGCCGAATCTCTCCACGGTGATCGCCGTTGTCTCCGCGACCGACACGTCGAGTTCAAACCAGAAAAGTGAACCCTGCCCGGGGATGCTTTCCACGCCGATGCGTCCGCCCATCATTTCCACGATGCGGCTAGAGATGGCCAGCCCCAGCCCCGTGCCGCCGCGGTGACGCGAAGCGCTGCTGTCCAACTGGGTGAACGGTTGAAAGAGCCGGGAGATCTCCTCTGGCGTCATGCCGATCCCGGTGTCCTGCACCTCGAAACGCAGGCGGACTCGGTCCCCTTTGGTCTTCGGGCATCGCACCCGGACGGCGACTTCGCCCTGGTCCGTGAACTTGATGGCGTTGCTGACGAGATTGACCAGCACCTGGCGCAGGCGGCCGGAGTCGCTCATCATCGAGTCGGGGACGCCGGCTGCCGCCTCGGCAGTCAGCTTGATGCCAGCGGTCGCGGCCCGTGGCCGAAGCAGCACGACCACGTCCTCCACCAGTTGGCGGAGGGCGAAGCTCTCCTCCTCGAACTGTAATCGTCCTCCCGCCTCGATCTTCGAGAAATCGAGGATGTCGTTGATGATCCCGATCAGCGCCTCGCCGCTGCGAGCCACGGTGCCGACGAATTCCTTCTGCCTGGGATCGAGCGGCGTCTCCAGCAGCAGGTTGGTCATGCCCAGCACGGCATTCATCGGCGTGCGGATCTCGTGGCTCATCATCGCGAGGAAGGCGCTCTTGGCGCGATTGGCGGCTTCGGCGGCATGACGGGCTTTGACCATGTCCTCCTCCACCTGCTTCTGGGCGGAAACATCGATGTAGGTGAGGATGCTGCCTATTTTTTCTCCCTCCACCATGATGCTCTGGCCGAGCAAACGGACGTGGCGCGGCGTCCCATCCTGCGCTTGGCGCAGGGTTTCCATATCCACTTGCTCGCCAAGCATCCCCTTGGACGAGATTTGGGACGCTGCCGCCCACATATCCTTCGGGACGATCAAATCAACGATCTTGCGGCCCACCGCCTCGGAGGATGGGTATCCAAACAAACCGGTAAAAGCCTGGTTGATCCGCTGAACACGGTCGTCGTTGTCCAGCAGAACCACGGCGACGGGGGATTGATCCAGCAGCAATTCCAGGTAGGTCCTCTGAAGTTGGAGCTCCGCTTCCGCCCGCTTCCGCTCCGTGATGTCCGACGCCACGCCCAGGTAGCCCGTGACCTTGCCCTGTTCATCGAACACAGCCGTCACGGACATCAGCGCCAGGAAGCGGCTGCCGTCCTTTCGGATGTAGGTCCACTCGCGCTCCTCCGGTTCTCCCGATGCCGCCTTGCCCACAAGCGCCGCGAATCCCGGTTCAACCACGCAGCCCGTTTCCCGGGTGAGTTCGGCGGCTCGGGCGATGACTTCGTCCACGTCGAAGACAAACGCCGGGCTGAACTTGCCCACGAGCTCCTCGGAGGTGTAGCCCAGCATGCGTTCGGCGGCCGAATTGATGGTCTTGATGGTCCCGTCCGTATCCGTGGAGACGATGGAATAGTTCACCCCATCGAGGATGGCCCGCTGCAGTGCGCTCGTTTCATTCAACGCCTCCTCTACCTCTCGGCGCGTCATGAACACCCCGATCTGATGTCCGACCGCCGCGAAGGACCGCAAAAGATCGTCGTCGGGCGTCTCGATGTGGTTGCTGAAGAACTCCCCCACCGCCCTGACCTCACCGCGAACTATCACGGGGAACGCAAACGCCCCGTGCAATCCCACCTTGACAGCGATGGATTTGTGCCGATCAAGGGCTTCCTTCGCCACGTCTTGGATCCACAACGGCCTACCGCTGGCCCAGACGCAACCCGGCAAAGCCTCTCCACGCGGGAACTCGAGCGCCCGGCAGGTCTGGATGAATCCATCCAAGTGGACGGTCCCGGCATGCCAGTCTCCCATGGACCGGAGACGATCACCGGTGACACGCCAGATCTGGCCCGCCTGCCAGCCGAGTCGCTCACCGATGGCCCGGAGGACCTGCTGGATTATCGTCGCGAAATCGTCGGACTCGGCCAGCACGCGCGCGACCTCGAGCTGGATGGCCAACCGCTGCTCGGCCTGCCGGCGCGCGGTGATATCCCTCAGCAAGGCCATGAAATGGGTGAGGTGGCCCGCTTCGTCATGGATCGGCTGACCCTCGATGGACACCCAATAGGAGCGGCCATCCTTGCTGTAGTTCAGGATCTCCTCGTTGAAGGACTCGCCTCGGCGGCGCCACTCGCGCATGCGTCGTACCGTTCCGGGATCCGAGCCCGGGCCTTGCAGGACCGAACCGGGTGTCTTGCCCAGCACCTCCTCGAGCGTGTAGCCGGTCAGGCGGGTGAAGCTTTCGTTCACCCAGGTCATCGCGCCGACAGCATCGGTGAGCATCGCGGCGGTGTCGGTTTGCGTGGCGATGAGTGCGATCTTGCGGGTCTCTGTCTCCTGTAGGTGGAGACTTGCGTTCGCGACCCGCAGCTCGTCCCGCTGGGCGGAGAGCTTGCTGGTCAGGACTTGCGCATCGGCCAGGGCCACCTGGCTCACATGGCTCGCATTGAGCGTGTCGATGATCGGGTCATGGAGGGCGAAGTCCTCCAACCCCAAACCATGCGCCGCGATCTGGGAGGTGTCGGTGGACCCCAGCGAACCGAGGAAGAGCAGCGTGCCTTCGGCGGGCAGGAGGATGAACTCGCCGAGCAGCTTGAGCCGGGTCGGCCGATGCTCCAAGAGGAAGGATCGGTGCCTGTGTTCCAACACCCACTCCCGTGTCATCGGCCCCCCGGGCCGGATGGAGCGGAATATCTGGTCGAGCTCCGCGCCAGGTCGGACGTCCGGGCAGATGCGCCGCAAGGTCCGACCGGCCTGGATCAGCCGCAGGTCCCGGTCCACCGCGAGGTGGAACGGGAAGGCCGCGGCGAACTGCTCCGGCGGCAGACCGACGGTCGGAGTCGCTTCCTCGCTCGCTGGGTTCATGCGGCCGGTGCGGATGTCCAGGTCACATCGAAGACATCGTGGTCCGCGCCGTCGGCCTTGGCCTCGGCAAGCACCACCGTGACCGGTGTCCCGAACATCTTGCCCAGTCCCTGCATCAGACCGACCACGAAAGGCGCGAGCCCGGGCCGGTGCGAGAAGTAGTGGAGCTTCATGGACCGGTCGGTGAAGCCGCTGCACTCGAAGCGGGGCGGCTGCAGCTTCGGGAAGATCAACGCGACCCGCGAATGGAAGTCCGGCAGGCTCTTGAGGAACTCGGGCAAGGTCTTGCCGGCCGCGGTCATGAGCCCGCCGTAGCCTTCCTGTGCGGTGTGCAGGACCCAGTGCTCCCCGAACCCGATGAGGACCTGTTCCGCCGGCACGCCGAGCACCTCGCTCGCCGCACCGACCAGGTCGTAGGTGACGTCGTCCGAGTAGCTCTCGTGGCTTATGAAGACGTCGACATCCACGCCGGCCTTGGCCTTGATCTGTTCCCACACCGGTTGACCATGGTGCACGACCACCATGTCCTCCACCGCCTTGTTCACCATCCCATACATAGGTGTCCTTTCCTTGAAAAGGATGTTGCCGCGGGGGGCGGCGAGGTGCAATGACCCTTAGAGACCTGGCCACGGGGGAGCTCTGGGATCGGGCAGGCGGCCGGATCGGCCGGGGTTCCGGTCGATCGCAGCGCCCGAGGTCCGGCGGCGTGCCGGGGGACCGTGCCGGGGGCCTTGTCCGGCGTCGGACACCGCTCCTACGGGTTCGATGGGGGCCGCGGGTCGGCCGCGGCGTCCATCCAATGCCGCCGCATCCGATGCGCGTCGCCGAAAGTCGGGGACGAGGAAACGCGGCGAGAGTTGGTTGTCGGCGGCAGGGAGGATCGCTTAGGCTCCAACACCTCTCATGGCCACCATCGCGATCCTCGGCACGTTCGACACCAAAGGCGAAGAGCACGGCTACGTGGCCGGATTGATCCGCGCGCGCGGGCACCGGACGCTCTTGATCGACGTCGGCTCCCTGGAAGCGCCGCGTCTCCAGCCCGACATCCCGCGCACGGAGATCACCTTGGCGGCCGGTGTGGACCTCGCGGCCATCGTCGCCAGAAGGGACCGCGGCGAAGCGGTCGCCGCGATGACGAAAGGAGCACCGATCGTCGTGGCACGGCTCCAGCGCGAAGGCCGTATCGACGGGGTCATCTCGCTCGGCGGCGGTGGCGGTACCGCCATCTGCACCGCGGCGATGCGCGCGCTGCCGGTCGGGTTTCCGAAGGTGATGGTCTCCACGCTGGCGAGCGGCGACACGGCGCCGTACGTCGGCGTGAAAGACATCGTGATGATGCCCAGCGTGGTCGACGTGGCCGGATTGAACCGCCTTTCGCGCACGCTGCTCGCCCAGGCCGCGGGCGCGGTCTGCGGCATGGTCGAGGCGAAGGTCCCGGACGGCGCCGTGGACCGCCCGGTGATCGTCGCCTCGCAGTTCGGCAACACGACGCCGTGCATCACGCACGCGCGCGGGCTGCTCGAGGCCGCGGGCTTCGAGGTGATGGTCTTCGCCGCCACCGGCAACGGCGGGCGCACGATGGAATCGCTGGTCGAATCCGGCATCGCCGCCGGGGTGCTCGACGTCACGACGACCGAATGGGCCGACGAACTCGTGGGCGGCGTGCTGGGAGCGGGCCCGACCCGCTGCGAGGCCGCCGCCCGCCACGGCGTCCCAGCGGTCCTGGCGCCCGGTTGTCTCGACATGGTGAACTTTGGCGAACCGGCCAACGTGCCGGCGAAGTTCGCGGGGCGCCGCTTCTACCACCACAACGCCCAGGTCACGCTCATGCGCACGACGCCGGAGGAGTGCGCCCGGATCGGCCGCGTCCTCGCCGAGAAATGCAATCTCTCGACCGGGCCCGTCTCGGTGCTCATCCCGCTCGGAGGCATCAGCGTCATCAGCGCGCCGGGACAACCCTTCCACTGGCCCGAGGCCGACGCCGCGCTGTTCGGCGAATGGAAGCGGAACCTTCGGCCGGGCATCCCGGTGATCGAACACGAAGGGAACATCAACGACCCTGCTTTCGCCGCGCTGTGCGCCGGCGAGCTCCTCAAGAACATCGCCGCCGCCAAGGCCTGACCCCGGGGCGGGCCGGATCGTCAGGGCGCCGACAGATACGCGAGCAGGTCGGCGACCTCCTGCGCGGTGAGATCGGCGAGCAGGCCCTCCGGCATCGCCGAGAGCGTCGCCGGGTCGTCCGCGACGACCTGCGGTCGCGGCAGGGTCACGATCTCGCCGGACTCCACGCGGAGCCGCAGTTCTTGGTCGTCCGAAGCGACGACGAAGCCGACGCGGCCTTCGCCGTCCTTGGTCTCGACCGAGTGCAGCACGAACTCCGGCGCGACCGCCTTCGACGGCTCGACGATGTTCTCGAGCAACGCCGCCCGATCGAACTTCTTCCTCACCTCGGTGAGATCCGGGCCGTACACGCGGCCTTGGCCGGAGACCATGTGGCAACGTGCGCATTGAGGTCCCGTCTCGCCGTGGAAAAGCGCCTTGCCCCGCGCCGGATCGCCTTTCAGGCCGAGGACTTCCTGGGGATCGAAGCCCGCGCCCAGTGTCCGGCGCCGCTCGCCCTGCGGGAGGAACCGAGCGAAGAGGTCGCGCGCGAACGCGTTGGTCGAGCCCTTCATCGAAGCGGTCGCGCCGGCGGGTCCTCCAGGCGCCTTCTGCGCGGATCGCAGCGCCGCGAGCGCCGCGCTGGTGGATCCAGGCATCGGAACCGGACCGTCGGACGCGGGCGCGAGCGATTCGATCCACGACGCGATGAGCCGCGACCCGAGGTCGTCGACCCGGCGCGAGCCGATGTGCGGCATGTGCCCCTGGCTTTCCGTGTTGAGGCGGTACCAGAGCACGCTCCGGTCGGGACGGCCCGGGACGAGCACCCCGCGCGTCGTCGAGGCCGAAGGTGCCGCGCGTCGGCTTCTGGTCGACGACACGGAGGTCGCCTAGCTTCGCGTCGACGTTGAAGAAACTGGCGACCGACCCGCCGGCACCGAAGCGGTGGCAATGCGCGCAGTTCACGTGGAGCAACGACCGCGCGCGCGCGTCGAGCGCGGCGGATCCGTCATGGGGATCGGTCCAGCGCGTCACCGGGCCGGGCGGTTTTCCATATCCGATCACCTCCGACGCCATCAGCAGACGGAACGACGACTCCCCCGGGGCAAGGCTCGTCTCCAGTTGCTCCGGGTTGAACGCGAGCACCGTCCCCGACCACGGGTTGTGGCAGCGCATGCATTCCGCGCGGCCCGAGAATCGCCACGCCTGCTCGCGTCTTCCGCCCGGGATGGCCGCGTCGGCGATCTCCAGCGTCGTGTTCGCTCCGTTGGCGGGCACGAGGTCGGCGTCGGTCTGGGCGTCGTTCCAACGATAGGTGGACGCCTGCCATCCTTGTTCGTCGAGATGGAGCAGCTGCGTCTCGATCCGGCGCCGCGTCGCCGGCGCTCCCGACCGCATCTCGAGCGACAGGGTCTTCACCAGGACGGTGTCCTTCGGGAACCCGCCGTCCATGACGCGGTTCGTCCCCGGAACCGCGAGCCAGCGCTCCGTGGTCGCGTGGTCGTGCCACATCGCGGCGTTGATGGCGTAGGGCTGGACGCCGGGCGAAGGGGCCTGCTTGGCGGTGTCGCCGAAGATCCCGGTGGCGGACAGTTTCCGCGGGTAATCCGACGGCGACGCGGCTTTGTCGTTGGGCACGAGCCGGTAGATGCCGGCCGCGCCGTTGTGGTCGAGCATCAGGATCTCGCCGTCCGGCGCCTCGGCGAAGCCGACGATCTGCACCGAGGTGTCGCACAACTCCTCGCGCGACACGGCGCGCGGTCCGTCGTTGCGCAGCGCCCAGATCTTCCCGGTCGCGTAGTCGCCGTAGATGTACGCGCCTTGCAGCCGTGGCATCCGTTTTCCGCGGTAGAACAATCCGCCGGTGATGCTCGACGCCTCGCTGTGCGGATGCGCCGCGATCGGTGTCGCGATCGGCGTGGGCGGCTTGATCCCGCCATGGACCCCCTGAGGTCCTTCGACGGCCGACCAGCCGCCGTTGTAGCCGCGGGTCACCCGATGGATCATCTCCCACAGTTCCCAGCCGACATCACCGACCCAGAGCGCGCCGTCGGGACCGAAGTTCATCCTCCAAGGATTGCGGAACCCGTAGGCCCAGACCTCCGGCCGTGCACCGGCCCGCGCCACGAACGGATTGTCCGACGGCACGCCGTAGAGCCGCCCGCCGTCCGGGTGGTCCACGTCGATCCGGAGGATGGACGCCATCAGGTCGCCCAGGTCCTGCCCGGTGGACAGCGCGTCGGGCGGCTCGGGGGAGCTCGCGTCGCCGAGCGAGGCGTAGAGCATGCCGTCCGGACCGAACCGCACGCAGGCGCCTTCGTGGCCGCTGCCGCGCGAAGTGATGACGACGGCCTCGCTGGCGAGGTCGAGCTTGGGCGAGGGGCCGCGGCCCACGGAGTAGCGGGCCAAGGTCCAGCGGTTGGTGCCGCCGATGTTGTCGCCGAAGACGGCGAAGAGCAGGCCGTTCGTCGCGAAGCCCGGATGGAACGTGAAGCTCGAGAACTGCGACAGCCCCGGATGCAGGTCGTGGAGATCCGCGACCAGTTCGGTGGATGTCGCCGTCGCGTCGTCCTGGAACGACATCAGCCGACCGCGGACCAGGCTGATGAACCAGCGCCGCGTGGTCGGTTCATAGGCGAGGTCGACCGGCTCGGAGAACTTGAGGCCCGGGAACACCCGCTCGACGCGGCAGGCCGACGGGGGCTCCGGCGAACCGACGACGCGCGATGTCGTCCACGGCGTGCGATCCGCTAGGGCGGTGGCGACGGACAACAGGAAGCCGGCGCAAAGGCCGGCGATCGACGATGGCTGGGTCATGCGAAAGTTCAGATCGTGGCGGACGGACACCGCATCCATCGATGGGACACCGTCCACCAGTATTCACGCCCAGAAACCGCCGCCGTCCAGCGGCGATCTCAGCCGCTGGCGGGGGCGGTGGTGGCCCTGGGGCAGAAGCCGGTCCTGCCTACTTCGCGAAGTCCGTGCGGCCGTCCTTGAGGTCGACCTCCTTGATCCACGTGTTGCGATAGCGGACGTCGTGGCCTTCGCACTGGAGCTTCAGTCCGCCGGGCACATCGGTGATGCCTTTGCCGCCGTCGTTGCCCCCGTCGATGCCGGAATCCGGACCGCCCCAGACCTGGCTGATCGGCTGCTCCACGTGGACCTTCTTCCCGTTGAAATACATCGTGACCTTGGCCTTCTCGGTCATTTTGCCGTCCTTGAAGCGGGCCGCGCGGAAGTTGATGTCGTAGGCGTTCCACTTGCCGAGGCCGTTGAACTGCTCGTACGGCGACGGCGTCTCGTTGATCACCGCGCCCATGCCGTGCGAGGTCTTGTCGCCTTCCTGGATCTGGATCTCGTAGCGGTTCTGGAGGTACACGCCGCTGTTGCCCTTCGGGTTCATCACGGCGAACTCGACGTGCAGGCGGAAGTCTCGGTAGGCCTTCTTGGTGACGATGTCCGCGGCGCCGTACTTGCCGCCGGCGGCGGCCGGATCATCGGTCATCACGACCGTCCCCTTGTCGACCGGATCCTCCACGATCTTCCACTTGATCGGCATCGACGACGCGAAACGCGGCCCCTGCCAATAGGTCCACTTCTCGTCGAGCATCTTCCGCGAGCCATCGAGGACCACCTCCGCGCCGCGGATCGGACGCGCCCCGACACCGACACCGGCGGAGGCGGAGGGCATGGCCGCGGACGTTGCGGCGGCGAGGACCAACGGGAAAAGACGGCGGAAGGCGGTTTTCATGAGGTGATGACGGATCGTGATGCGGGTGGCGACGGGCGATTAGGCGCGTATCCGGGCCGGGATCGCAAAGGGAGAATCAGGCCGGGACGATCCGCTGCCGGCATCGCCGCTACCGCCGCTACCGCCGTCGTGGCCTCCGCGTGTCGCCGACGAACGCATGCACCACATGCCGCACCTCGCTCACCACGCCGTCCGCGAGCAGCACCTCGACGACGTCGAAGCGCCACTTCACCCGCCGGTCGGCGAGCTTGCGCAGGTAATCTTCTGCGGTGAGCGACAAGAGCCGGCGTTTGCGCGCGTCTACCGCGTCCGCGGGACGCGTCCATTCCTCGGACGACCGGGTCTTCACCTCGACGAACACCAGGCAGTCGCCGTCGCGGAAGATGAGGTCGATCTCGCCGTGGTCGGAGCGGAAATTCGCGGTCAGGAACTTCAGCCCCTTCTGCTCCAGGTGCTTCTTTGCCGCGTGCTCGCCAAGGATGCCGCGGCGGATGTGGACGGGCGCGGAACGTCGTCCGAACCAATCCTTCAGCTGGGTCAGCAGATTCATCGAGCCGGGACGGACCTTCGTCGAGTCCCGACGCAGACTCAATCGTCGAGCGTTCCTCACCACGGCGGCCGCATCCGCCACAGGACGCGCTTGGATCCATCGGCCGACCTGCGGCACCCGGAGTTCCAAAGGACTGACCTGGCATCGAAGCGCGCGCTCTTCCACGGCTTGCCCTCAAGTGGACAAAGGCAGGGCTGAGCTTGGCGGATTCCTACGCAATCACCTGAACCCAACTGCCGCACCAGCTGGATGATTGCCACGATCACCCAAGGCACTTGTGAGGTTGCTTCGATTTTTCGGACGGTGAGGAAGGGTGAATCGAGTGCCTTGGATCCCATCAAAGAATCCCCTCCCAGAACCCGCCGCAAGTTCGACCTGACCTTCAACCGCGAGGCTGTCGGCAACTGGCTTTCCAGTGGCAAATCCGCCGCCGTCGTCGCCAAGGAACTCGGCCTGACCGAAGGACTGCTCTTCGCTTGGCCCAAGCTCCTGCCCCCCGACGCCGCTGGGGGGGAGAGCGGCGCCGGGGGTGCAGGTATTCCGCGGTGCAGGATCTCCGATCCGAGCTGGATGCGGCCCGACAGGAGATCCGCCACGAGCACGAGCAGCGGGACATCCTAAAAAAAACGTCGGGCATCCTTTCCGAACCGTCCTGGAACGCTACGAACGGGGCCACGCGATGAGGCTCGATCATTCCATCGCGATGCTTTGCGACCTCCTCCAGGTCTCGCCCAGCGGGTTCTACGACTGGGATCGCCGCCGCCATTGAGCACGTCGGCGATCGTTGCGCCGTCAACAAGGGGTCGCCAAAATGTTCGGCGATTGCCACCGGAACCGAAAAAGCAGTTTGCCGAGAGCCCCTCCGAGCTGATCGAACGGGTGACCGTTCTCAACGATGACAGCGGGTTCTCAGTCATCAACGTGAAGGCCAAGGGGCACCGGGATCCGGTCGCGGTGGTGGGCAGTCTGCCATCGGTCCGCGCCGGTGAGTGGGTCACGGCGGAAGCTCGCTGGATCCAGGACCGGGAGTTCGGCCTTCTATGTAAGGCTGAAATCCTGGGCAGCACGGCTCCGACCGGTCGCGAAGGCATCGAGAAGCACCTCGGGAGTGGCATGTCCAAGGGCATCGGCCCCGTGGGCGCCAAGAAGCTCGGGGCCTTGATCGGTCAACGAAAAGCGTTGGGCATCGACGTGAAGAACAACCGCACCCAGAATTGTTTTTCAGGGCTGCTGAAGCGGCTAAACGAGTGGATGAGGCCGGTTCTACGGGCGAGTGGCTGACGTGGAACAGGAATGATGAAACCGATCAACAGACCCGCAGAGCGATTTCCCCGCTTGGGGCGCTGGATCGTTGGATCTGGCCGACTTGAAATCCGACCATGCCCCCCACTCACTCACCCCCCCGATCCGCGTCTTCGACGAAGGTGGCATGATTTGGAAGGGAGGCACTGGCGATCCGACTTGGATGAACGGCGATGACGTCTGCCTCCCTCACACCAACCGTCGGCGGACCTCGGAGCGTCAAGATCAAATTTTACCCATCGGAAGGCATACCTCGATCAGAGCCATGAACGCAGTCACTTCAGCAGATCCCTACGCGAGCCGATCCACCGTCCGCCGCACCGGCCTGAGGCCGTTCTTCACTGTTGTCGCTGCCGTCATGGGCACCGTCTTGTCGGCCGTCGAAGGGCGCGCGCAGGGCAAGGCGAAGCCGGCGTACCAGTATGATTCGGGCGACATCCGGGTCAGCGTACCCACCGCGGACGAGCCGCGCGTGAAAGCTTTCGGAGCCGGGTCGATCAATCTGGCGGTGAAGTATCTGGAGGATGGGGCGGTGAGCTGGGTGCGCGAGAAGTCCTGCGTGAACTGTCACACCACCGGCACCTACCTGGCCGAGCGCCCGGCATGGACGAAACAGTTCGGCGAACCCAGCGCCGAGGTCCACGCAGACTTTGTCGGTTCCGTCCCGAAGGAGATCGTACAGGTGAAGGAGACCGAAGAGGGCGGCCACCGGCACTATCCCGACACGTTCTACTGCGTGTGGCGCAGCCTTGGGTTGGCGGAGTGGGACAAGCACCGCAACGCCGGGACCACCGAACCCACCGACCGTTCGTTGCGCGACCTGTTTGAGCACCAGTCCGCGAACGGATCCTTTGTCAGCCATGGGGAGGTGGAGATCCCGCACATCACCACCGACTTTGAACTCACCCTTCAAGCGGCCCGCGCGATCACGGCGGCGCCGGGGTGGCTGGCTGGTCTCAAGGACGAAGCCCTTCTTGCCCGTGTTGTGAAGCTGAAAGGATGGCTGCGGGTTGCTTCCCCGAAAAACGACTTCGATCGCGTCCTGAAACTGCAACTCGCGCACTATCTGCCTGAACTTGTTTCCCGACCGGAGCGGGACACGGCGCTGGCCTTGCTGGCCTCCCTGCAGCATGCCGATGGCGGCTGGTCCACACGTGATTTTTCGCCCGTTGACGACTGGCACTTCGAGATGAGCCCGGCAGTATTAAACCTCATCAAAAATCTGCCCGATGCCGCCAAGCCGGAGAGCGACGCTTACATGACGGCGCTCGCCACCGTGTTGTTGCGGCAGAGCAACGTCCCGGTCGCTGACGCCCGCATCCAGCGGGGGCTCGCTTGGCTCCGGCGTGAGCAGCGCGAAAGCGGCCGCTGGTGGATGCATTCGCTCTACCGCGGCAACTACCACTACATCACCTACATCGCCACCGCACAGGCGTTGAAGGCGTTCGACCTTTGCGGCGAACTGCCTGCGGTCTCGAAGGACTGACAAGTACACGCACCTTGTCCGCGCCCGATTTTGGAGGCCCAGTCCTAAGGGGGATCCAAAGTCACGGGTTCCACCGTTGGGCTGGGGATCACCGCTTCGATGGACTCCACGGGCTTGGTGCCTGGACGGCCCTGCTTCGTAGGCGTGCACGCGGCCGGGTCAGAAGCAGGGCGCATTTCAACACGACCCCGTTGAAGCTGGCGGCGAGTCCACCTTCCTTGCCTGCCGGGCTCCCGTGCCGACGGGGGCCGGCTGGGAGGAGGGACGGGGAGTCAAGCCTTCGGGCCGGCCGCGACGCGGGGGACGGTGGCCGCCGTGTACAAGGCGATGAACTCGGCGACACCGGCCGGGCGCGGATTGAAGGTCGCGGTCCATTGGCGCGCCGCCTCGGCTGCGAGGTCGGGGATGCCGGCGGGATCCACGCCGGCTTCGGTGAGC
>CAIWVP010000210.1 GCA_903916195.1 uncultured Verrucomicrobiota bacterium | reverse complement strand
CGAAGCCGGGGAGCTTGGGTGGCACCGGCTTCATCACCTCGGGCAGCGGGGTGGCCGCTTGCGCGCCGCTGGGCGGGTCGATGTCCGAAGGCTTCACCGGCGGCGGCGTGAACGTGCCGGTCTTGACGATGGATGTGACCTGTTCGCCGTCGAGCGTCTCGTGCTCGAGCAGCGCGTTGGCGATCAGCTCCAGCTTGTCGCGATGGGTCTCGATGATGTGTTTCGCGGCGTTGAACCCTTCGTCGATGATGCGCTTGATCTCGCTGTCGATCGCCTGGGCGGTGGATTCGCTGTATTCCTTGGAACGCATCATGTCGCGCCCGAGGAAGACGTATTCGTTGGCCTCGCCGTAGAGCACCATGCCCAACTTGTCGCTCATGCCGTAGTGCATGACCATCGCCTTGGCCATGCTGGTGGCCTGCTGGATGTCGCCCGCCGCGCCGGTGGAGATGTCGTCGGTGATCAGCTCCTCGGCGATGCGGCCGGCCATCGTCACGGCGACGAGGTCGAGCAATTCCTTGCGCTTGCGGTTGAGAAGGTCGTCCTTCGGCAGCCACATGGTGGAGCCGAGCGCCTGTCCGCGAGGGATGATGGTGACCTTGTGCAGCGGATGCGTGTGGGTGAGCACCACGTTGACCAGCGCGTGGCCGGCCTCGTGCCAAGCGGTGCCGCGCTTCTCCTCGTCCGACATCGCCAAGCTGCGGCGCTCGCGGCCCCAGCGGACCTTGTCGCGGGCTTCTTCCAGCTCGACCTGGCCGATCGATTTGCGGCTTTGCCGGGCAGCGATGAGCGCGGCCTCGTTGAGCAGGTTGGCCAGCTCGGCGCCGGAGAACCCGGGCGTGCCGCGGGCGATGACCGAGAGGTCGACCGAGCTGTCGAGCTTCACGTTCTTCGCGTGGACCTTGAGGATCGCCTCGCGTCCGCGGACGTCGGGCAGGCTCACGGTGACCTGGCGATCGAAGCGGCCGGGGCGGAGCAGGGCGGGATCGAGCACATCGGGACGGTTCGTCGCCGCGATGATGATGATGCCTTCCTGCGTGTCGAAGCCGTCCATCTCGACCAGCAGCGCGTTGAGCGTCTGCTCACGTTCGTCATTGCCGCCGCCGAGGCCGTGGCCACGCGACCGGCCGACGGCATCGATCTCGTCGATGAAGATCAGGCAGGGCGTCGCCTTGCGGGCCTGCTCGAACATGTCGCGCACGCGGCTGGCGCCGACGCCCACGAACATCTCCACAAAATCCGAGCCGCTGATGCTGAAGAAGCTGGCGTCGGCCTCGCCGGCGATGGCCTTCGCGAGCAGCGTCTTGCCGGTGCCCGGAGGCCCGACCATCAGGATGCCCTTGGGGATGCGGCCGCCGAGTTTCTGGAATTTCTTGGGGTCCTTGAGGAACTCGACCAACTCGGACACCTCGTCCTTGGCCTCTTCGACGCCGGCGACGTCCTTGAAGGTGGTCTTGTTCTTGTCCTTCGCGAGCAGCCGGGCCTTGGATTTGCCGAAGCTGAGCGCGCCCTTGCCCGCGGCTTTGATCTGACGGACGAACACGAACCAGATGAGCGCGGCGACCACGACGAAGGGCAGCAGCCCGATCAGCACCTGGACGAAGAGGTTGTTGTTGTCGACCGGGCGGAAGCCGATCTGCTGCAGATGGCGGACGTCCTCGGGCGCGAGATAGGTCTCGAGCATGAACGGCACCGCGTTGGTCTCGGCAAGGTCGGTCGGCAGGTACTTGCCCTTCACCGTGCGGAGCACGCCCGCCTGGGAGCTGAAGTTGATCTCGCCCTCCTTGACCCGACCGCTCTCCGCGAGGTCGAAAAGCTCCTTGTAGGTGATGGTCTTGTAGCGGACCTGCGACGTCTTCTGGAAGAAGAGCAGCAGCGGGATCATCGCGGCGATGACGATCCACACGATCCACGTTCGGGTCTGGAAGTTGGGGCCCCCACCGGAACTACGGTTGCTGTCTTTGTCGTCTGCCATAGCGAAGTGGGCCGAAGCTAACACCCGTCCGGGCCCGTGCAAGGCGCGTTTCCGCGGGAAACACGGGGTTTCCTCGAAAAATCCACCGTCCTGGCGCCCACGGCTAGCCGCCGCGCACGATGGCCACCACGGCGGATTCCGGTCGGAGATAACGGCCGGTGGCGGCCCTCACGTCGTCGAGCGTGACGGCTTCGTAGCGGGCGTCCTCGCCCTCGTGGTTGCGGAAGCCCAGGCCGTAGAGCTCGTCGAGAGCGCAGGCCAGCGCGAAACTACCGAGATCCTGCCGGGCGATCTTGCGCTGGCCGACGACCTTGGCCTTCGCCCGGGCGAGCTCCTCCGCGGTGAGCCCGTCCTGGCAAAGCGCCGCCGCCTGGGCGCGGAGCTCGGTTTCGACTTGATCGATCTTTTCCGGCGCCGTGCCGCAGTAGAACGCGAAATATCCCGGGGTGCGGCCGAGGAAGTTGGTCGCGCCGACGTAGTAGGCGAGCCCGAGCTCGTCGCGGATGCGCATGAACAGCCGCGAACCCATGTCGCTGCACGCCTCCTGCACCAGCTCCAAGGCGTAGCGATCGGCGGCGGTGAAGGTGGTGCCGGGGAACCCGAGCGCGAGCACCGCCTGCTCTTTGTCACGGGTCTCGATGGTCCGCGGCGTGGTCCCGCGCGGCTGGCTCGTCTGCGGCCCGAAGATCCGGCCGGGTTTCCAGTCCCCCAGCGCCGCTTCGATGGCGCCGCGGATGGCATCCGCATGGACGTCGCCGAACACGGCGAGCACGCCGTTGCCGGGCACCGCCAAGGCCGCGTGGAACTCGCGCAGCCCGGTCGCGGTCAGCTTGCCCACGACCTCCTCGGTCCCGAGCGCGTCGAGCCCGTAGCCGTTGTCGCCGAACAGGCCGCGGCGCATCGCCTTGAAGGCGCACTGGAGCAGCTGGTCGCGCTGGCCCTTGAGCCCGGCGAGCTGCACCTGCCGCTCGCGCTCCAGCGGCCCGTCCGGGAACGACGGGCGCAGCAGGACGTCGGCGAAGAGCTGGATCCCGGTCTCGAGATCTTCGCGCAGCACCTCGGCGGTGAGGCCGAAGGTGTGGTTGCCGGCGTAGGGGTCGAGGCTGCCGGCGACCGACTCGATCTCGGTGGCGATCTGCTCGGCGGTGCGCGTCGTGGTCCCTTTGACCAGCATGCGCGACATCAGCGAGGTGATGCCGGTGTCGGCCGGCGACTCCGCCAGCAGGCCGCCGGAGAAGGCGAGACGGAACTGCACGAAGGGCAGGCGATGGTCCTCTTTCACCAGCAGCCGCAGACCGTTCGGGAGCGTGAATTTCTGGATCGGGTGGTCCGCGTTGGTCTCGATGGCCAGGTCCGGTCTTGGCGCGGTGCCTTCGGGCAGAAGTCCGAAGGTCGTGCGGTTGGTCTCGGTGAGATAGGTGTCGGCGACCCGGCGGAGGTCCTCCGGCGTGAGCTTCCGGACCGCGGCGAGATAGCGCTCGCTGAAGCTGAGGTCGTTGGCCGCGATCCAGTTCCCGCCGAGGTCCTGGGCCTGGCCTTCCATGGTCTTGCGCGTCGCGAGCGCTCCGGCGGTGAACTGCTTCACGGCCTTGGCCAGCTCGGCGGAGGAGACGAGGTCCTCTTTCATGCGGTCCACCTCGGCGAGGATGGCGTCGCGCGCCGCCGCGAACTTGCCGCCGTCGGTGACGCCGCTCGCGCCGAACAGGCCGGCGAGGCCGGGCGTGTAGATCCAGGCGCTGACGGAATGGGCCAACCCGGCCCGTTCGCGCACCGCCTGGTAGAGGCGGGAGCTGCGTCCGCTGCCGAGCAGCGTGGACAGCACGTCGAGCGCGGGGATGTCGGCGTGCCGCGCATCCGGGATGTGCCAAGCGATGTGGAGATGCGCGAGCTCGACCGGGGCCTCGTCGATGGCCTCGCGGGGCGAGGTCTGGCGCGGCTCGGCGGGCAGGACCGCTTGCGGCACCGGACGCGCTTTGGTCCCGGCGAAGGCGGCCTTCACCTGGGCGACGATGTCGTCCGCCACAAAATCGCCCACGACGACGAGGAAGCAGTTGTTCGGCGCGTACTTCTCCGCGTAGTAGGCGGCGATCTGCTCGCGGGTGAGGCGGTTGAAGATGTCGATGTGGCCGATGACCGGGAAGCGGTACGGGCTGCGCGTGTAGGCCGTCTCGAAGAGCCTCATGCTGGCGCGGCGGCCGGGGTCGTCCTTGCCCATGTCCATCTCGCGGCGGATGACGTCGAGCTCCTTCACCAGCTCGTCGGCGGGCAGCGCGGCGTTCTGGAAGATATCGCAGAGGATGTCCACCGCCACCCGGGCGCCGGTGTCCGGCACGTTGATCCAGTACACCGTGCGGTCGAACGACGTGTAGGCGTTCATGTAGCCGCCGGCATCCTGGACCTCCTGGTCGATGCGGCTGCCGGCGCGGGTGCTGGTGCCCTTGAAGAGCATGTGCTCGAGCACGTGCGAGAGACCGGCGCCGAGCCAATCGCCTTCGTCCACGCTACCGGCGCGGCACCACGCCTGCGCGCTGACGACCGGCGCGCTGTGGTCCTCGCGGAGGATGATCTGCAGGCCGTTGTCGAGCGTGACCAAGCGGACGCCGGGCGGCACCAACGGGATGACCGGAGCCGGGGCGGGAGCGGACTGGAAACTGGACGTGTTCAAAGCGGGCGGACGGTAGCGCGCCGTTCCCGCCAGCCAAAGCTCTTTGCCGCGAGGGTGCTGCTGCGGGGTGAGTGGGCGAGTGGGTGAGTGGGCGAGTGGGTGAGTGGGTGAGTGGGTGAGTGGGTGAGTGGGGGCGCCGTCGAGCATGGGGTCCGAGCGTTGTCCTGTGAGCACCTCCT
>CAIWVP010000209.1 GCA_903916195.1 uncultured Verrucomicrobiota bacterium | reverse complement strand
CCCGGGCCGCCACTTGCTGTTGCTCGTAGCCATCGGGTCTGGAGACCCAGGACGCAGTGACGCGATCGAGCGCGTCGACCGCGAGGTTGGCGCGGTCAAAGCCACCGGCGAAGGCGGGCTCGCTGACGTCGATCGACGCCACCCGGTCCGGCGCCCGCGTGTCCCACGCGACCAGTTTCATGGTCGCCTGCCCGGAGACCTGTCCGCAGAGGTAGACATAGGGCGAGTTGATGTGGGCCGCGATGCGTGTGCCGTCGCCACGACCGGTGTCGAAGCTGAAGCCGGATGACGTTTGGGGGATCGCTGCCTTCAGATTGCCATCGTTGTCAAACAGGTGGATCACCCGCGTGGCCGAACCGTCCGCCGGTTTGCAACGCACCGCGAAGCCGCCCTGGTAGGCGGCAACATTGGACCAGATATCGCTGACCGAGACGATGAAGCTGTCCTTCACGATGGTGCCGTCCGGGGCAAAAATGGTCGCGACCACGGCGTCCCCCAGGGTCGTCAACGCGCGGGAGCGGTCTTCCACCACGGAAACGAAGTTTCCGTTGTCGAGCGCGGTCACTTCGCCGCCAAAGCGTGAGACCTGGTTGCCGGCGGCGGTCCCGCTGGTCAGTCGACCGAAGGCGGAGTCGATCACCTTGGTCAGCGGCGCTGGAACCAGCGTCGTCGTGTTCAGGTCGAAGATCTCGACGGTGCCGTAGCGACCGTCGCTCAACCGGTCGAACCCAAGGTTCCAACGGTTATCGGAACCGAACTCCGCGAGGGTGTGCGGGGACGCTTCGGCGCCCACGAGATAGTGGGTCGCACCGGGGCGTTTGTCACCGGCGACGCGGCCGGGATTGCCATTTTGCCGGGACGCATTGATCGGTCCTTTGAAGGGGGTCTTATTGTCCGCATAGAAACCCTCGACCGTGGCCCCATTGCCGCCCGCCGCCGGTTGCAGCGCGACCACGAAGCGCTGTTTGTCGACCGTGCCGTCCGCGAAGGTGGTTCCTTGGATCAGGAAGGTGGAGGTTCCCATGACGCTGGCAGACGGCTCCCAGTTGCCGAGCGAATCATTGTCCGGAACGATGATGGGCTTGTCGGCCACGATCCGGGTCAGGCCCACCGATTCAACGCTGCCCGGCACGAGCACCGGGATATCAGCCGGGGCGGAGGGCGCCGACAGAGGTCCGGTGAGCGAGGTGCCGCTCGGAGTGCCGGCGGTCGCGGACGTATAGGTGACAGCGATCACCACCTTGTCGCCCGGGGCGATCTTCATCCCTCGGAGATCCACCTTGAACTTCCCGATGGTGGCGTCCTGGTCTCCGGAACCATTGTCGACAAACGAGCCGGCATAACGGCCTGGAAGAATCAGACTCGGGCTCTTCTCGGCTGATCTCGGGTCGACCACGTAGACGTCCGACACGCTCTTGGTGTAGAGGCCGCCGGTTTTCGTCGCCGGCAGTTTACCAGTCATGATGCCCGCCGTGATGCTCGTGATGGTCGGAACCACGTCGCCCGTGGAATCCGCCACCGCGTCGGTGTAGTAGGCGGCATAGGTCCGGCTGCTGCTGCCATCGGCAAACGGGAAGCCGTCGAACGAATCGTTGATCAGCGTGTTCCGACGGATGACCGTCGGCGACGCGTTGTCGACCAACCTGGACCCCAGCACGTTGACGATCAGATTCCCTTCGAGATCATCGCTGGTGCCGTCACCGTCGGAACCCACCCGGTAGTCGCCGGTGGTGGCACCGATGAGGTCCGGAGCGAGGAGGGTCAGCTCCGGTTGGGTGGTCACTCCATCGATGCCGACGCCAAAATAATTGCCGGCGACGATCGTGTTGGTGGCATTGCGACCGCCGTTGGCGGTGTCGGCACCGTAGAATTCGAGGTCGTGCTTGTAGTTGGGATGAGCGATGATGTTCCGCTCATTGCCATCGCTCTTACCGTCGCCATTCGTGCCGATGAGCGTATTGGCCGTGTCCCGGCCGTTTTCCATGACCTCGATGGTGTCGTTGCCACCGTCCGGCACCGCCAGATAGGCCGCTTGGAGCGCCTCCACATCGACGAAGGTCAGACCGTCGGGGAACACGTTGATGTAGTTGCCGGAAATGCGGACGTTGCCCGCTTCGAGGCCGAACGCCACGTGCGTTCCGACGATGACGTTGAACTCTTGGACGTCGTTCACTCCGTCGCCATCGGTGCCGATCACCAGGCCGCGGGAGAAGACGGAATTCGCCTTGCCCGTGTCGCGCCAGCGGTAGGTCGTCACCGCGTCGGTCACCGGCTTCAAGTTGTCCTGGATGAAGGTTTCCCCGGGCTTCAGTCCGAACCAACAGCCCTGGACCTTGGCGTTCTGCGCCTCTTTCACCAACGCCACACCGTAGATGTTCGGGTCCTTGGTGCTGCCGGCGGCATAGTGGCCCAGAAAGGCGAGGCCGCGTACTTTGAATCCGTCACCTTGGTACACCACCAGGATGCCGTTCTCGCTCTCCCCGTAACCATTGTTGTCGCTCGTGTCCCCGTACATGTGCCCCAGGATCCGGGTCGAGCGGGTAACCAATTGATCCGGTTCACCGGCATCCGGACTGGGTTTTGTGTCCGTCCCGCTGGAATCGAGCACGACCTGGATCTGGGCATTGTTGCCCCCCAGGATGCCATTGCTGTTGGGCTTGGAACCCGGTTGCGAATAGCCGTCGATGGTGACGTTGTTGGGGGTGATGACCGGATAACCGCCCAGCGGGGTGGTGATGAGGTGGGGACCCGCACCGGGGATGTTGAATTGGATGGTGTCGCCGTCGGCCAATGCCGCGATGGCCTGCTTGAGCGAGGTTTGCCCGACGGCGGGCGCGTCATTGTCGGCCGTCGTCACCACGATGTTCTTGGCCTCCAAGGCCAGGGCCGCGGAGCCCGTCAGTGCGGCTCGGACCGCGAGCCTCAGGAGCAAAGATGGATTGAGTTTCATTGGGAGCGATATGACCGGCCAACGAGGCGACCGATCGACAGATCGGCCTTCCTCGACGGGGGGAACTTGGTGGGTGAGAAATCAAGATGCCCAGTTTCGGCTCTGCCCTGCAAGGTATTCGATCCCAGGTATTCGATCCCGGGCCGACGCATCCGATTTGGAGGAGATGGCGCGGGTGATTTGGGGTTGATTGCGGCGTGGAGCCGTTTGCGGTGGATAACGCGGTCGATGGATTTGTCTTTTCGGAGGCGGTTGAGGGCGAGACGGAGGAGGAGACCGAGGTCGGCAATGGTGTGGCCGGCGCGGGCGCGGCTCTGGTCCTCGCGGATGGCGACTCCCAAAACCCAGTGGCATGGGTTCTCGATGGCCCTGTGGCCGCGCACGGCGCGGGCGAACTAGGCGAAGTCCTCGATCTGCCAGTAGCGGCAGGTCTCAACCGATCGGGGTCCAGGCGCTGACCAGTTGGCGGGGCTCTAACCCCCGGCGACGGCCCGCCGGTTCCAGCGCTTGGTACAGCCGGTTGAAGGTGCCGTGGCTGGCGATGCCGTTGGGCAAGGGCAGGAACGTGCGCAGCCAATCCTCCCGCGCGCGACCGAAGTCCTCCATGTCGTAGGCGCGCTCCCCGCCCACCCGCAGCGGGCCCTCCGCGATGACCGACAGGTCCGTCAACCGGTGGTCCAAACCTTGCGTGCGGCGCGGGTCCGGCAAGTCGTCGAAGGCACTGACAAAGCTCACCGGCTCCGGCTCAGGCATGGGCCTCAGGCCTACCACCCCACCTCACCTCGATATAACACCATCCACCCAGACAACCGGATTTCTCATGCGTCGGCTCTGGGGTGGGTGGGCCTCGCCGTTGCCCTGTCGGGTGTCGTTCGGCGATACCGGCGACGCGGCAGCCAGATCTGGCCGCCACGCGTCGACGAGTCAGGGCTCGGCCGGCCCCCAGAGACGCTTGGGCGCCACCTCGACGGAACGGGCGCCGTCGTCCACCCAGATCGTGCTGTCCTGCACGGTGACCTGGAGTCGCATCATCCTTTGCGCCAACGCCGCGAGCGCTTGGCTCTGGTCGGCCGGGACCTGCCACACCGTCAGGTTCCGGAGGCGGGTGATCCGCGGCTCCATCCCTTGCCACCAGATCGGGGTGCTGGAGCTGAAGCTGAAGACGCTGATGCGGTCCACACGGGCCGAGGTCCGCGACAACCGTTTCTCATCGGGCTGACCGACCTCGATCCAGTGGGTGATGCGGCCGGTCGGGTCTTTCTGCCAGAGACTGGGTTCATCGGGTTCCCACATGTCCTTGGCGAATTCCATCGCGGCCTCGTCCCGGTGGGTCGGTGCGTTCAGCGCGAAGGCGAGCAGGCGGATGAGCAATCGTTCGTCCGTCTCCGACGGATGACGGGCGAGGGTCACCGCGTGTTCGCCGTAGACGTTCCGGTCCAAGTCGGAGAACTGGATCTGGGCTTTGTGGATGGTTGCTTTGATGGCCATGGAGAGGGTTCCGGCGTTGCCCGAGAGCAGCCGTGGGAGTGGGGAGGAAGAGTCCAGATCGTCGAGGAAACTCGTTGTGCCGAAAGGCTAAAGGAGACAGAGGGGCGCACCAAGTAGGCAGTGGGCGCCGCGCACGATTTGTCGCCGGCGAGGATCCCGTGGACGGATGCTTGCAAAAGCCCCGCACCACGGTGCGGGAAGTGGGTTGGGGCCGCGCCCACTGGAATCAGCCCGGATCCCCGAGCGAGCGGCGCCAGGCCGGCCGATGTTGCCGTGGTCGATCCGATCGATCTTGAGGAACCGGCCCGCTCGGACTCGTTCGCGGGGCAATTGGATGTCCCCGTCGCTGTGGCCGATCGTGGGTCGGGTCTTGCCGACGCCGTGCCGAGTGCAACTCGGGGATACGGCAAGATTGGAAAACCGCACTGCGGATGCCCGCCACTTCCGATCCCCGGCCGTCGCAGGGGTTCCTTGCAGGATCGCCGAAGTTATGGGACCCAAGGGCCAGTTCACCGGCTTTCCTCCACGATGTCCCCCTTCTTTCTCCCGCCCCGGCTCCCGGGCCGCCGGGCGTTCACGCTGATCGAGCTCTTGGTGGTCATCGCCATCATCGCGATCCTGGCCGGGATGCTCCTGCCCGCGCTCGGACGGGGCAAGACCCGGGCGATCACCGCGCGCTGCGTCTCGAACCTCCGGCAGCTCGGCATCACCATGGCGATGTACACGGGCGACAACCAGGACCGCTATCCGTTCTCCGGGCGCGTCTGGCCGCAGATGCCGTTCGTCGACCTGCTCAAGCTGCTCGACCCGTACATCAGCACCAACAACCGCTCGTTCTACCTTTGCCCGGGCGACAAACCGCCCGCTTGGAACATCGCTTGGGTGAAGCAGAACGGCGCGGCCAACGGCGGCATCCGCACCAACGACCTGCTCTTCGGCAACTCCTACTACTACTACCATCAGTTCTATAACGACGATGGCGGAGGCGCGCTCAAACAGCGCAAGACCATCGACGTGCGGTCGCCATCGAAGAAAGCGATCATGAGCTGCTTCGCCGAGCCGGAGAACGGGCAGATGTTCGACCGCAACCTCGCCCACGGCAAGGACGGCTGGCCGCTGCTCTTCGTGGACGGCCATTCGGCCTACGTGAAGACGAACCTGATGAACAAGACCGCGCCCTACGGGACCTACAACCTCGATTGGACCCTCGGCGGACTGGCGGCGGGCGAAGATCTGAAGTGATCCCCCGGTCGCTTCCCGATCGATAGGCTCGCTGCCGGCTCGACGGATTGAGACTGCGGGCGCCCGATTTTTGAACCCGGACCTCCGAGCTCTTGTCTTCGTCCTCGCTCCGCGCGAGATTGTTGAAACAAACCACCCCCGCCGGGGCGTCCTATCTCCGTGGCGCTACTTCCGGATCCGTCCGCGTCGGGTAGCGTTCGACCCGAGGAAAGAGTGAGCACCATGAAGATCCCATCGTCATCCGATTGGTCGAGCGCTGTCCGCATCGCCCCGGCATTCCGCCGCGGATTCACGCTCATCGAGCTGCTGGTGGTGATCGGCATCATCGGGATCCTCGCGGCCATGTTGTTGCCGTCGTTGGCCGCCGCGAAGTCCAAGGCGAACTCGATCAAGTGCCTGAGCGACCTCCGGCAGCTCGGGCTCGCGCTCACGATGTATGCCGGCGACCACGACGGCTATTATCCCGCGAGACGCGAGGCGCCGGATTCGTGGATGTTCAAGCTCCTGCCGTACTACAAGGACGCGTCCATCCTGAGATGCCCGTCCGACAGCATCCGCTTCATCCCGTTCCTGGACGCCACCAACAAGATCCTCGTCCAGCGCAGCTACGTGATCAACGGCTTCAACGACTGGTTCAAGGACAACCTCTCGCCCGTGGATTTCACCACCTTCATGGACCACAAATGGAAGGTCGGCATGCGCGACACCGCCGTCCCGCAGCCTTCCGAGACCATCGCCTTCGGCGAGAAGCGCAAGGGCTCGTACCATGTCCACATGGATTTCAGCCAGGGCACCAAGGGCAACGACGTGGAGGAGACCGAGCAGAACATGCACCGCTACGGCGGTGGCGAGAAGTCGGGCGGGTCGAACTTCGCGATGGTCGACGGAAGCGCCCGGTTCCTGCGGTTCGGCCAATCCATCACGCCGGTCAACCTCTGGGCCGTGCGCGACGAATGGCGCGGCGCGCCGGTCAAGCTGCCGTGAAGCGGACGGCGCCCCCATCCAGGACCGGACCCTGACCGACGATGCCCACTTCCCCGCGCCGCTCCCCGTCCATCCTGCGGTCCGCGATCTTCGCGGTCTTCGGTGCCTGTCTGTCCTGCGCACCGCTCTCGGCGGCCGGCGTCGTCATCAACGAGGTGATGTACCACCCGCCGGATGACCGCGACGACATCCAGTACATCGAGCTACACAACGCCGGCGCGGCGCCGGCCGACTTGTCCGGATGGTCGTTGTCGAAAGGCGTGAAATTCGCCTTCCCCGCGGGCACGAAGCTCGCGCCAGGCGGGTTCACGGTGGTCTGCCGCGACCGGGCGGCCTTCACGCAACAGTACGGGAAGGCGGTCCCCGTCAGCGGCGAGTTCTCCGGGAAGCTCAAGCATGGCAGCCAGAAGATCGAGCTCGCCGATGCCGCCGGCTCGGTGGTCGACGGCCTGAAGTTCTCGGACCACGCGCCGTGGCCGCTTTCGGCCGATGGCGGGTCCTCGTCGCTCGAGCGCATCAGCCCCGGGGCACCGGGAGACTCCCCGGACAACTGGGCCGCCTCCAAGCTCCCCGCGATCAAGGCGCCCGCCGGCAGTCCGGGCCGCGCCAACCCCAACTTCGCGACAAACCTCCCGCCGTCGGTCCGCGACGTGACCTTCACGCCGCCGGTTCCCGGCAAGCCGACCGTGGTCAGCGCGACCATCGCCGATGCGGACGGCGTCGCCTCCGCCGTCGTGCTCTTCCAGGTGATCGACCGGCGGGCCGACGTGCCGGCGCAGACGTTGCCGATGACCCGGGCCGGCGGCGACGCGCGCAGCGGCACCTACCGGGCCACCATCCCCGCGCAACCGGACGGACGGCTCGTGCGGTTCCAGATCCAGGCCACCGATGCCGTCGGGAGCATCCGGCTCGCACCCCATGCGGAGGAGCCTCGCCCGGCGTTCTCCTATTTCGTCACGACCAACACCAACTCGGCATCCGTCGCCTTCGTCCACATCCTGTCCCTGACCGGCGAACGCCAACGCAACGTGGCACCCGCCCGTTACCGCTCGGACGACGGGCCGCTGACCGCGGAACCGACGCGTGGCCAAGCGGCCTTCGTCTATCTTCCGCCGGGCGGCGGTCCGGTCGAGACGTACGATTTCGTCGGCCTGCAGCCGCGGTCCGGCGGTTGGAAAATCCATCTCCACAAGGACCAGCTCCTGCAGGAGATGAGCACGGTCAATATTATCTACGAGGGCGAACCGCGGTGGGTGCTCTCCGAGCCGCTCGGCTACGAGCTCTTCCGCCGCTGCGGCGTGCCGTCGTCGAAGACGGGCCATCTGCGTGTCTGGATGGACGGACGTCCAAAGGGCTACCACCTCCTTGTCGAGCAACCGAACAAGACCTTCCTGAAGCGCACCGGCCATGACACCTCGGGCGACTATTACAAGCTCATCTGGTACGGCCAGGGGGTCGTCGGACAGCACGAGAAGAAGACCCACCTCCGGACCGGTCACGAAGACCTGGTCGGCACGGTCGACGCCCTGAGAAAGAAGTCCGGCGAGGAGCAATGGGCCTATATCCAAGCGAACTTCGACGTCGACGAATGCATCCACTACATGGCGGTGAGCCTGTGCATCGAGAACTGGGACGGCTTCTTCAACAACTACTTCACCTGGCACGCTCCGGCGTCCGGCGGGCGGTGGCAGATGTTCCCGTGGGACCTCGACAAGACCTGGGGCGACTATGACGGCGCCTCTGCGGAGCGCCCATGGCACGACATGCCGCTCACCTTCGGCATGAAAGGCGACCGCGAGCCGAAGAATTGGGACGGCCCGCGCCAGAGAAATCCGTGGGGCAGCGTCCCGTGGTGGCGCCCCGGCGGATGGTTCTCGAGCCCGCTGCTCGCGAACCCGCAGTTCCGCGAGAAGTTCCTGGCCCGGTTGAAAGTGATCTGCGAGACCCAGTTCACGCAGAAGGAGTTCTTTCCCGTGATCGACGCGCTCGAGAAGCAGCTCCAGCCGGAGGTCCGGTACCGTGCGACCGTGCGCGGCCAGGACGTCCAAGCCGCCGTCGCCGAGTTCGCGGGCGACATGGCGTCCTACCGGCGCTTCGTGAAGGAAAGGCGGAAGTTCCTGCTCCAAGAGCTCGCGAAGGCCGGTGTGAAGTGATGCGACTCAAACTGACGCCCACGCTCACGCCGCGGTGCCACCGGCGATTGTTCGCCCATCCGTCCTCTGAATCGGTTCAATCGGGTCGGACAGCACTGCCACCGGCCCGTCCTGGCAGACGTCGCGTCAATCGGAATGATGAAGTTCACGCCAATGTTGTCGTCTTCGGGGCGTCGTTCTAAACGCAGGACCGGACCGATCCGCTGCGAAGGTTGAGGTATTTCGAGGAAATCGGCTCGCTGTCGTGGATGGCACAGGGCTGGCCGCGTCCGATGCGGGAAGTGGGTATCCCGGTCGATATCGAGGCGCTTCTGGTGCACGTCCAAACGCGGTCCGGCAACCTCCCACGGCGTGCCGGTGAGACCCAAGGCGCGGGCAAAGACAAGCAATCCACGGGCGACGGCTGCATACGACCGCCCCGCAGCGGGCATGAGCCAGTCCGAAATTGTTCAGTGCCAGCCAGTAGTGGCCCGTCGGGGAAGGCTTCGAAGGACTAAGTTCGGGCGGCTTTTTCGGCGGGTCACGCTGGGCGCGTATTCGGACCCGAACCAAGGAAAACCAAATGCACGGGGCTTGCCCATACAAACACAAAATCGTCAGGAACCTCCAAATGCCTCTATGGCTCGCCAGGTATCCGCCGTTCTCGGGGGGTGCTTTAAACAATGCCTGATTCTCTTTAAGATTTCTCTTGATAGCTTACGGTATTCTGTGGTCCTGTTTAAGGTGTTCCACTAAACAATCCCACCAATAGCGTGACCCCATCCAACCACACTCAACGTGGGTTGAGCGTCCCGGACCCAAGTTCGGCTTGCCTGACGAATCACCAAAGCGTCCGTCCGAGACGCAGGGCAATGACTCTGGCCGTTGTGTTCCAAGGCTTCCAATCTCAGGTTGGGCCAGCGGTTCCATGGGCAGGACCCTCGCAAGCAGGCAGGTGTCCCCTTGGACCGGCCTGCCCATCTAGCCAAGCTCTTAGATGCCCATTTCATTCCCGGTCGGCATCATTGGTGCCAACACCAGCAGAACGCCCTTATGTGCTGAGCGTGAGGTGCTCGATGGATTGTGAGAGCATCGCTGCGATCTTTGCCGGCGGAACGTTCGTCTGGCATTGGATCGTTTCTCTCGATCCCGCTGTCACAAAGTTTCGGCGCGATTCGACTAAGCACGGGCGGGCCCCTGAATCCGCTCGTTAGATTGTACGATGCAGCGTCAAGCACATCCTTCAAGAAAACTGTCAGACGCTGAACCTGACCGGGATTCTATGGAATCCGACGAGGGGCGGCCCCAAGGTTGAGGCGGTCCCAGTTCGCACCCCTTTAGGACGGTTTCCAGGACATCCAGAGCGACGACCTCCCACCCATAGCTGGAACACGGCCCCTTTTCGACCTCCAGCAGAATGTTCGAGGCCAAACAATTCCACCCCGGCGGCAAGCGTTACAAATCACCGGCTCGTGTGAGCTGATGATGGCAGGACAGCCAACGCGACCCCGACCGGGGTGGAAGACAAGAAAATGAAAACACTAAGAAAACTAGCAAGCAAAAGCGGCGTCGCCGCGTGCGCGGCCGCGCTGTTCATCGGCGTGATGGCGCTGGCCGACGGCGGAGGCTCGAGTGTCTCCGCCTGCGGCCCCGGCAAGGTCAGCTGCGACTGCCCTGTTGGCGGCGGTGTTGCGCACACGTGCTGCGCTGAGGGCAAATGCAAGTTAACGACTTGGTCTATCAAAGGGCCATTCGGCATCGACATTAGTAGATGTACAGCGACTTGCAAATGAGCCGCCGGCTGTCATGAGCACCATGTGACGATATCATCAGCTACGGGTGCCGCCTGGCCTGACGGCCGGGCGGCACCCTCGGGCACAAAATACATTATATGCAGAAAAACCTGATTTGGTTGATCGCAGCAGTCATCCTAGGGGCGATATTGGTCGTTTCCAAGTCTTCGCGAAAAAACGCCGACCCGTTCTTCAGCCGGCAGCAACTCCAGAAGCGACAGTGGAGCGACGCAAAAATCGTTCCGTTCCTGACCGACGGGGGGGTAGGCCGGGTGGTGTTGTCCGCCTGCGAAGGGAAGATTGCCGCATTGCCCCTGAGCCCTGTCCAGCGTGACGCGCTCGGCCAGGCGGTCAGCGGTTTTGCCGCAGTCTATGCGAGCGGCAAATTTGAGGCCTATCGCAACAGTAGGCTGCATCCAGTGTCTGCCGAGCATCTACTGTGGAACCAGAAGCGGATGACCGAGGCGGGAGACATGATTGAGGCGGCCAAAAAGTATCCGCTTCCGGAGAGCCTGACGGATGCATTTAAGGATAGCCGGCCCGATGACAACGCCAGCCTGCTGGGTGGCTACTGGGAACTGATGCGCTTCGCGACCAACGCACATCTTTTCCGACCAGCCTACTGCCACGCGTGCTGGACTGGCATGGATACGAACTCGATGCTGCTGGAGATCAAATATTCGAAGGCCGCCGGGCCTGCCATCAAGGAGTTCATTGGGCGGAATGAGAACATCGGCTCTTACCACTTTGCACCGATGGTAGGCTATATTGATATCAGCCCGCAGGACACCCCGCCGACGTTGGTGATGGCGAGCATGGTGGTGAAAACCCTCCTGGACGAGTCGCCCTACAGAATCTATGTGGCCTTCGAGTGGTATGGCGATGGGAAGGCTTGGTTGCCGGTCGAATTCGCCCTGGGAAGGTCCGATTTGGAGGTGGATTATGTTTTTTGACGCTTTGAGGAAGGAATCGACGACGGCCAAAGTCCGCCAATTTATCGTGCGATTTGCGATTGGGCTCTTTCTGTTCAGCGCGGTCATGAAACTGGCCTTTCTGCAGTTCAAGTCCGACGCGCTGTACAAGCCGGATCCCGTGTTCAGCATATTGAGCGTGAAGCAACTTCTACTGCTGTCCGTAAGCGCCGAGATTGGGGCGGTGAGCGTGCTGCTTACCCCGGCGGTCAGCGCGACGCGGAAGATGACGCTGCTGTTCCTGCTCGGGACTGTTTTCGTGGGATATAAAATCTCACTTTACGGCAACGGGTACAACCTCACCTGCAATTGTCTCGGCCAAGGGATGTTCGCCAATGAAAGCGTCCGGTCTGCCCTGGATATGATTTCGACACTCGCCTGCTTGGTCCTCCTGGTGGGGAGCGGCTATGTCCTGAAACAGGGGCAAAACTCTGGGCTGCAGGACTGACTCCCGCCCTCCGATGAAACGAAAACTGGCAGTTTTTGGGGCACCTTCGTCAGTGGGAGGTGCAGCCACCAAGATCCGTGATCTCATCCGGCTTCTGAGATTTGATTTCGACATCGGCGTCTATGTCGCTGGAAACGGGTTCAGCAAAAACCAGGACGTGGTCAGATCTGTGGAATATGAAGGGGTGGAGCTCCGGCACCGGTCGCAATTCGACAAACACCCCGCCGACGTGGCCTTGGCGGTCTGTGAATTGGATTTTTTTTCGTCAGGCATCGCCGGCGAGATCACGAAGGGGGGCACCAGGCTGGTGTGGTCAAATGATATGATGTGGGAGTTCAAGGGCGAGGCTGAAGCCGTGCGTGAGGGCCTGGTCAGCCGAGTCATCTTTGTTTCTGACGTCCAGCGCACAGCCTTTCACGACATGTACATGGGGATCGAACAACGGCTTATTCCAAACTATGTGGCTCCGGAGAGCTTTCCCCTGGTCGAGCGTAAGTCGTCCACCTTCGCCATCGGGCGTCTGTCCCGACCTGATCCGGTCAAATATCCAAAGGATTTTCCGGTATTTTATGAGTCTCTGGGGCTGGAAGACGTGTGCTACCGCGTGCAGGCATGGAGCGAGGAGCTGCGGAAGAAGTATGCGTGGCACCGCTTTGGCCCGGAGTGGAATCTGCTCCCTGCGAACAAGGTCCCGGCCGCCGAATTTTTGTCGCAACTGGATCTTTTCGTCTATCCGTTGGGCCACCAGGTAGTGGAGTCTTGGGGACGTTCGACGGTGGAGGCGATGCTGACCGGTTGCGTGCCCTTGGTGCCCCGGGGGCATAATTTTGAAAAGATGATGCTGCATGGCGAGTCGGGTTTCATCTGTGGTAGCTTTGCGGAGTTCAAGGTGGTCACCCAGGAACTTTACGGCAACCGCGCACTGCGTCTGCAAATCGGGAGACAGGCGGCGCACCATGCCCGCACCGTGCTATGCAATGAGGAGGAGCATCGCATCATGTGGCTGGAAGCCCTGACCTTCTGATCTTATGGCGGCAAAGTATTGCTATTGGTCAGTCGCCACCGGGCCGTACGCGGCCTGGATGGAGCGGTGCGCCGCCTCTGCCCAAGCGGCCGGGGTCAGCAAAGAGTTCCATGTGCTGGCGGACCAAGAGATCGCCGGCTGCGAATGCTACGACGCGATGGATGTGGACCTGCGGGACGGGATGGCCAGGTTCGTTTACCTCAAAGCCGCAATTTCCAAACTCCATTTCGACCATTACGTGTGGGTGGACGCGGACACGGTCTTCACGCGCAATCCGGACCGGCTGCTCGGCACGCTCGGAAGAGGGCCGATCCATGTGCCCTTAGGTGAGCGGGTGGACCACCTGCCGGAAGATGCGTCGCTCCGCGGCCTATCGCCGGTCCGCTACCATGAGCTGATGCGCAAAGCCGGGGTCTACAACCAGATCCATGCCAGCCGGTCCGCGTTTTGGATTGTGAAGAGGGCTGCGGTCGATGTGGTGTGCGAATTGGCCAAGCACCATTACGCGATCACGAAGACGTGCGGCGAGGCTCCGCACGGCGATGCCGCCCTCGGCTACGCCATGCAGATGCTCTGCGGCGATCCACAGGCACATCTGGCAAGCCGGCGGCCCGATCTCTGGTGGTCGGACGAGTCCGGCGAGTTCGCGGCTCCCGACCCTTTGGCTGACGGTTGGGATCCGCGAAAGCTATCAGCGCCTCGGACGCAGGCGGCTCCGCCGGCCTTGGTCCATATGCCGGTCCGCCGCCGTCGGGAGATGTCGGACTCCGCGGTGGCAGTTGAGGCGATCCCTGCTCTCGGGTGATTGAATGAAACCAGAAAGTCATCGAGGTGCGTCTCTTGGTGCGACTGGGGGCTTGGCGGGGTCTCCAGGTTGCTACCCATGCAAGTCGGTGGACGTCCTGCGGGCATCGACCCGTCCTGCAATGGACCCACCTCAGCGACTGGGCGTCGGAGATCTGCTCGCAGAGATTGCCCAGGTCCAAAAAAGCCGATTGGCTTTCACGCTGGTCGAGCTGCTGGTGGTGATGGCGGTTATCGCGGTCTTGGCCGGACTGCTGCTACCAGCACTGTCCAAGGCAAAAGAAAGGGCCAAACGAATCGTCTGTTTGAACAATGTGCGGCAACTCACCTTGGCCTCGCAGTCCTATGCCCACGACGACCAGAGGCAAAGCTTATCCGCCAAGCAAGAGTCGGAAGACCAGAACCTCAACTGGCTGCTCGCCTATGCCGGAAGCACCAAAGTCTTTGTCTGCCCGGGCACGCAGAACGTGATCCGGACCAACCGTGGGGTCGCGCCCTACACTTTTGAACCCGGGTTGGTGGATCTCTTCCGCATGGCGGGCGAGCGCAAGGGACCGGGCATGAGCTATCAGGGTTTTGGCTTCCTCGGAATCGGGGTGGACACGTCCCAGGTGATCCCGGTGTACCGAGGCACGCGGGTGGTCAACGGTATCCGCAAAGGGCTGGACAACATCCAGACGTACCGTCACTACCATGACGCCTTCGGCCTTAAGGGCACGATCCCGGGACCAGCCCAGCTATGGATCATAACGGATGATGCGCTACCTGGCTTATGGTATTATCCTGACGCCCCGGACAATCACGGCGCTGCCGGAGCGCATGTCGGCTTCTGCGATGGCCACGTCGAATGGGTGCCGCAAACCCGCTACGTCCAGAGCTACGAGACGTCGCAGGACGAGAACCGGACCGGCATCCCTTTGACATGGTGACCCTCCCCGGGGTCCCCTCAAGTTGGAGCCTCACTTCCAGAACGGCTCGAGCGCGGTGTGCTTCGCGATGCGGACGCTCTGGGCGATGGCCTGGGTGATGTGGTTCTTCGCGAGTTCCACGGATTCCGCCAAGGCGAGCCCGAGCGCGAGATAACCGGCGATGGCGGCCGAATACGTGCAGCCGGTGCCGTGCGTGTCGACGCCGCGGACGAACGGCGCCGACAACGTCAGCTCGTCGCGGCCGTCGAAGAAGACATCCGTCGCCGCCTTCGCCCCGCGCAGATGCCCGCCCTTCACCAACGCGGCGCAACCGTAACGCAGGTGGATCTCGATGGCGGCCGCGCGGATGTCGTCCACCGAACGCAGCTTGCGGCCGACGAGGATCTCCGCTTCGTCGAGGTTCGGCGTGACCAACGCGGCGAGCGGCAGCAGCGCACCGGTCAGCACCTTCATCGCGGCGGGTTGGAGCAGGCGCGCGCCGCTGGTGGCGACCATCACGGGATCGACGACCAGCGGCGGACGGCCTTTGGCGGGAAGAGCGCTCCAGAACGCCACGACTTCGCGGACCGTCGCGGCATTGAAGAGCATCCCGGTCTTCACCGCGCTTGGCGGCAACTCGGCGAACACCGCTTCGATCTGCGCGCGGACCATCTTCGCGGGAGCGGCATGGACCGCGGTGACGGTACCCGGGTTCTGGGCGGTCAGGCAGGTGACCGCCGTGGTGCCGTGGACGCCGAGCGCGGCGAAGGTCTTGAGGTCGGCTTGGATGCCCGCGCCGCCGCCGCTGTCGGATCCGGCGACGGTGAGGGCGATGGGCTGGCGGAGGCGGCTCGTCATGGACGCAGCGTACCCGGGAGATGAGCGCCGGCGAGCCCTTCGAGGACGATATCCGTTCTTCAGACCGTCGGAGAACGCGCCGGGTCGACCGCCCGCATCAAGCCGCCCACTCCGGGTGTTCCCAGAAGGCGTAGCAGATCAGGTGGAGGATGTGCATGTGGACGTCCTCGACGCGGCCGTAGTGCGTGTCGCCCACCGCGATGACATGGTCGCCCAGCTCGGCGAGCTGCCCGCGCTTGGCTCCGACGAGCGCGACGGTCTTCATGCCGTTCGCCTTGGCCCACTGGAAGGCCTTCACGAGGTTCGGAGAGTTGCCGCTGACGCTGGCGGCGATGAGCAGGTCACCGGGACGCGCGTAGTTGGCGAGCTGGCGCGAGAAGATCTCGTCGTAGCTGTAGTCGTTCCCCAGCGCGGTGATCCAGGGAAGGTTGTCGGTCAGGGAGAGCACGCGGAACCGGCGCGGGAGCACGTCGCTGGCGCCTTTGCCGAGATCCACGGCGAAGTGGCTCGCGTTGGCCGCGCTGCCGCCGTTGCCGATGGCGAAGACCTGGGCGTCGCGCTTCCAGACGTCGCGCAACATCTCGACGAGGGTCGCGATCTGGTCCGGTCGAAGGGTGTCGACCGCACGTTTCTGGGCGGTGAGGTAGTCGGAGATCCACTGCTGCATCGGCGAAGGATGCGACGGAAAAGCCTCCGCCGTCGAGGCCGACCTCGGGCTTCAAGACCAGCAACGGCCAGCCGGACTGGTCGGCGCCGGCCCTAGGCCGGGTCAACGGACCGCGGCGGCGGCCAGCGCGAGGGCACCGACCGGGACCGAATCTTCTCCCAGGCCGGCCAACGCCACGCGGGGACCGGGCCGGAAGGAATCCATCACGTACCGCGGCAACGCGCCCGCGATCGCGGCCCGGAGAGGATCACCGACCAACGAGAGCCCGCCGCCCACGACGATGACCTGCGGATGGAACAACTGCACGACGTGCGACAACGCGAAGGCTAGGTCGTCGGCGACCTCGGCCAAGATCGCGGTGGCCGTCGTGTCGCCTTCGGCCAACGCCGCGGCGAGATGACGCGCCTCGCCGGAGGTCGTCCCTTGGCAGAGGCGGGCGAGCGCGGACGACGGGTCCGCCGCGATGGCGGCGCGGATCTTCCGGTCGACCGCCCATCCGGCGCAGCGGTCCTCCACCGTGGTGCCGGACTTGTCCAAGCGGACGTGGCCGATCTCGGCTTCGCCCGGTTTGGCCCCGTGGTAGAGCTTGCCGTCGACGACCAGGCCGCCGCCGACGCCGCTGCCCATGTTGATCCAGAAGACCGGGTCCGATCCTCGGCCGGCCCCGTGCAGGGCTTCGCCGAGCGCCGCGACGTTCGCGTCGTTCTCGACCGCGACCGGGAACGGGACGATCCCGCGCAGCCAATCGCCGAGCGGGAACTCGTGCCATCCGGCGACCTGGTGCGAGCACTCGATGCGGCCGGTCTGCCAATCCACCGGTCCGCCGAAGCCGACACCGAGAGCGGCGGGGCCGTGCTCCGCCACGAGCTCCGGGAGCGCCGCGGCGATCCGGGCCCGGATGCCTTCGCCGCCAGCGGACGGATCCACGGAGAAGCGCCGCCGGTCGAGGATCCGGCCCTGCGCGTCGCCGGCGACCAGTTGCAGTTTGGTGCCGCCGATCTCGATGCCGAGGAGAGTCATGCGGCGAGGGTCAGGTCAGATCGCACCGCTTGCCAATGCCGGATCATCGCCTCGTGAAGGGGCGGCGTGGCTGCGACCGGCCGCAGGCGATGCATGGGCAAAGAAAAAGGCGGCCATCGCTGGCCGCCTCGGGAAAGCACCGGTGATCCGGTGGGGTCAGGCGATGGATTCGCCGACCTGGAACCGCACGAAGCGGCGGACGACGATCTCGTCGCCCAGGACCTTGGAAACGCTGGCGACGTGCGCCTTCACGGTGAGGTCGGGGTTCTTCACGAAGCCCTGCTCGAGCAGGCAGATGGACTGGTAGAACTTGTCGAGCTTGCCCTTGAGGATGTTCTCCATCGCGGCGGCCGGCTTGCCCTTGAGGGCGTCGGATTGGGCGGCTATCTCGCGCTCCTTCTGGACGAGTTCTGCGGGCACCTCTTCGCGGCTGACCGCCGTGGGGATGGCCGCGGCGATCTGGAGGGTGATGTCGCGGACGAGCTGCTTGAACTCTTCGGTGGCGACGCTGGCGTCCTTGCCCGCGCCGACCTCGACGAGCACGCCGACCTTCGCGCCGGTGTGGATATAGGCGGCGACGAGGCCGCTGCCTTGGACCTCGATGCGGGCGATGCGGCGAATCTGGATGTTCTCGCCGATCTTGGCGACGAGGGCGATGCGGTCGGTCTCCAGGTCCACGCCCGGAGTCGTGGCGATCTTCTTGCCAAGCTCGTCGCAGGAGGCCTTGAAGGCGTCGTTGCGGGCCACGAAATCGGTCTCGCAGTTGACCTCGAGCAGGACGCCGACCTTGGCGCCCGGCAGGACGGTCTGGGCGATGAGGCCTTCCTTGGCCTCGCGGTCTGCCTTCTTGGCGGCGCTGGCGGCGCCCTTCTTGCGGAGGATGTCCACGGCACCGTCGAGGTCGCCGCTGGATTCGACGAGGGCGTTCTTGCAGGCCATCAGGCCGGCGTTGGTCATCTCGCGGAGCTTGCCGACGAGGGCGGGAGTGATTTCAGCCATTTTCGGTACAGGACGGATGTTCGGGGGCGGTGGAGAGAACGCGCCGGCGACGTTTCCGTCGCCGGCGCGTTCATGGAAGGGCAGGGGTCAGGCGGTCGGGACGGCAGGAGCGGGCTCCGCGGCGGGCGCGGGCGCGGCGGTCGGGGCCTCGGTCGGGTTGACCTTGCGGGCCTTCTTGGCCTCGTGCTCGGCCTTGGCCTTGGTGATGGCCTCGGTCACGGCGGTGAGGAGGATCTTCACCGAGCGGATGGCGTCGTCGTTGCCGACGATCGGGTAGTCCACGAGGTCGGGGTCGGCGTTGGTGTCGACGATGGCGACGACCGGGATCTTGAGGCGGCGGGCCTCGGCGATGGCGTTGTGCTCGCGCTTCACGTCGATTACGAACATGACATCCGGGAGGTTCTCCATCGTGCGGAGACCGTCGAGGTACTTGAAGTAGCGGGCGTGCTCGCGGCGGATCATCGACTGCTCCTGCTTGACGTAGTCGTTGATGGAGCCGTCCTGCTCCATCTTTTCGATGTCCTTCATGCGCTTCATCGAGCGCTTGCCGGTCTTGAGGTTGGTGAGCGTGCCGCCGAGCCAACGCTCGGTGACGAAGAGCTGGCCGCAGCTCTTGGCAGCTTCCTTGACCGCTTCCTGCGCCTGCTTCTTGGTGCCGACGAACAGGACCTGTCCGCCCTTGGCGACGGCCTGGGTGAGGAAGGTGCAGGCCGCCTCGATCTGAGGCATGGTCTTGCTGAGGTCGATGACGTGGATCCCGTTGCGGGCCTCGAAGATGAAGGGCTTCATCTTCGGGTTCCAACGGCGCGTCTGATGGCCGAAGTGGACGCCCGCCTCGAGGAGTTCCTTGATACCGATGCTGGTGATGCTGCTCATGTCTGCTGTGCTTCCCCTGGTTTCGGCGTGGCTCGGGACATCGCCCGGACGCCATCCGGTGGAAGGACCGGATTCTTGTTCGATGTGGTTGTGGCCGCCCGCCGCCCTCGCGTCGGTGCGTTTATAGGCCGTTACCTTTGTCGGCACAGGCCGGCAAGGGACGCGGAAACTCTCAAACGCCCCGGTGGCGGGCAACAGGTATTTTCCGCGCAGAACGGTGCCCCGAGGGAGGCGACGGTCTGTGGCACTCCGTGCGGCGGCCCGGAGAAGATCGGCCCGCGCGACGGTTCCGGCTTCCCGATGTTTTTGCGTTTTCTAGGCGCCTGTGCACATCTTGGCGCGCGTGGCCCGTCCAGTCGTCGTCATCTCCGACCTGCTCCCGCCGAAACGCGGCGGTCTCGCGGACCACACCGCGCGGTTGGCGAACGCACTGGCTGCCTTCGGTCCCGTGTCGGTCCTGACGTCCTTGGGGGCGGACACCGGTGCCCACTTCCCCGTCCGCGCGAGCATCGGCGACTGGAGCGACCTGGAATGGATCGCCGCGGAATTGGTGTCCTTTGCCGATGATCCGGTCCTCCTGTGGCAATATGTGCCGCACATGTACGGCCGCGGTGGGGTCAACCGCTCGTTGCCGCGGTTCTGGCGGGCCATGCGGCAGGCCGGGCAGCGGCAGGTCTTCATCGCCCACGAGATCATGGCGGATCTGGTGGCATCCGACCTGTTCCGCCATCCCGCGCGTTACTGGTACGCGCTGAACCATCGCCGACAATGGAAGGCGCTGCTCGAAACGGCCGATGCCGTCCACATCTCGACCGGGCGCTGGGTGGAGGAGTGGTCGGCCCGCCGCCCGGACGTGGCGTCGAAGCTATCGTTGCTTCCTTCGCCGACCAGCATCGCACCGGTGGCGGTGCCCGTCGACCATGCCGCGGCGTGGCGTGCGCAAAAGGGTCTGCCGGCCCGCGCCAAGGTGGTCGCGTATTTCGGGACGTTGAACGCCTCCAAGCAGCTGCCCTGGGTGATCGATGCCTGGCGCGCGGCGCATTCGCCGGAGCATCCGGTCGCCCTCGCCCTCATCGGTAGCGCGCCGACCATCAACCTGCCGGCCGACCTGCGGCCGTGGCTGCTCCCGCTCGGATACCTTCCAGCCGACGAGGTGTCGCGAACGTTGCATGCGGTCGATGTCCTGGCGCTGCCGTTCTTCGACGGGATCTCGGAGCGGCGCACCACGTTGATGGCCGGTCTCGCCCATGGCGTCGCCGTGGCGACGACCCGCGGACACAACACCGGGGCGGCATTGTCGAAGGCTGATTTCCTTGCCCTGAGCCCGGCGTCCGCCGAAGGCGAGTTCATCCGCTCGGTGGTCGACCTGGTCCGGGACGACGACCGTCGCGCAAAAATCGCCGCGGCGGGACTCGCGGCGTGCGCGAAGGAGTATTCGTGGCCGGTCGTCGTCGGGAAACTGCGGGCGACCTTGGAGCCGAAGACGGGCGGAAGTTAACCGCCGCCCCGGTTTCGGCTGTAGGGGATCCGAAGTCTTCCGCACGGGCTCCCCGCGGCTTGCCGTCCGGATGCACCCATTGACAACAGGACGCTCCATTCCTAGCGTTTCGAGGGTCCGGGCTGTAGCCGTTTCTTCAGCGGGGTTCTCCACCCCCACCTCCTTGGCGGCTGCGGCCCGGATCACCTTTCTTCGGCGCACCAAAAAACATTTTTGGGACAAAACCGTTGACTCGCCGCCGCTGCAAAGTATTTTAGTCCCTCACCCCGCGCGGGGGTGTAGCTCAATTGGTTAGAGCGCTGCCCTGTCACGGCAGAGGTTACGGGTTCGAGTCCCGCCACTCCCGCCACTCCCGCCACTTTCCCACAGGAAAGTATGTTCCCCGCGTTGCTTGGTAGCCTGTCAGAACACGGCTGCCTGGGATGTCGTCTCACGATTCTCCTCCCGTTGCTCTCCCTTCCCGAAATGTCTCCGTGACCCGATCCTGAAACGGTTCCGATGCATGGGGACCCCAAGGACTGTCGGTTGTATCGTGAGGTCGCCTCGATTCCTCGACCCGAGGGCGCTCCCGGCCCGATAGACGGTGGCAACTGTCCGGCGAATGAACGAGAGGCCTCGCGACGAGGCCCGGATCGGCCCCCACGCCATCGTAACCGTCAGGGAGAGACGGCGGCATGATTGCACGGTCGCCGAATCCACACGGCGGCCGAGCTTCGGCTCGACGACCACCTTTGGGCCGGCTGAGTGCGTGACGAGCCGTGCTTTGGCGGATCCGCCCCGAGAGAGCCCAAGCGGCTCGCCATCCGAACCAAAGACCACCTTGTCGCCCGGTCGCAGTTGCAGGGAATGACGGAAGGCACCCGGGATGGCCAATCGGCCCGTGAGCTCGCCGGCGGCACCTGCTACGACCAATGGTTGGCGACTTGGATGTGCATGTAGGGTCTGTCCGGGCGGTGGGTGGCCGACTGCGCCGCGCCCAAAGAGTTTCCGGCGTGGCAGACGGTTTACCATGTCTTCCGCAAGTGGGCTCGGGAGCACGTCTGGGAGGCGCTCAACGCCCGGCTCCGGGCGTTGGTGCGTGGCCGGGCCGGCAAACGCACGAGGCCCATGGCGGCCATCCTGGACAGCCACAGCGTGAAATCCGCCCCGCACGGCGGAGCCGTCGGGTACAACGCAAGCTCCACCTGCTGGTGGACACGCTGGGCCGGTTGCTGGGCATCTATCTCTCCTCGGCCATCACACCAGAGCGCGCTGGTGCCGAGGCCGTGCTGGCCCGTGGGTTGCCTGGGTCCACCGAGTTGCGGCTCTTGTGGGTCGACTGCGGCTACACCGGCACGGCTTGCGCTGCCTGGGTCCGGGGCCTCCGAACCGGGCTCCCCATCACGGTCATCAAACGATTCGACAAGGCCAGCGGCTTCATCGTCCTGGCACGCCGCTGGATTTTCGGGCGCACCTTCGGCTAGGACATACGCCACCGACGCCTCCTCGACGACCGCGAGGCCTCCACAGTCAGGGCCGGGGCCTTCTTCCTCCCGGCCATGATACGGATCCAAATCCGAAGAATCGCCTGATTGCTGGCGTTACGAGGTTCCCAAAAGGCTCTGAGAGTTCGAAAAGAATCAATCATAGCGATTCTTATCGCGACCGATTCCATGGGCGTTAAGGTAAAAGGATTGCAGGGAGGAATTGAAGCGGGCTAAGTTCAGGGATCCATCGACACAGCAAGGGCATACTCCCTGACGCCATGCGTTCAGGCGTTCATCTTTGAACCATACGTCAACTGAACCATTTTCGGGATGATCGCCAAGCAACACCCATTTTTTTCCAGGGAAGCAACAGTGGCGGGTCCGGGGTTCTCGCGTTGGTTCGTGCCGCCAGCAGCTATCGCTGTCCATATCTGCATCGGCGAAGTTTACGGTTTTAGCGTCTTTAACGAACCCCTCACGCGCGAACTAGGCAAGACGGCGGCGGATTGGACGATTCCTCAGGTTGGCTGGATCTACTCGATAGCGTTGGTGATGCTGGGACTTTCGGCGGCTTTCTTTGGCAAATGGGTGGAGCGCAGCGGGCCTCGGAAGACAATGTGTGCCAGTGCCACGTGTTTCTGTGGGGGACTGCTCATCGCGTCGATGGGTGTCCGATTGCATGAACTTTGGCTGGTTTATCTTGGCTATGGCGTGGTCGGCGGGATCGGGTTGGGGCTAGGCTATATTGCGCCGGTATCCACGCTGATGAAGTGGTTTCCTGACTGTCCCGGAATGGCGACGGGCATGGCGATCATGGGTTTTGGAGGAGGAGCTTTGATCGGCGCACCGCTCGGAGTGGAGTTGATGGGACGATTCAAGACGGAAACGAATACCGGCGTGGCTTCAGCGTTCATGGCGATGGCGGGATTTTATGCCATCTGGATGTGTGCTGGAGCCTTGATGGTGCGGGTACCCCCTGTCGGATGGCGACCTGCTCGTTGGGATGCCGACGAGAAAGGACATCGAGCCGTGGCGCCACACAATGTATCGGTGGACGTGGCATGGAAGACCCCGCAGTTCTGGCTGCTATGGACGGTCCTATGTATGAACGTGAGCGCCGGTATCGGCGTGCTGGGGCAGGCTTCTCTGATGTGCCAGGACATGTTCGGTGTGACTCCCGCTGTCGCCGGCGGTTTTGCGGGTCTTCTCTCGATCTTCAACATGGCCGGACGGTTCCTCTGGTCTTCGGTATCCGACCTGACAGGGCGCAAAACGGTCTATGCCATCTATTTTCTATTGGGGTCTGCCTTGTACGCGCTGATCCCGATCACCCAACAGATGGGCAACAAGGCGATGTTTGTGGCGGTCACGGCGTTTATCATCTCCATGTATGGCGGCGGTTTCGCGACCATCCCGGCCTATCTGCGGGATCTGTTCGGCACCCACCAGGTAGGGGCAATCCACGGCCGGGTTATCACCGCATGGTCCTTGGCTGCGATTGTCGGACCCATGATGGTGAACTATATCTCCACCGCGAAGAAGGCGGCCGGCGTGCCGAAGGCAGAAGCGTACAACGCGACGATGTACCTCATGTGCGGCCTGCTGCTGGCGGGATTCGTGGCCAACCTACTGGTGCGTCCGGTGGAAGCCAAACATCATCTGGCGGAATGACCCCACTTTCCACCCCGGAAACATGAACCGCCTCAGACTGCTGTTTGCTTGGTTGCTGGTCGGCGTGCCCCTCGGCTGGGGCGTGTCCCGCTCAGTGCTAAGATCCATGCCGCTCTTCGCTGCCGCGCCTACCGCAGAAAAAAGCAGCCAAGGTGGCCCACATCTCCCAGACCCCAAAGATTCCATCCCTCACCAACCCCACTGAGACTCCATGAAAAAAAAAGCACTCTTGGCCCTCGCCGCGGCTCTGGCCGTATCCGCTTCGGCGGCGGAACCGAAGCACAACACCGCGGTTTCAGGCGGTAGACTCCCCAAGCCCGTCAAGATCGCCCTGGTCAAGGTCGCCGGCGGCTTCGTCGATCCCGTCCGTGTCTCGCTCGCACCGGGTGACAGCAGCCGACTGTTCGTTTGCGAGCGAACTGGAGTGGTGCGCCTGATCAAGGACGGCAAGGTCCAGGACAAGCCGTTTCTTGACATCCACGAAACGGTGGTCAGCTCGTTTTTGGAACAAGGTTTATATGACTTAGAATTCCATCCTAAGTACTCGGAGAACGGGAAGTTCTACGTCAGCTACTCCGACATGTGGTTCAACGGCGCGACGTTTATCGTCGAGTATCAGGTCTCAAAGAAGGATCCGAACCAGGCCGACCCCGATTCCGCTCGCGTGGTCTTCCAGATGCCCCGGCCTTACGCCAATCATAACGGCGGCGAGATCGCCTTCGGTCCCGATGGTTATCTATACATCGGCAGTGGCGACGGGGGGTGGGAAGGGGATGTGCTTGGAGCCGGGCAGGATCTGTCGACGCTGCTCTCGAAGATCTTGCGCATTGATGTGAACCCGACATCGCCGGATCGCGGATACTCGATCCCGAAGGACAATCCGTTCCTCACACCCGCATCGCAGATGAAACTCTTCGGCGTGACCGAGGAGGCGTTCAACAGGTTGCATCCCAACGCCCGTCCTGAGATCTGGAGCTTCGGACTGAGGAATCCTTGGACCTTCCAGTTCGACCCCAAAACCGGTGACATGTACATCGCCGATGTCGGGCAGAATCACTATGAAGAGATCGACTTCGAGCCAAAGGGAAGAGGCGGCGTAAACTACGGCTGGAAATTCATGTGTGCCACCCATCCATTCCCCCTCCCGTTGGATGCCTCCGGGAAGCCTGATATGGAAGCGGTGAAAGATGCGCCACGCGTGGGGGAAATGCCGATCTGCGAATACAGCCACGTGGACCAAGGCAACTGTGTGATTGGGTTTGGTGTCTATCGCGGGGCCAGATTCCCGCAGATGGACGGCACGTACTTCTTCGGCGATTGGGGTTCTGGAAAGCTCTGGGGAACGGCTCGCGACGCCAAGGGCGATTGGCAGATGGAGGAACTCCTCAACACCAAGCTGATGTTTACCGGTGGCGGCCAAGCCCCCGACGGAACGTTGTACGTGACCGATGCCAAAGCGAATTACGGTGGCCCGGCAGATCCTGCCAAGAACGAGCGCGGCGCCGTGTGGATGCTCGTCCCGACAGACAAGGTCCCCTCGGGCGCCGAGGTGGCCCCGGTTGAGTGATCGGATGCGGGAGGGGGAGCCGATCCCCCTCCCGCGCTTTTTTGCCAAATATGTCTTCTGACCATCTCCTTCGCATCATGCACCGCCCTTTCTCTATTGCTCTTTTCCTGGCTTTTTCTATATGCGCACATGCCGAGGGCACCCCTCCCGCCGACCATGGGTCACATCCGGTTCCCACGGTGAACAAGGCCGTTGATCCGAAGGAAGACCAGTTCATCTCACTGGACCCTTCGAACCCCAAGACGGTAAAAGTGGTCATCATCGCGTCGTACAACGCGGCCAATTACGGCATGAATTTCAACGGGTTCGCCAAAGGCGGTGCAAAATACGTCATTCCGTTAGGCTGGAATGTGGTGGTGAATTTCACGAACAATAGCCCCGTACCTCACAGCGCAATCGTGGTGGAACGGACAACCGTGAAAAAGATCCAGATGGGCGATCCCTATTTCAAAGGCGCATCCAGCCCCAGCCCACTGCGCGGAACCACCGGAAAAGCAGGCGTGGAATTTCGCTTTATCGCTGAGGAAGCAGGCGAATACGCCATCGCCTGCGGTTTCCCGGCACATTCAGCCAACGGACACTGGATCGGCTTCGAAGTGAGTGCTACGGACGAGAAACCCAGCCTGCGGTTTGGCGCAGGTGCACCTTTCCTGGCGAAGTAGGAGTTGGAATGGGGTCGCACCATAGGCCCAAGGACGATCATTTCAAACGTAAGCCTCTGGCAATCCCCATCGCAATTGGCTGCGTTGGGCCGGAGATGATGGGCGACTCGGTTTTATTTTGCTTGGACGACTTTCCAGCCCTGGGCATCAATTTGGCGAGGTGGCCGGGGAGCCATTCGGCTGGACGCGCGAGGACATAAGTGATGAAAATCCAAGGGCGTCGGCACTGTATTGTTGGCCTATGAGATTGGAGATTCCTATGGGAGGCGATTGGTCCTTATGCCGCTAGATCCGGCTCCAATACTGGGGATTTGGACAAGTGATCGGTGTTTTGCCGGGAGGAAACTGCTTGCCACGTGGTTTTGGGTGCGCGTAGTAGCAGGCGTGTACCGGGCTCGTGCGGCCCGGTCCGGCGACTTCTGGCCAGTTTAGCTCAGTGGTAGAGCAACGGTTTTGTAAACCGTCGGTCGTCGGTTCAAATCCGACAACTGGCTCCAGTCTCCATCAACGACTTGCGTCGGAAATGGAAAACACGCCTTACCGGAAGCGCAACAACGGCGCAACCGTCCGCGCAGGGCCGCGACGTCCCGCAGCAACGCGCAACCCAGAAACGTGCAAGGAGCCCTATCGGCACCGGCACTTCGACCGAAGTCGGATAATCCGGTTCCCCTGAGGTGGAACCCGGCAGCCCTACTGTCTCGGCAGAAGCAGATGGTAGCTTGTGCTTCGCCCGCCCGCTTCGTCCCGTTCCAGAATCCGGCGCTCCGCCAGGTCGCTGATGTCCCGCAAGGCGGTGTCTTGGGAGCATTTGGCGATGGTCGCCCATTTGGACGAGGTGAGCTTGCCCTCAAATCCGTCCAGCAACCGGTTCAGGATGAGTTGCTGGCGGCCGTTGAACGGCGCGCCGGCATGGGCTTCCCAAAATCGGGCCTTGGTGAGGACGACATGCAACGTCTCCTGCGACGAGTTGATGGCGTGCTTGAGGGAATCCAGGAACCATCGAATCCAGGCCGTGACGTCGAGCGAACCCTTCTGGCTGCGTTCCAGCACATCGTAATACGCCTTCCGCTCTAGCTGGATTTGCGACGACATGCTGTAGAACCGCTGGGAACTGCTTTCCGACCGCGCCAACGCCAGGTCGGCGATGGCTCGCGCGATGCGCCCGTTGCCGTCATCGAAGGGATGGATCGTCACGAACCAGAAATGCGCCAGCGCTGACCGGATAACGGGGTCGGTGTCGGTGGGTGCATTGAACCATTCGATGAACCGGGTCATTTCGGCGTTCAGCCGTTCATGGCCGGGCGCTTCAAAATGCACCGTCTCCCGGCCATACGGCCCGGAGACCACCTGCATCGGGCCACTGGCCTCGGTCCGCCAGCCGCCGACCGTGATGCGCTGCATTCCGCTTCTGCCGGTGGGGAACAACGCCGCGTGCCAGCCGAACAACCGTTCTGCCGTCAGCGGCGCGTCGTATCGGTTCGTCGCATCGAACATCACGTCCACGATGCCTTCGACATTCCGGTCTACCGGGGGCAGACCACCGACATCCACTCCCATCCGCCGGGCGATGGAAGAGCGCACCTGCTGCGTATCCAGCATTTGGCCCTCAATCTCGCTGGTTTTGACCACGTCCTGGGTCAGCGTCTGCAAGGCGGCTTCCACCCGAAGCGAGAAGCCAAGCGACTGCATCCGGCCCAGCAATCGCCCCTGCAGGTGCCGCACTTCCGCCAGCGCACCTGTCAATTCAGCGTTGTCCCAACGGAACTTCGGCCACTCTTTTCGTTCGTTGATATACATGCAATCTCCGTGAATAATGCGGTGATTGTAGCGCCTATTCGCCGCAAATGCAACCGTTTCTACGCAGCTCTTGCGGTGATTGAGGGCGTTATTCGCCGCAACTGAGGTCTGGAGCCAGTTTCACGAGCTTGCGGGACCCAGATTTCCACCCCGCCCGGCAACTCGGTGCGGCAGGGCAACCGCAGGGGGCATTGCCGGACGGCATGGGATTGTGATAGGGTGAACTATGGCACAATCGACGGCCACGGACAGCACTCAGACAACCAACCCACCGCATGCGCGTCCGGATGAGCTTTTCGGCTGCCTCGCGCTCAACCGACCGGTGGCAGACACCCGCAACGAGAAACACGCCGCCCGAGAGGCCATCGCACAAGAGGCGCCAACAGAAGGCCACGGATAGGCCGGCAGCGTAGCGTAGCGGCGGAAGAAGGCATCCGACGCATCCGGCGCGGCTCAGACCCCGGGAACGGAAGCCTCTACTGCCCGATTCGAGACTTTCCGTCCGGCGAAGCCCTTGAAGCTGCGGAACGCGTCAGACACCCGTCAGCCCCAGTTCCGGCCGCCGTGGTGCCTTTGCTCTTCCTCCGCTTCGGCGTGCATCTTGGATCGAAAGGCGGTTTTGGGTTCATACTCCGCAAGTGAATGAATCGGTAATCTTAGTCCAAATCCGACAACTGGCTCCAGTCTGGATCCGGGTTCCACCGAGATCCGGTCGCACCGTTGATCTCGGCGGCATCGGCCGACACGATACCGGCAGCGCTTCGGGTCCGCGATCCGCGCCGTCACCGTGGACGCAAAGGCCCGAGAAACATCGGCCCTGGTTTCCGAGGTTGTCCCACGTCGCGGATCGCAGTTGCATACGGCCGACACCCTATGGATCCACGACGTCCCGCCCGCT
>CAIWVP010000208.1 GCA_903916195.1 uncultured Verrucomicrobiota bacterium | reverse complement strand
GTCCGGGCGGACGGCTTCGGATATACTGCTTGGCGGGCGCGCTCATATGTCTATATTAGACCACAAACAGGCTTCTCCATCAACATCATATCACACAATAACAGGTTTTCGGAAGTGCCCGCAAGTGAATGAATCGGTAATCTTAGTCCAAATCCAACAACTGGCTCCAGTCTGGAGCCGGGTTCCACCGAGATCCGGTCGCACCGTTGATCTCGGCGGCATCGGCCGACACGATACTCGATAGAAACGCATGGGGGCCGCGATCCGCGCCGTCACCGCGGGTGCAGGCCCCCGGGAGACATCGGCCCAGGTTTCCGAGGTTGTCCCACGTCGCGGATCGCAGTTGCATACGGCCGACACCCTATGGATCCACGACGTCCCGCCCGCTTCCTCCCGGCCTTCGGGCTCGCCTTGGCCATCGCCTCCGGGTCCGGTCTGCTCCGCGCTTCGGCCGATCAGCTGATCGCCGATTTCGAGGGCAGCAACCATGGGGGGTGGACCGCGACCGGCACTGCCTTCGGCGACGCGCCGGCCAAAGGGATGCTCCCCGAACAGGCCCCGGTGGGCGGCTTCCGAGGCAACGGGTTCGTCAGCTCCTTCCACGGCGGCGACAAGGCCACGGGCACGCTCACGTCACCGGAGTTCGAGCTGTCGCTGCGGTATCTCAGCTTCCTCATCGGCGGCGGCGAAGAAGTCGGCAAGACCTGCGTGGATGTCCTGGTGGACGGCCAGGTCGTGCGGTCCGCGACGGGCCGCGAGGAGGAATCGCTGACGACCGCGACGTTCGACCTGGGCGAGTTCGCCGGGAAGAAGGCGCGCATCCGCATCGTGGACGCGGCGACGGGCGGCTGGGGCCACATCAACGCGGACCACTTCGTCCTGAGCGACACCGCGGCCACTCCGCCGTATGTGCAGGACCCCGGGCCGGTCGACGACTACTCGGAGGCGCTGCGGCCCCAATTCCACTTCACGGCGAAGAAGGGATGGCTCAACGACCCCAACGGGTTGGTCTTCTTCGGCGGCGAATACCATCTCTTCTTCCAGCACAACCCACAGGGCCGCGAATGGGGCAACATGACCTGGGGCCACGCCGTCAGCGACGAGATGGTGCGCTGGACGCAGCTCGACCACGCGCTGTTGCCCGACACGCTGGGCACGATGTTCAGCGGTTCCGCCGTCGTGGACCGCGATGACACGGCCGGCTTCAAGACCGGCGCCGCTCCGGCCTTGGTCGCCATCTACACGGCGGCGGGCGGGACGAGCGATGCATCCAAGGGCCGGCCGTTCACCCAATGCATCGCCTTCTCGAACGACAAGGGCCGCACCTGGACCAAGTACGCCGGCAATCCGGTGCTCAAGAACGTCGGCGAAGGCGACCGCGACCCGAAGGTGTTCTGGCACGCCCCGACGCAACGGTGGGTCATGCCGCTGTATGTCGGTGAGAAGGACCCGGCCAAGCTCGGCAAGGACGGCAAGCCCGCGATCCGGCACGTCTGCCACTTCTACACCTCGCCGGACCTCAAGGCGTGGACGCTGGCGAGCAAGTTCCCGGAGGAGCTCTACGAATGCCCCGGCTTCGTGGCGCTCCCGCTGGACGGCGACCCTGGACAGCTGCGCTGGATCCTCTGGGGCGCGAACGGCGAGCACTGGATCGGCGTGTTCGACGGACGCGAGTTCAAGCCCTCGACCCCGAAACTGAAGGGCGATCTCGGGGCCAACGCCTACGCGGCCCAGGCCTACGACGACCTGCCGGACAAGCGCGTCGTCCTGCTGAACTGGATGAACGGAGGCAAGTATCCGCGGATGCCCTTCAATCAACAGATGGGGTTCCCGGTCGAGCTGTCGCTCCAGTCCACGCCCGAAGGTCCTCGCTTGGTGAAATGGCCGGTCAAGGAGATCGGGCATCTGTTCAAGAGCGTCCTGCGCGACGACCTGAAGCGGCCGATGCCCGCGGGGCGCCACGATCTTAAGGCTCGGTCGGACCTGCTCGACATCGAACTGGAGTTCGTCCCGGGCGAGGCCAAGAGCGTCGCGCTGGAACTGCGCGGGGAGAGGCTCACGTGGGACGCAGCGGCGAACGAGCTGACCGCGTTCGGCCGCAAGATCCCGCTGGCGCCGGCGAAGAAGACGGTCGGCCGCCGATCAGATTTCGCGAGACCATGGGGCCCGGACTTCGACCTATGGGACGGAAGCGTCCGGCTGAGGGTGCTGCTGGACCGCACGTCGGCCGAGATCTTCGGCAACGGCGGCATCGTCGCGGCATCCTACTGCTTCGTGCCGAAGGCCCCGCCTTCGGTCGCCTTGGTCGTGGAAGGCGGCGACCTTCCGAAGGCACGCGTCACGGTCCGCGAACTCAAGACCTCGTGGCGGCCATGATCCCTCGCGTGAAGCGGTGCTGCGATGGAGCAGTTCACCGGGGACGGGATACCGCATCGAGCGGACCCCGGCCCCCTCATCCCAGCGCTGGGATCCCATCGGCGCGGTCGCCGGCAAGTCCCGAGCGACGGCCACCGAGATGACGGACCCGGACACGACGCTCCTGCCCAGGTCGTTCTACCGGGTATCGCCTTCCCTCGGAACCTCTACCGGCCGACCCACCGAAGCCGGCCACGAGAAAGCGGCCTGTCCGGGCCGTCGTCCCCTCCCCCGTCCATCGGTCCGGATCCGGGGGGGCGGTCCCGATGCGGATCAATTCGGCACCCAGCCCCGACCGGGGATGAACTCGCGGCTGCCGGAGTGTTTGCAACCGGTGGTGGACAGGCCCAAGGCGGCGACGAACGCGACGAGGGCGGCGGCGAGGATCAGCTTCTTCACGACGCCAACCTAAACGGGTTTGCCGCGCGCTCAAGCCTGCCGCACGTTCGCCGTTGCCACGATGCCCAAGGTTCGTCCATCGCTGAAAGGCCGGTTCCTGCTCGACGGCGGGAAACTGCACGGGAGTTCCTTCCATCGCACCGTCGTGCTCGTCTGCGAGCACGATGCGGCCGGCGCGTTCGGGCTCGTGCTCAACCACCCGAGTGACGCCAAGCTCGCCGATGCCTTCGACCAGGACCTGCCGGAGGCGATCCGCTCGGAGACCTTGTCCCGCGGCGGCCCGGTGCAACCGTCCGCGTTGAGCTATCTGCACAGCGACACCCTGATGACCGACGGCAACGTGCTGCCGGACCTCTCGGTCGGGCACGACCTCGGTGAGTTGCTGGGGCTGGGCGGTCCTGGGTCGTCGACGCGGAAGCTCCGGGTCTTCGCGGGCTACGCGGGCTGGTCCAGCGGCCAACTGGACGACGAGATGCGCCGCGGCGCATGGCTCACGCATCCCGCGACCTCGGAGCTGGTGTTCCGCGTGCCGCCGGAAGCGCTGTGGCACCACCTGCTGCGCTTGCGCGACCGTTGGCCCGAGCGGCTGCTCGCCGAAGCGCCGGACGACCTGTCCTGGAACTGATCGCGCGATCTCGCCGATGGACTTTCCCTTCCCGAAAGGCGCACGCCCCGGTCCTCCTGGACCGACGCGGCTCTTCCTCTTCGCCGTGCCGGAAGAGGCGCGGTCGTTCATCGCCAAGCTGCGCGGTGCCGGCATCGCCGTCGCATCCCGGAGCGCCGGGGTCGCGGGACGTGCCAGGCCCGCGTGGAGTTTCGACGGCGGCGAAGCCCGGGTCACCGGCATGGGGCGGGAGAATGCCGCCCGCGGATCGGAGACGGCGTTGGAGACCCGGCCGGGCATGGTGCTGACCTGCGGTTTCGCAGGCGGTCTCGACCCGGGCTTGCCCGGTGGCACCGTGGTCTTCGATGCCGATCCGGGCTTCCCGCTCAAGGACCGGTTGGCCGCCGCCGGCGCGGTGGCCGTGCGTTTCCACTGTGCCGACGACGTGGCCGTGACCGTCGCGGAGAAAGCGGCGTTGCGAGCTTCGACCGGCGCGGATGCGGTGGAGATGGAATCGTCGGTGATCCGCGCGATGTGCCGCGAGCGGGGCATCCCCAGCGCCACGGTCCGGGTCGTCTCCGACGCCGCAGACGAAGACCTGCCGCTCGATTTCAACGCGCTGATGACCGCGGGCATGGATCTCCACTTCGGGAAGCTCGCCTGGCGTCTCGTCCGTTCGCCGGGGAAGATCCCGGAGCTGATCCGCTTCCAGAAGCGGGTGGCCCGCGCGGCGGACCGGCTCGCCGAGGTGTTGTCGCGGGTTCGCGGCTGAGCCGGGATCCTGCCGTCGTCCCGGTCGAGGTGGCTTCCCGCACCGGATCGCCGTCAGGGCGTCAGGGCGTCGCCAACTGCGAGGCGACGCGGGCGAGATGTTGGGTGAGGAACGGGAGCAACTGCTTCTTGCGCGAGACGACGCCGCTCATCTCGAAGATCCCGGGCGAGATCTCGGTGTGCTGGATGGCATCCAGGAACTTCTTCGGACCGGCGAGCAGCAGGAGCGACGTCTGCAGCACGACGTCGGTGACGAGCAGCGCGGAGAAGAGATAGCCGTTGGCCAGGCGGTAGGCTTCGAGCGCCGCCTGCACCTCGGCTTGGCGCGCGTGGAAGTTGTCGAAACCGAGCTCCTCGATCTGGGCGACGCTGAAGCTGTGGCCGGCCTCGATGTACTCCTTGCAATCGGTGGTGATCGCTTGGGCCGCGGGCTTGGACACCAGCACGGAACCGGAGCGGAAGAGCTTCTCGGTGAACTCCGCGGCATCGACCCCGGCGCGCTTCTCGAGCTCCAAGAGGATCTCGGCGTCGCGCTTCGTGGTGGTCGGCGAGGTGAGGTTGAGCGTGTCGCTGACCAGTCCGGCGAGCAGCAGCCCGGCGATGCTCGGCGGCATCTCGACGCCGTACCGGAAGAAGCAATCGGCCACGATGGTGCTCGTCGACCCGACCGGCTCGTTGCGGAAAAGGATCGGCTGCTGCGTGGTGAACGCGCCCAGGCGATGATGGTCGATCACCTCGATGATCTCGACCTTGTCGGCTCCGTGGACCGCTTGGGTGAGCTCGTTGTGGTCGACGAGGATGAGCTTGCGCTCGGCCTTCTTGAGGAAATCGGATTTCGACAGGATCCCGACGATGCGTCGGTCCTCATCCACGACCGGGAAGGCCTGGAACTTCGATTCGGCGGCGATGCCGGTGACGGACGACAGCAGCTCATCCTGGCCGAAGGAGAGGAAGTCCTCGCGCAGCAGGTGCTCCACGGCGATGGCGGAGCGGCAGAGCATCGCGGTGGTCGCGGAATCGTGCGGCGTGAGCAGGAGCGTGACCTCGTTCTGGCGGGCGAGCAGCCGGACCTCCTCGGTGATGTCGAAGCCGCCGGTGACGATGAGGAGGCGGGTGCGGTTCGCGATGGCGAGGCGCTGGATGTCCTCGCGGTCGCCGACCACGACGACGAGCTTCTCGGGCGCGTAGTTCGGGAGGCGTGCGGCGAAGGAGGCGGGCCGCATCGCCGCGACCATCAGCACGAGGTCCTCCTCCGTGTCCGGGTCGAAGGCGCAGATCATCTTCGCGTCCAGCGCCCGCGCGAGGCTGCGGACCGAGGCGAGGATGCGCCGGGAATCGTAGATTCGGTTGGGCGAGGGGAAGAAGAACTTGCTCGCCTTGAAGACCGACATGAGGCCGAGGCAGCGGCGCTCGCTGTCGAGCACGGGCAGCACGCGGATGTTCTTCCGGTCCATCATCGCCAGCGCCTCGACCACGGTGGTGCGGGGAGGGACGGAGATGACGTTGCCCTGCATGACGTCGCGGACGCGCGGCGAGACGTCGGCGACGAACTTGGGCGCGGGCACGCCGAAGGTGCGCAGGACGAAGTCGATCCGCTCGTTGGTGTCGCCGCAGCGCGCGGCGACGACGTCGCGCATCCCGGTGCGGCGCTTGAACTCCGCGTAGCCGATGGCCGAGCAGATGGCGTCGGTGTCCGGGTTGCGGTGGCCGATGACGAGGACTTCGCTCATGGAGCGGTCTTGGGATAGGCGAAGGACCGCCTGCGTTCAACCGCGGAGCCGCGAAAAGAGATCGGCAAGCCCGCGGCCGATCACCCACACGGCATCACCGGCCGCCGGCCGGCACAAAATCCTTGGCCCGGTGTCGGCAGGTGGCGCTCCGGCGAACCTTGGAGCGCCACCGACCGACCCACCTCTGAAACCACACAGGCCTTCTTTCTAAAAGCTGCCTTTTCCCCATTCCCACCCAAGACCGCATCTCCACCGGCCCGACCCACCGGCCTGGCTCAGGGCACTTCGGTGAGGCGGAAGAACTGGCCGACCTCGGCGACGACGAATTCCTGCACAATCTCTTCGCTCTCGGCGAAGAACACGGCGCCGACCGGGTTCCAGACGCCCAGCGCCTTCGTGGATTCGAGCTGATACTTCCGCCCGAGGACCACGCTCTGGGTGACGTTCACCCGGCTGACGGCCACGTTCAGCTTGGGCAAGAACGGCGGTGAAGCGATGGAGATGCGCGGGGTGCCCGTATAACCGCTGCCTGGGTTGGTGATGGTGATGCTGGTGACCATCCCGTTCGCAACGGTAGCGGCGGCGGTGGCCCCGGTGCCGCTGCCGCGGATGAGGACGACCGGAGGATTGGTGTAGCCGAAGCCGCTGTCGGTGACAGTCGCGCCGACCACGAAGCCGTTCACCACTTGGGCCACTGCAGTGGCTGCCCGGCTGGTTTGATTCTGCGGAGACTTCTCGTAATCGTAGAGCGCTTTGACTTCTGCATCGGACAGCGCGCGGTTGTAGATGCGGATGTCGTCTAATGACCCGGTGAATCCATAGCTGGGAGCTGCCGCATGTGAAGAAGTGCCGATGAGCAAAGACGTGTCGGACACGAATCGCGTGACCGCAGTGGTCTGCTGGACCAACACGGAGTCGAAGAACAACCGGCAGGCATCACCGTCGCGAACGAACGATAATTGATGCCAAGCCGTATGGTCCCAAGGAACTATCGGTCCACCTTGAAACAGCTTCTCCCACGCGGTACCGGTCCCGATGTCGTACACTGGCATCGGGGAATTGGCCCAGTCGAAGCCGAGGAATAATGCCGAATGCGGACTGGTGTTCAGAATCGTTGATGCGACCGCGAAAACCGTGTCGTCTGCCAATCTGAACCAGACCGTGGTGGTGAACGCAGGTTGCCCCTGCTGGATGAGCACATCGTTGATCCGGACCGATCGGACGATGTCCTTCGTGGGGAACCCCCAAGCATGGCGTGGCGACCCGAAACGATCCGCGACATACTCGACGCCATCATTGATGCCGTGATGTCCCATACCGCTGACGTCCAGAACATCCCCATCAGCAGGATACCACGCCACCAACCCTTGTTTGATAAAGACCGGGGCCTGCGCTCTTGCGGTAAATGCCATCCCCACTAGCAACACGAGGGCGACGATGGAGATTCGGAGTTTTTTCATAGTTCGAACCCAACACTAGTTCAGGCACGCCCAAGCTAGCCGAACCAAATAATCACCAATAGTTTGCCCCAAAGTGTAATGGGCAAAAATAGACGCGTTGGCGGCCGGATGGGTAGGGCCAAGCTGCCGCTTGTCCGTGGAATCGTTGGCCGCCAGCGAAGCGGCGCGGCCAACCGGACGGGCCGGAACTTCGCTGCGCTCGTCCCGGCCGAGATTTGGGCGGCGCGGCAGCGCACGCCCTACCTGGTGGGGCGGTCCTGGGTTTAGAGTTCCGCGTTCACGCGGTCGGGCGGAGGCGTGTGTGCGTTCGGTCACGGGGACCGGCTGAAGTCGGGATTCCGGGCGATGGAGCGCCGGTTTTGAACCGGCCCTCGGTCGCAGGCACCCAGGGCCAGTTGGAAACTGGCGTTCCACCGGCCGGAGTTTCGGCGGCGCGGAAGCGTACGCCCTACCGCAAGGGAGCGGTCACGCGGGGCGGATGCTCACGGCGAACACGCCTTCATCGGCGAAGACCCACAGGTCTTGGGTGTCGGGTTCGACCACCAAGGTCCAACAAATGAACAGCGGGATGGCTTCCCCGATTGAAGGCAGGAGTTGAGGAACTTTGTCCGGCGCACCGGACCACATGTGTAGGCCGGCGGTCTGGGAGCGTCCCGGTTCGCTGCCGGTGAGGAACAGCACCGCGTCGAGCCCGGCGTGATAGATGGCCGACTTGAGGTTGGCCGGTCGCCAGCGTTGCACCGGCAACAGCGAGCGCCACCGGTTGGTGGCGAGGTCCAGTTCCCAGAGGTCGTCAAGTGGGTAGAACTGGCCGTCGTAGCCGGACAGGTCCTTCACCTTCTCGCCCTGCCGACCGCTGGGGTTGCCGCCCCCCCCGAACATGAACCACGTCTTCCGGTTTCTGCCGGGGAAGAGCAGTTCCTTCATCCGAGGCCATGGCTGCGATCCCCCGGTGGGAAGCACCTTCCATTCGCCGCTCTTCTGATCGAACTCCCGCCGGTTGAGGTCGATGCCGGATTCGCCATAGCCGTTCAATTTGCCGACGCGGCGGGTGAGGGGGTTCCAGTAAATGGGGCCGGTAAACCGCGGTTCTTCGGCCAGATTGGAAGATTGCGCGCTCAGCTGGGTCCCATCCAACGCAACCCGAGTGATCTTGCCCGACCGATGGGCAACGCCCCAGAGATCCTGTGTTTCTGGATGTAGGAAGAAATTGTCGACATCGGGTCCTTGGGGCCAATCGCGGCCCTCACGGGTCCAATTCTTGAGGCTAAAGGATTGCCAACTCAGACCAAGCCGTGAGCTGTGGCTCAAGGAGTAGATCGTGCGGCGCGTCCAGTCGCAGGACAACTCGTGGCCGGACCAAGTCTCATAACCAAACCCCGCAGGCGACACTTTGCGCCACACGGCCCGATGGGACGGGCGGTTGCGCCATATGTAGGCAGCACCGACCACGCCCGCGCCGGCGCCAGCCGCCCCCAGAAAAGCGCGCCGGGAAATCCGTCGCCGGCCTGGGGCTGCTCCTATCAGCGCGGCGTGGAGTTGGCGGGCGGTGCCGTAGCGGTGGGAGGGGCGGCCGTCCGCCGCGTGCAAGAGGATTTCGTTGAGCTGCCAGCCGTGGGTGTCCCAGTCGGTCCGGCGGGTCACGGCTGGCGGCAGCGAGGGAAAATGGAAGCGGTCCCGGCCGGTCCACAGCTCGTAGAGCGTGCGGCCGAGAGCGAAGACATCCAGCGCGGGCGAACCGAGGCCGTCCGGTGGCACGTAGCCTTCGGTGCCGGGGAACTCGACCGACGAACCGGCGCGGCCGACCGATCCGTAGTCCGCGAGGGCCGGCCGGCCGCGGAGGAAGAGGATGTTGGCGGGCTTCACGTCGCGGTGGAACAGCCCGGCTTCGTGCAGGCAGGCCGCGGCCTCCGCGAGCCGCGATCCCCACTCGATGACCTGCGCCGTGGAAGCGGGACCGTGCTCCGATAGCCAAGCCACCAAGCTCAGCGGCGTGTAGGTATCGCTCTGTTCGGGCACGAACCGGCCCTCTGCCAGCAGGTTGTCGGCGAGCGGGAGTTCTTCCCACAGCACGCGGGCCTCCGCCTCCACGCCCCAAGCGAGCAGCGGCATCAGCCCTTCGCCCGAGGACAGGCGCTGCAACTGGCCGCGCGTGGCGATCAGTTCGGCCAACGACTCCGCGTGGGCCACCTGCTGGAGCTTCAGGCCACACCACCCACCCGCGGGGTTGATGGCGAGCTGGACCCATGACCCGGCGCGCTCGGAAAGCGGCCGCACCACCTGGTAACCGGCAGGGACCCCGGGCAAGGTGGCGTTCATTCAGCAGGCTCGGGCAAAGGACTGGCGGGCAGGATCGACCATTCTTTGCGGATGCGGGCGATCATGCGGTGGCGGATGAGGCGGACATTGAGACCGCTCGTGTTGAAGCGCCGGGCCACCTCGGCCGCCGGATTGCCCTGCAACGCGTAGCATTCGAAGATCTGCCATTGCCGCGGACGGACGGCATGGGCGACGCGCGCAAGGCAGACGGACCAGAGATGGGCCTCCAACTGTTCGCGGGCCTTGGTGTCCCCGTCCGGGGCCAAGGTGGGCGGAAGCCACTGCTGGATGATGGCGAGGGCGTCCGGTGAGAAGGCGTGGCGGCGGTTGAGCCGGTGGACGTCGAAGATCAGGTGGTTGGTGATCTGGCTCAGCCAGCCGCGCAACGTGGCGGAGCTCCAAGGGAAGGCCGCATTGCTCAGACGTCGGGCGAGCTTGGCCAACACCTCTTGGACGATCTCCTCGCTTTCCGACGGGGTCAGCCCGCTCTGCGCGCAGTGCCGCAAGATCGGGGCGCGGTAGGTCGCATACAGCTTCTGCCACGACGCGTCATCGGTGGGATCGCGGGCAGCATCGACCAATCCGGTGTTGGTGGTGGGCGCGTCGAGCATGGCGACTGCTTATCGGGTCCGCTGACCCTGTCGCCGGCCCCGGGACGTCGCCGTCGGCCGGTCGCACGGGTTCTGACGGACCGTGTCCATCCCCCCGCCCGACGGTGATGCGACGCGGGCAAGGGATCGGGTGAGGAGCCGCTGCTTCTTGCGCAGGACGAAGTCGATCCGCTCGTTGGTGTCGCCGCAGCGCGCGGCGACGACGTCGCGCATCCCGGTCCGGCGCTTGAACTCCGCGTAGCCGATGGCCGAGCAGATGGCGTCGGTGTCCGGGTTGCGGTGGCCGATGACGAGGACTTCGCTCATGGAGCGGTCTTGTGATAGGCGAAGGACCGCCGGCGTTCAACCGCGGAGCCACGAAAAGAGACCGGCCGGGACCGCGGCCGATCACCCACACGGCATCACCGGCCGCCGGCCGTCCGACCGGGTCCGGTCCCGGCCTACGCACGAAGACCCTCGGCGCGAAATTCCCCTTGGACTTCGGCCGGCGGACTTCGGACTTTCGCCGCATGTCTACATGCGTCCTCGCCATCGCCAACCAGAAGGGTGGCGTCGGCAAGACCACCACGTCGGTCAACCTGTCCGCCTGCCTCGCCGCCATGGGCAGGCGGGTGCTGCTCGTGGATCTCGACGCCCAGGCCAACGCCACGAGCGGCGTCGGCCTGGAGAAGACCGAGGGCGGCAGCGTGTACCGTCCGCTGATGGGCGAGGGCACGCTGGAGGAACGTGTGAAGGAGACCGCTTTCGCGAATCTCTCCGTGCTCCCGAGCGAGTTCGACCTGTGCGGTGCGGAAGTGGAGCTGGCGCGCGCCGACGACTATCTGAACCGTCTCCGCGTCGCGTTGGCGCCGTTGCGGGCCTCGGGCCGGTTCGACCTCATCGTGATCGATTGCGCACCGGCGCTGGGGATCCTGACGTTGAACGCCTTCGCAGCCGCCGACCGGCTGATCGTGCCGCTCCAGTGCGAATACTACGCGCTCGAAGGCGTCGCGATGATCACGCGGATCCTCGCCCAGGTGCGGGAGACCGGCCTCAACCCCGGGCTGGAGCTGTCGGGTGTGCTGATGACGATGTTCGACGGCCGCACGAAGCTCGCGCAGAACGTCGTCGCCGAGGTGCGGCAACATTTCGGCGACCTGGTCTTCGACACCGTGATCCCGCGCACCACGCGACTCGCGGAGGCGCCCAGCTTCGGCAAGCCGATCACGGCCTACGACCCGTACAGCGCGGGCGCCGCGGCCTACGAGGTCCTCGCCGAAGAAGTCGCGAAACGGCTCGGGATCTGATCCCGGCGCCGAAAAATCCTTTGACCGGTTCCACGGCCCCGGACAAACACGCACCCCTATGAACCACGCCGTCCTGACCTCCGTCAGCCTGCTCCTCGCCGCCAGCACCGCGTCGGCCGCCGATTGGGCCCAATATCGCGGCCCGAAGTCCGACGGCAGTTCGCCCGAGAAGATCTCCAAGAGCTGGCCCGCGACCGGACCAAAGGCGCTCTGGAAGGTACCTTCGACCGGCGGGTTCAGCTCGTTCGTGGTCGCGGGCGGCAAGGCTTTCACGCTGGAGCTGCGCAACATCGAGAGCGCCGACCAGGAGACCCTCGTGGCCCGCGACGCGGGCACCGGCAAGGAGCTCTGGCAGCAGGCGCTCGGCACGATGAAGATCAACGACGGCGGCCAGTCCGGCACCAAGGACAACAGCGGCGGCGACGGCCCTCGCTCGACGCCCGCCATCGACGGCGGTCGCGTCTACACCGTCTCCGCGAAGCTCGTCGTGAGCTGCTTCGACGCGGCCTCGGGCAAGACCCTCTGGCGGCATGACCTGGCGAAGGAGTTCGCCGGACGGAACATCTCGTGGATGAACGCGGCGTCGCCGGTGATCGAGGGCGACCTCCTCTTCGTCGCGGGCGGCGGTCCGGACCAGTCGTTGCTGGCCTTCGACAAAAAGGACGGATCGGTCGCATGGAAGGCCTTCGACGAGAAGATGACCCACGCCACGCCCGTCGCGGCGACCCTCCACGGGAAACGCCAGGTCGTGTTCTTCCTCCAATCCGGACTGCTCTCGGTCGAGCCCAAGACCGGCAAGGAGCTCTGGCGCCATCCGTTCCCGTACAAGGTCTCCACCGCGGCGTCGCCGGTGGTCGCCGGCGACATCGTCTACTGCTCCGCCGGCTACGATGTCGGCGCGGGCGCGGCGAAGATCACCAAGGACGGCGACAAGTTCACCGCGACCGAGCTCTACCGGTTCCCGGGCAACAAACCGCTCGCGAACCACTGGAGCACGCCGGTGCTCAAGGACGGCCATCTGTACGGGATGTTCCAGTTCAAGGAATACGGCACCGGCCCGCTCAAGTGCGTGGAGGTCGCGACCGGCAAGGTGAAGTGGGAGAAGGCAGGGTTCGGCCCGGGCCATGTGATCCTCGTGGACGGCCAGGTGATGGTGCTCAGCGACGCCGGAGAGCTCGTGCTCGTGAAGGCGACGCCCGACAGCTACCAGGAGGTCGCCCGCGCCGGTGTGCTGGGTGGCAAGTGCTGGACGACGCCGGTCGTGAGCAACGGCCGCGTCTACGCCCGCAGCACCACCGAGGCCGTCTGCCTCGAGGTCGGTCCCAAGTCGGCCTCGCGCTGAGCCGGAACCGTGCGGTAGAGGTCTGGGTGGAACAGGCCACCGGCCTGTTGTGGCGGGCGCCGCGTCCGTCGCTCGAGGTGCGCCGGGAATGCACCTTTGGGTGGACGCGCTGGCCGTGCCACCCAGATCCTTCTGCATGATTCCGGCTGAGAGCCTGTCTGAAAAGTAGGACAGTGCCTCTGGCCTGTCTGTCCCGGGCTTCCAGCCCCACACCAGACAGGCGGTGCCACGGGCTGGAAGCCCACGCCAGACAGGCTGGAAGCCTGTCCTACTAGGCCGGCCGGCCCTTCCAAACAGGCTCTGGACGACCCGGGCGGCCTTTTCTTTCCCGAAGCCGGGGCTTTCGCGCGGACCGGTCCATCGGCACGCTTCGACGCGATGATCCGCGATATCCTCAGCCCGGGCGAAAAGGTCCACGTCATCCATCGCCGGCACTTCGAGAGCGAGGCGCACCGGCATTTCGTCGGCACGGTCGACGTCTACGAGGGCGGCGTCGCCCGTGTCACCGGTCACGTCTTCACGGTGGACACGATGACGTTCCAGTTCATCCGGCGTCCCGAGCTCCGCACGCGAATCATCTCGGCCTCCAGCGGCGAGGTGCTCATCAACGTGCTGCCGCCGGCGGTGGAGCTCGACAAGATCGTCTACAAGATCGAGTCGAAGGCCGTGCGCGTGACCGACGGCAGCGATTGGCACCTCGACATCAGCGAGGTCACCTGGCGTTGATCCCGCGATTCAGGCCAAGGCCTTGGCCACGACCTCCCCGTCGTTGACGGTCGCGCGTTCGTCGCGGCCGTTGTGCGGATAGGTGAGCCGCAGATGGTCCAGGCCCATCAGGTGCAGGATGGTCGCGTGCAGGTCGTGCACGTGGACGCGGTCCTTCACGGCGCGGAGGCCGATCTCGTCGGTCTCCCCCACGACGGTCCCGGCCTTCACGCCGCCGCCGGCCATCCACATCGAGAATCCCCAAGGATTGTGGTCCCGGCCCTTGCCCTTCTCGTTGAAGGGCGTCCGGCCGAACTCGCCGCCCCAGATCACCAACGTCTCGTCGAGCAGGCCGCGGGACTTGAGGTCGGCGAGCAGGCCGGCGATCGGCCGGTCGGTCTCGCGGCAGCGCTTCGAATGGTTGCCCTCGAGGTCCTCATGGGCGTCCCAAGCGCTGCCGCTGCCGCTGAAGCACTGGACGAAGCGCACGCCGCGTTCGACGAGGCGCCGGGCGAGCAGGCAGTTCGCGCCGAACTTCCGGGTGGGTTCTTGGTCGAGCCCGTAGAGGCGCCGGGTCGCGTCGGTCTCGCGGGCGAGGTCGACCGCTTCGGGCGCGGCCGATTGCATGCGCCAAGCGAGCTCATAGCTGTCGAGGCGCGCGGCGAGTTCGTTGTCGTCGGCTTTGCCGGCGGCGAAGCGCGTGTTGAGTTGCGCCAAGAAATCGAGCTTCCGGCGCTGCTGTCCGGGACCGGTGGTGGACGGCGGCGCGAGATGGAAGATGGGCGGACCGTCGTTGCGGAACTGCGTCCCTTGGAACACCGCCGGCAGGAACCCGCTGCTCCAGTTCTTCGGCCCGCCGTTCACCTCGGCCGCGTCGGTGAGCACGACGAAGGACGGCAGGTTCTGGTTCGCCGAGCCGAGCCCGTAGCTGGCCCACGCCCCGAGCGACGGACGCCCGGCCAAGATGTCGCCGGTGCACATCTGGCAGACCGACCCGACGTGGTTGAGGCCGTCGGCCCAGCAGGAGCGCAGCACGCACAGGTCGTCCGCGTGCCGTGCGACCTCGGGGTACCAATCGCTGACCCAGAGACCGGAGCGGCCGTGCTGCTTCCAGGCGCGCCGGCTGGGCATGATGGTGTTGCCGGCGGTGCCCATCGCCGTGAGCGGCTTGCCGAACGACGACGGCATCGGTTGCCCGGCGAGCTTTGCGAGCGCGGGCTTCGGGTCGAAGAGGTCGACGTGGCTCGGGCCGCCTTCCATGAAGAGGAAGATCACCGACTTGGCCCGCGGCGCGATGTGCGACGTCCGCGCGGCGAGCGGGGAGAGCGGGGAGAGCGGATCCACCGCGACGGTCGAGCCCTCGGCTTTCCCGAGCAATCCGTCGAGGCCGAGCAGATGCGCGGCGGCGAGCGTGCCGAAGCCGCCGCCGGCGCGGAGCAGGAACTCACGGCGCGAAGCGGTCGGCTGTATCTTGCCGCAAGGAGGATTCATGGCGATCAGTTGCGATAGACGAACTCGTTCGAGTTCAGCAGCGCGTGGCAGAGGTCGACGAGCGACGCGGCGTGGTCGGGATCGACATCGGCCAGCGGGGGCGACGGCAGGGCGACCGGCTCGGATGCGGCATGGCGACGCGCGATGATATGGCGCTGGTCCGCGCAGAACTGGCGCGATGCCCCGACCTCGTCCGCGGCAGGCCGTCGCCCGTAGGCCAGCCGCCACGCGGTCTCGATCTGCTTCGCCTCATCCGCCCCGGCGGTGGCGAGCACGCGACCGGCGAAGCTCTGCGCCCACTCGTGCGTGAGCCGGCTGTTCAACAGCGCGAGCGCCTGGATCGGGCTGGTCGTAACGTTGCGCCGCGGGCAGCTCTCGTGGGTGTCCGGCATGTCGAAGGTCTCGAACATCGGGTAGCGGGTGTTGCGGCGCACGAACACGTAGATGCTGCGACGGTCGCGCGCGGCGAGGTCGGCGCTGGTCTTCCATCCGCCGCGCGTCTCCATGCCGGGCGGAAGCTCGGGGAAGATGCTCGGACCGCCAGGCTCAGGGTTGAGGCGACCGGCCACCGCCAACGCGGCGTCGCGGACGGTTTCGCCTTCGAGCCGTGAACGCGGATATCGCCAGAGCAGCCGGTCGTCCGGATCCGCGGCGGCGCCGCTGTCCCCGTCGCTGCGCCGCTGGTAGGCCGCGGAGCCCACGATGAGCCGGTGCAGGTGCTTCATGCTCCAGCCGCTGCGGACGAACTCCTGGGCCAGCCAATCGAGCAGCTCGGGATGCGACGGCCGGTCGCCCTTCAGGCCGAGATCGCTCGGCGTCGCCACCAGGCCGCGGCCGAAATGATGGTGCCAGACGCGGTTGACCATGACGCGGGCGACGAGCGGGTTCTGCGGATCGGTGAGCAGCTTGGCCAACGCGGAGCGGCGGCCTGAGCTCGGCTTCCTCGCGGCCTCCGCGACGTGTCCCGCGGCGACGTCGCGGGTCGCGGCAACGAAAGCGGGGAACACCGGCGTCGGACGCGGATCCAGCAGGGAGAGGAACCCGGGCTGCACTTCTTCGCGGGGTGCCGTGCGCAGGCCGCGGCCGAGCACGTAGGTCGCCGGAGGTTCGGGCGCGACGTCGGCGACGCCGGTGGCGACGGGGAGCTTGCCCGGATGCGACGCGGCGAAGGTCTGGAGCCGGCGGTCCAGCGCCTGCCAGCGTTCCTTCTCTTCCTTCTTCATCCGGCCGACGCAGGCCGGAGCCGGCGCGAGGTACTGATGGGATTCCGGGTCGAGGTAGAGCTTGGCCTTCGCGACCATCTGGTGCTCGAAGGAGGTCCGCTCGATCGCCGGCTTGGCGAGCGCGGCCTGGATGTTGTCGGGATACTTCTCCACGTAGTCCTGGAGGATCGCCCGGCGGTGCGGTTCTTCGAGCCCGGCCATCTCCTCGCGGATCGTGCGGGTCTTCTCCTCCCAGCGCGCTTGGCGCCCGCGATATCGGACGAGCTCGTCCGGCGCAAGCAGCGGGATGTGGTCGTCCGCCGCGGTGTTGGCGAAGAACGCCTGGAGGCGGTAATAATCGGCATGCGTGATCGGGTCCCACTTGTGGTCGTGGCAGCGGGCGCAGGCGAAGGTCATGCCGCAGAAGACCGAGCCGACGGTGTCGGTGATGTCGTTGAGGATATCCTGCCGGCGCTGCATCAGGTCGCGGGCGTTCGATTCGTCGGGATAATGCCGGTTGAAGCCGGTCGCGATCCGGGCGTCCGGCTCATCGGGCCAGAGCTCGTCGCCGGCGAGCTGTTCCTGGACGAAGCGGTCGTACGGCTTGTCCGCGTTGAAGGATCGGATGACGTAATCCCGGTATCGCCACGCGTCGGGCCGGGTCTCGTCGGCCTTGAAGCCTTCGCTCTCGGCGTAGCGCGCCAAGTCGAGCCAGTGGCGGGCCCAACGTTCGCCATGGCCCGGCGATGCCAGCAGGCGGTCCACGACCCGCTCGAACGCCCCGGGGGCCGGGTCGCTCTCGAACGCCGCGACCTCCTCCGGTGTCGGCGGCAACCCCACGAGGTCCAGCGACGCGCGACGGAGAAGCGTCGCGCGATCGGCGGTAGGAACCGGCCGGATCCCGCGCGCGGCCAAGGTCGCGTCGATGAAGGCGTCGATGGGGTGCGCGGACGTCTTGACGTCCATCGTCGCCGGCACCGACACCGGCCGGACCGGCCGGAGCGACCACAGCGACCGCTGCTCCGGCGTGGGGTCGGCGGCGCGGGCAGCGACGACGGCACCGCCGATCGCGAGCAGGACCGCGAGCAGGCGTCGGACGAGGGCTCGGTTCGGGCGTTCCATGGCTACGGGGATTACGGGGGCATCCTCCGCGGATGACTTGCCTCTGTAAACTGCCGACTACGGTCCGGGTCCCGGGCATTCCTCGAGAACGCTTGCCGGGTGTGATCGGAAGTGGCGGAAGGTCGAGGTGGTGTGAGGGAAGATCCCAGTAGTCGTGCCCGAGGAGATCGCCGGCAACTTACGCCCCTTGGAAGTCCCTGAGCGGGAGACGCAGAATAGATGGGGCCGCGCGGCAGCGCGGACCCTACCCCCACTGGTAGGGACGGGCTGCCGCCCGTCCGTGACTTCTCCCCGCATGCCGAGGTCAACTCGGCCACATAGAGCACTCCGCGCCACATCCGCCGACGTGTCCGCCACTTCCGATCGCCCCCGACGGTCCCGATACCAGACATCCCTCGAGAACGCTTGCCGCGGGCTTTGACATCCTCGCCGGCCGGGGGGCTAATGAAGGCGACATCCCCGCACCGTATCACCCCATGAGGACCGAACCTTCCCGACCTTCCGCCGCTCGCCGCGGTTTCACGCTGATCGAGCTGCTCGTGGTCATCGCCATCATCGCGATCCTTGCCGGGATGCTTTTGCCGGCGCTGGCCAAGGCGAAGTCCAAGGCGAACCAGACCTACTGTCTCAACAGCACCCGGCAGATCGGCGTCGCCGTCTCGCTGTACGGACAGGACTACCGCAACAAGATCCCGCTGGCCCGGAACTGGGGCAAGCAATGGGGCGGCGACCACGCGTTGCGCAGCGACCCGTCCTGGATGCCCGAGCTGCTCACGCCGTACATCGGCACGAACACCTCGAAGCCCAGGTCGAACGAGACGACCATCAAGCTCTATCAGTCGCGCCAAGGCATCTACAGCTGTCCGGTCGCCATCCGGACCAAACTCAAAGCGGGCGCGCCCGGGGCCGGTTTCACCGAGGACAAGTTCTTCGGGAACGACGGGGTCACCTACGTCTGGAACCACATCTACCTGACCAAGAACCGGAGCGGCTACGAGGAGAGCAAACCGGTGAGCGGACGGTCCGACACCGCGATGGCGAACCCGTCGAAGGCCACGCTGACCTGGGAGATCCCGTACTGGGACAACAAGACCATGCCCCACTCGAAGGGCATGAATCTCGTCATGGCCGACGGCCACTCCGAGCGGGTCGTCGGCAGCGCCAAGGAAGAGGACTGGTGGGCCTACCACAGCCGCGACGGCTGGGAACCGGACTGAGCCTCAACGGCCCGCGACCGTCCCTTCCGCCAGCGCTTTCGCCACATCCTTCGCGAAGTAGGTGAGGATGAGGTCCGCCCCGGCACGCTTGATGGCGAGCAACGATTCGTCGCGCGTCTTCACCAGGTCGAGCCAGCCCTTCTCGGCCGCCGCGTGCAGCTGCGCGTACTCGCCGCTGACCTGGTACGCAGCGAGCGGCAGCGACGAGGCCTCGCGCAGGTCGCGTATGATATCCAGATAAGGACCGGCCGGCTTCACCATGAGCATGTCGGCGCCCTCGGATTCGTCGAGCAGCGCGTCGGCGAGGGCTTCTCGTCGGTTGGCGGGATTGAGCTGATAGGTGCGTTTGTCGAGCGCAGTCGTGCCGGCCGCGCGCGCGCTCCCGACCGCCTCGCGGAACGGACCGTAGTAGGCCGAGGCGAACTTCGCCGCGTAGGCAAGGATCCCGGTCTGCGTGCGGCCGGCGGCGTCGAGCGCCGCCCGGATCGCCGCGACGCGGCCGTCCATCATGTCGCTCGGCGCGACGAAATCCGCTCCGGCCCGCGCGTGCAGCACGGCCATCTTGGCGAGGACGCCGACGGTGGCGTCGTTGTCCACGTCGGAACCGTCGGCGGTGAGGATGCCGTCGTGGCCGTGCGACGTGTACGGATCGAGCGCGATGTCGGTGAACAGCACGAGACCCGGCACGGCGGATTTCACCGCGCGGACAGCGCGCAGCACGAGGCATCCGGGCGACAACGCCTCGGTGCCGGCCGGGTCCTTCGCGGACGCCGGCGTCACCGGGAACAACGCGACGCCGCGCACGCCCAGCCCATGCAGCGCGCGGCATTCCGCGACGAGGTCGGCGACGGAGAGGCGCTGCACACCGGGCATCGATCCGACCGGTTCCGGCGGACCGTCGCCCTCCTTGACGAACAGCGGCGCGATGAGGTCCGCGGCGACGACACGGGTCTCCTGGACCAGGTCGCGGATCGCGGCGTTGCGGCGGAGCCGGCGTGGGCGCACGACGGGCAGCGGGACGTTTTGCACGACACCACCCTGATCCTCGGCCGCGCGCGAGGCGAGCCTGCGTTGCCGGCCGATCAGACCGCTTTCGTCCGGCGATGGAACCACGCCGCGCCCAGCGCCAGGCCGCCGAAGACCACCGCGGAGGACTCCGGCTCGGGCACGGCGGCGAAGTCGGTGGCGGCGCCATAGGAGTCGACGGCCTGGCCCAAGAGGGTCTGTCCGCCACTGCTCAAGGCCCGGCTGACGGATGACCACCTTTCCGTCGTAGGCGAAGACCGTCGTGTCGGTGGACCCGGACGTGGTGCTGGACAACGCGTCCCAGCCCGCGATGACCGTGCCGGTCCCGCTGGCGAAACCGTCGTCTTCGAGGACGGGGCTGGACCCGGATCCACGCCCGTCGCTCGTCCGGAGGGAGACGGAGCCGCCCGAAGGGCTCCGAGCGCCTCAGCGGAGCGGACGGATCTTGATGTCGCGGAACCAGACCTCGTCGCCATGGTCCTGCAAGAGGATCGGCGTCGCGAACTTCGTGCCCCACTTCGCTTCTTTCTTGAACTTGCTCTGCGCCTTCGCGGCGAGCATCCCGGCCGAGCCGAGGTCGTAGGCCAGCACCTTCACACCGTTGAGCCAATGCTCGACATGGGCCCCGCGGACGATGACCCGCGAGGTGTTCACCTCGCCGGCCGGCCGCAGCGGATGGCTCGTCGGCGCGAGCGCGTCGTAGAGCGACGCGGTCTGGCGCTTCGGTCCGATGAGCGCATCGGGATGCAAGGCGTCGTCGATCAACTGGTACTCGTGCCCGATGGCCGCGCCGCGGGCCTCGTCGATGAAGTACTTCAGCCCGCTGTTCGCTCCGGGCGCGACGCGCCAGGTCCAGGTCAACTCGAAGTCGGTGAACTTCTCCCCGGTGATGATGTCGCCGCCGCCGCCCTTGGCGACGTGCTTGAGCCAGCCGTCCTCGACGATCCAGCCCTGGGCCGGGAAAGCCGGCTTGCCGAACGCGCGCCAACCGGCGGTCGTCCGCCCGTTGAAAAGCAACCGCCAACCTGCGGACTGCTCCTGCGCCAGCAGCTTGTTCGGAGAGGTCGCTGCGGACCCCGCCGACCGGGAGGTGCTGCAAGCCGGCAGCACCAAGGCTGCCGCGGCGCAGACGAGAGCGAGGATCGGGGAGCGCATGGGGATCATCACGGTTGGAGACGTTTCACGCGGATATCCCGGAACCAGACCGCGTCGCCGTGGTCCTGGAGGCAGATATGGCCGGACTTCTCTTGGGCGAACTTCGGCATCGACTTGAACTTCGAGCCGGCGATGAGCGCCTTCATCTCCGGGCTGCCGAGATCGTACCGCACGACCTGCCGGCCGTTGAGCCAGTGCTCGCCATGCGTCCCGCTGATGACCAACCGCGACTTGTTCCACTCGCCGACGGGCCGGAGCGCCTTTTTCTCGTTGCAGGCGATCAACGCGTACAGAGCGCCCGCGCTGGTCTTGGGGTTCTTGCCATCGCCGTGCTTGGCGTCGTCGAGGACCTGGTACTCCGGGCCGGTCTCATACGGGGCGCCGAAGTCCTCGGATACGTGGAACATCACGCCGCTGTTGGCGCCGGGAGAGACCTTCCACTGCCATTCGAGCTCGAAGCTCTCGTATTTCTCGCGGGTCACGAGGTCGCCGCCGCCGCCGAGCACCTTCAGCGCGCCGCCCTCGACCGTCCAGCCCTTGGCCGGGAATCCGGTCTGCTTGTAGCCGCGCCACTTCGCGGTGGAAGTGCCGTCGAAAAGTTTCTCCCATCCCGCGTCATCGGCGGCTAAGAGGGCGGTGGCGGACAGCAGGGAAAGGACGATGGAGCAGAACGGTTTCATACGGGAATTGCGCGGGCAGTTGACGCAGGCGGGATCCGTCGCGTCAAGCGGCGGCTCCGGACAGCCGGGGGCGATCAGAAGTGGCGGACGAGCCAGCCAGGTCAGAGCCATGCTGGCTCGGATAGAAACACGGGCCGGAGAGAGGGTCTGGAAAGCCGGAAAGCAGGAAAACCGGGCTTTGCCGGTTCCGTTCCTGTTTTCCAGATCCACCGGTTCCAAAGAGATGCTGGCGTCGATCGACGTCAGCGAGCCCGCCTTCGCCGGTGGCTTTGACCGCGCCAACCTCGCGGTCGACGCGCTCGATCGCGTCACTGCGTCCTGGGTCTCCAGACCCGATGGCTACGAGCAACAGCAAGTGGCGGCCCGGG
>CAIWVP010000207.1 GCA_903916195.1 uncultured Verrucomicrobiota bacterium | reverse complement strand
TGATCGGTCAGACGGCGGTAGAGGGACACGGTCTCGAGCGCGAATGTGAACGACTTCGCGACGACCACGTTCTGCGTCGGGTTGCCCATTCCATTCATCACCCACGCTTCATCCTTCACCACTCGCTCTCACGGTTTCGCCTCGTCGGCGGTCATCACGTTCACCGGCATGCCCGGCCGCACCTGCATGAGTCCGTTCACGATGATGTTCTCGCCGGCCTTGAGACCGGAGCGGACGATCCGTTTCCCGTCGACCGCGCCGCCGAGTTGGACGGGGCGGTACTCCACGGTGTTCGTCGGGCCCACCGTGAGCACGAAGCGCTGGTTCTGGTCCGTGCCGATCGCGGCCTCGTCGATCAGCAACAACGGCTGCGCGGCGCTGCCGGGGACGCTGACCCGCGAATAGAGCCCGGGGAGGAGGCTGCCGTCCGGATTGGGGAAGACGGTCCGCAAAACGATGCTGCCGGTCGCGGCGTCGACGCGGTTGTCGAGCGATTCGAGATAGCCCTTGTGCGGATGGCCGGTCTCCGACGCGAGGCGCATCTCCACCGTCACGCGGCCTTGGGCATCGACCGGGAGCCTGCCCTCGCGGAGCAGGCCCTGAAGTTTGAGCAAGGAGGTCTCGTCCACCGCGGAGTAGGCGTAGATCGGGTCCACCGACACGACCGTGGTCATCAAGGTCGTGAAGCCGTCCACGCCGGACACGTTGTTGCCGATGGTCACGAGCGCACGGCTCACCCGCCCGTCGATCGGCGACTTCACCTCGCAGAACTCGAGCTCCAAGCGTGCCGATTCTTTGTCGGCCTTGGCGGCGAGCATCGCGGCGGCGGCCTGTTTCTGGCCCCAGATCCGTTGGTCCGCTTCTTCCGGCGAGATGGTCTTCGCCGCGATGAGGCGGTCGGCGCGCCGGGCGTCGCGCTCGGCGATCTCCGCCTGCGCCGTCGCCCGTGCGAGCTCGGCTTCCGCGCGGTCCAACGCCGCCCGGCGCGTGCGCGGATCGATCACGAAGAGCACGTCGCCCTTCTTCACCAGTTGGCCGGACCGGAACCGCACCTCTTCGAGATAACCGGAGACGCGGGGCCGGATCTCGACGGAATCCACGGCGTCCAGACGTCCGGTGAACTCGTCGCGGGTGACGACATCGCGTTGCAGCACGGGAGCGACGGTGACGGTCGGCAGCGGAGGCGCCGGAGGTCGGGACGGCTTTCCGCAACCGGCGGCCAGAGCGGCGAGGATGAGATAGGTGAGGCGGATCTTCATGCGACGGAGAGAGGGGTGTCCGGGTCGACGGGAGAGGAGGTTGGCAGAGGGCGGGCGCGGTGTCCAAAGCCGCGCCGGGCCGGTGCGATCAGGCCGAGAACGAGAACGTGCTCCGTTCGAGGATGTCCTGCTGGCGCGAGAACCAGGCCCGGGCTTCGGTGACCTTCTCGCGGACGAGCCCGGGCAGCACCCGCTCCACGGCACCGGTCGTGGCGGCCAACGCCTCCGCATCGTCCACCGCCTGCCGGACGAACGACGGCGGGAGCACGCGGGCGTGCCGGGCGGACAGGTCCGCGGCGATGCGCCCCGCCCGTTCGCGGAGCCGGGTGGCGCCGATCCGGGGAAGGGCGGCGCGGCGGAGAGTGTGCTGGGTCCTACGGAACGTCGGGGGAGTCATCATCGGTCGGGGAGACGGGGCCGGCCCGTCCTTGCCGGCGGAAGGTTCACCCGTTGACCGGACGGTCAAATGTTTCAGCGGACCGAAATCGTCCGATATCGGATCCAAGGTGCCGCGCGGCATGGTCTCCGTGATCTTTTTGGCGGCGTCCGCGACGCCGGTGGGTAGGCTCGGGCCATGAGATTGCACGGCAAGCGGGTCTTGATCACGGGGGCTTCGAGCGGCTTCGGCGCGGCGGCGGCGAAGGCCTTCGCGGCGGAAGGCTGCCACCTGCTGCTCGGGGCCCGGCGGATGGATCGGTTGCAGGAGGTCGCGGCGATAGCGCTTGCGAACGGTGCCGCGTCCGCGGAGTTCCATGTGCTCGATGTCGCGAGCACCGCCAGCGTCGAGGCGTTCGCGGCCCGGGCCCGCGCCCTCGCACCGCAGGTGGACGTGCTGATCAACAACGCCGGCGGTGCCCACGGCATCGACCCGGTCGCGACCGCCAAGGACGCCGATTGGGAAGCGATGGTGCAGTCGAACCTGCTCGGGCTGCTCCGCATGACCCGCGCGGTGCTGCCGCTGCTGCCGCACCATGCCGGAGCGAGCGTGCTGAACATCGGTTCCATCGCCGGGCACCAGGCGTACGAAGGGGGCGCGGCCTATTGTGGAGTGAAGGCCGCCGAACGGAGCATCACCCAGGCGTTGCGGCTTGAGCTGAGCGGCACCGGCATCCGCGTCGGCTCGCTCGACCCGGGGCTGGCGGAGACGGAGTTCTCGATGGTCCGGTTCAAAGGGGACGCGGCCCGCGCGGCGAAGGTCTACGAGGGCACGGAACCGCTCGTCGGCGAGGACATCGCCGAGACCCTCGTGTGGATGGCGTCGCGCCCGCCGCACGTTTGCATCGACGAGGTGGTGATCAAACCGACGGACCAGGCGGCGATCCACAAGGTGTACCGGCGCCCGAAGACGTGACCGGACGACCGGCCCGGACAGGGCGTGCCGATTCCGGTTTGGACTCCCGCCGGATTCCGGGCGAGATTCGGCGTCCATCTCCTCTCCATGTCCCGGTTCTCCTTTCTCCACGGCATCGTCTGGGTCGCTCTCTTGGCCCGGTCCGGCATCTTTCCGGTCCACGCCGCCTCGCCGCCGCCGGCCCCGGTCCCGTCCCGCGTCGTGTCGCTCTTCGACGGCAGGACGCTGACCGGTTGGGAAGGCGCACCTGGCGTGTGGAAGGTCGAGGACGGCTGCATCGTGGGCGGTTCGCCGACCCTGACGCTGAAGCAGAACGAGTTCCTCGCGACCACGGGACGCCACACCAACTTCATCTTCCGCGTGAAGTTCAAGCTCACCGGGACGGGCTTCGTGAACAGCGGCGTGCAGATGCGCAGCGAACGCGTCCCCGGCACCTCCGAGATGGCCGGTTACCAGTGCGACATCGGCGACCCGACCTGGTGGGCCAGCCTCTACGACGAATCGCGCCGCAACCGGGTGCTCGCCTGGTCCGACATGGCGTCCATCGAGAAGAAGCTGAAACGCGACGACTGGAACGACTACGTCATCCGTGCCGACGGACGGCGCATCACCACCTGGATGAACGGCGTCATCGGGGTCGATCATTTCGAGCCCGACGACTCGATCATCGGCAGCGGCCGGATCGGCTTCCAGGTGCACGCCGGCGGGGAACCCGTGGCCCGGTTCCGAGAGGTCACCATCGAGACGCTGCCCGCCACGCCCGCGCTGAAAGGTGCCGGCGTCCCGCCCGCCGCGCCCCATGCCTCGCCGCTCACGCCCGAGGAACAGCAGGCCACGTTCAGCGTGCCGCCCGGGTTCCAGGTCGAGCTCGTCGCCGCCGAGCCGGACGGCGGGAAGTTCGTCGCGGTGCAGTTCGATCACGCCGGTCGCATGTGGGCGATGACCGCGCTCGAATACCCGCTCGACGCCAACGAGGCCGGCGCCGAGGCCAAGGCGCTCTTCGACCGCGGCGGACGCGACCGCGTGCTGGTCTTCGACACACCCACCGCTGCCGGTCGGCAGACGGCGAGGACCTTCGCCGACGGCCTGGTGATGCCGCTCGGCGTGCTCCCCTACAAAGGCGGCGCCTACGTGCAGTACGGCGACGCGGTGCGCTTCTACTTCGATTCCAACGGCGACGGGAAGGCCGATGGCTTCACCAACGTGCTGACCGGCTTCGGTATCGAGGATTCGCACCTCTTCCCGCACCAGTTCACCCGTGCGCCGGGCGGCTGGTTCTGGCTCGCCCAAGGCGCGTTCAACTACTCCAAGGTCCGGTCCTCCACCGGCGAGATCATCGATTACAACAAGACCAAGCTCGCCCGGTGGCGGCCGGATGGCAGCCGGTTCGAGACCATCGGCTGGGGTCCCTGCAACATCTGGGGACTCGTGCTCGACCGCCACGGCGAGGCCTTCATCCAGGAGGCCAACGACCAGGGTTGGCCGCTGATGCCCTTCCTCGAAGGCGGTTCGTATCCGCTCTGCGGCGACGACGTGCCGCGGCCGTTCGCACCGCCGTTCCCGAAGACCGGCGAGAAGGAGATGGGCGGCACCGGCCTGAGCGGCCTCGCCCTGAGCGAAGGCGGCGACAGCTTCCCCGGCCCGTGGCGCGACGTCTTCTTCGTCAACAATCCCATCACCCAGAAGGTCCAGGCGATCCGCGTGCATCGCGGTAGCCGCCGAGGTGACGAGGCGGAGGGCTCGGATGCTCATCTGAATCCGCCTTCTCAAGGTGTCGGCCACCAAGACTACGGCAACGGCTGGCAGCTCGAGCATCTGCCCGATTTCATGCTGAGCAGCGATCCGTGGTTCCGGCCGGTGGCGATGACCTTCGGCCCCGACGGCTGCCTCTACGTCGTCGATTGGTACAACAAGGTCATCTCGCACAACGAGGTCCCGCGGAAGCATCCCGAGCGGGACAAGACCCGCGGCCGCGTGTGGCGCATCCGCCACGGGTCGCAGCCGCGACGCACGACGGTCCCGGATCTCTACAAGGCCTCCGACAAGGCGTTGCTCACCAGCCTCAAGGCGGCCGACACCTGGGAGGTCGGCGCCGCCTGGCAGGAGATCACCGACCGCAAGGCGGTCTCGCTCGCGCCGGACCTGGCGAAGCTCGCCGGCGATGACAAGAATCCGGCCGACCTGCGCATCCGGTCGCTCTGGAGCCTCGAAGGTCTGCAGAAGGTCGATGCCGGGCTGCTGCGACAGCTTGCCGCCTCCCCCCATCGGTCGGTGCGGAAAGAAGCGCTGCGCGCCGCCGGCGCCCAGGCGGGACGTTCGGGCGACGGCGCCTTGGCGGCCGACCTCGCCCGACGCGGTCTCCAGGACGCGGACCGATTGGTCCGGCAGGAATCCATCCGCGTGCTCGCCGGGCTGCTCGCCGATCCGCGGGCGCTAGGAAGCCGCGGCGCTGGGATCGTCGGCATCCTCGCCGTGACCGGCGCGACGGCCCCGGCCGGCGATTGGGCGAAAGCACCAGGTTTCTTCCGCGATTTCGAGCGCTACCTGGTGCGGTCGGCCCTGGAGAAACAACCCGCGCTGCTCGGCCGTTGGCTGGCATCCGAGGCGTCGCGGCCGACCGGTGAGGTCGAGCCCCGCGCGTTCGCCGCGCTCGCCTTGGGCGGGGAGCAAGGCGCCAAGGAGTTCGCCGTGTTGTTGCCGCGGCTGTCCCGGCCGTTGTCCACCGAGGAACTCCTGCTGGTCGCGGCGGCATCCGGCGAACCCGCCGCGGTCGCCGCGCTCCGCTCCGCGCTGAAGGATCCGGCGAACCTTCGCCTGCTCCACGACAACCGTGCGCGCCTCAAGGACGCCGCGGCCCTCGCCCCGTTGCTCACCGAGGCGGCCCGCGCTCTCGTGTCCGGCGGCGGCAGCGATGCCGACCATGCGTTGCTGGCCCAGCTCGCGACCGGTTTCAAGCTGTCCGGTCTGGAGAACGAGCTGGTCGCCGCCGCGACCCGGTCGGGTGCCAAGCCCGAAGCCCAGATGGCCGCGTTGCGCGCGCTGCGCGAGTCCGGTTCGACGCGCGTGGACGTGCTGCGCCGGTTCGCCGGCAACGGCGATGAGGCCGTCCGCCGCGAAGCCGTCACCGCCCTGGCCGCGGCGAAGAGCGATGCCGCGGTGGCCGCCTTGCTCGAGGTCTGGCCGTCGCTCAGTCCCGGATCGCGCAAGACCGCGGTGGATCGTCTCGCCGGTTCCGCCGTCAGCGCGAAGCAGCTCGTCGCCGCCATCGGCAGCGGCGCGGTCGCCCGCGATGAACTCGACGGCTACGCGCTCGACAAGCTGGCACTCGTGCTGCCCGACGATGCCGCGGTGAAAGCCCTGGTCGCCGAGCTCGGTTCCTCGCTGAAGCCCGTGCTCCGCCTCACCGGCGCCGATGCCGATCATCTGGACACCGAGGTGACGCTCGACGGGCCGGCGACGGTCGAGTGCTGGGTGAAGCTCGCGCCGGGCGTCCACAACGAGGATTCGCTGCTCGGGGCTCCGGGCGGGATCGACGCCAATTTCTTTGGCGGACGCTTCCGCGTCTGGATCGCCGGCGGCAGCGACATCGTCATCGCGAACAAGCCGACCGTCGCCGACGCGTGGACCCATGTGGCCTTCACGCGGGATGCCGAGGGGACCTTCCGCATCTATCTCGATGGCGAGCTCAACGCGACCAGCACCGCCAAGGACGCGCGGAAATTCGAGAAGCTCACCCCGTTCCGCTCGACCGCGGCCGGGGGCACCGCGGGCGACTTCGCCGAGTACCGCGTGTGGAGCACCTGCCGGAGTCCTGACGAGATCCGCGCCACGGCCAACCTCGCGCTCCCGCCGGGCACCGCCGGGCTCGTGCTCGACGGCACCGGTTCGTCGTGGGGCAAGCTCCACGGCGCCGCCAAGGTCGAACGCACGACCGATCTCCCGTCGGTGCAGACGCGCGAGGAGGCCAAGGCGCTCGACGCCAAGTTCGCGCGGTACCGCGCCTTGGCCGAGAAGGACGGCGACCGGGCCGGCGGCCAACAGGTCTTCACCACCCTCTGCGGCGTCTGCCATACCGTGAAGGGCAACGGCGGCAAGATCGGTCCGGTGCTGGATGGCGCCGGCGCCAACGGCGTCGAGGCGCTGTTGCGGAACATCCTCACCCCGGACGCGGCGATGGAAGCCGGCTACCGGCGGTATCGCGTCGAGACCCAGGACGGCGACGTCGTCGAAGGCCTGCTCGCGGCACAGGATGCCGGGTCGGTGACGGTCCGGCAGCCGAGCACCGAGGACCAGCGGTTCGTCCGGGCCCGTCTGAAGCGGGCCGGGTTCATCCAAGGCAGCGTGATGCCCGAAGGCTTGCTCGACGGCCTGCGCCCGGGGCAGGTGAGCGACCTGTTCGCCTACCTGAAGACGCTGAAGTGATCCGCTGTCGGCGTGGCGCAGCCCAGTAGCGCAGGCTTGCGACCGCAGATGCTCCGTCAGGTCGGCGGGCGGGCCTTGTCGCTATCTTGCCGAGTGCCGCTCGGCGCCGCTTCCGAACGCATCTCCCGCATCAGGGGCAGCGCGAAGGCCTCGAAGTCGCGGGTGAAGTGTTTGCTCTCGCCTTCCCAGGGACGGGCACGCGCCCGACGTGGCGGCAATCCCTGCACCGGGCCCGCGGCGGCGCGCAGAGCAGTTCGGTGCCCTTGCCGATGGCGTCCAGGTGCCGCAGACCCGGCCCTCCGTGGGGTCGTGGCCCCCCTCGGGGTGGCCCCAGGAGGAACCGCTCCACCGGCTCCGTCTCCATTCTCGGTGGCCAGCACCAGCCAGCACCCGTCCCATCCCGACAACCGTTCGGACGCTTGCCCAGGTATCATCTTCGCCATCGCCCCCACCCACGCCAGCCGCTGGACTTGGTGGGGGGACCATCAGGCTGGAATGGCGCACCTCACAACGCCGCGAGGACTTCGGCGGCGTGTTCCTCTGGTTTCACCGTCGGCCAGATCTTCTGGATGATGCCATCCGCGCCGATCAGGAAGGTGACGCGGTGGATGCCCATGAACTTCTTCCCGAGGAACGATTTTTCTCCCCAGACGCCGTAGGCCGTGACGATGGCCTTGTCCTCGTCGGCGAGGAGCGGGAAGGGGAGCTTGAACTTCTCCGTGAACTTCACGTGGGCCTTCACCGGGTCGGCGCTCACGCCGAGCACGACCGCGCCCTTTGCTCGGAAGGCGGCGTGGTTGTCGCGGAAGGCGCACGCCTCCTTGGTGCAGCCCGGGGTGTCGTCCCGCGGGTAGAAGTAGACGACGACCGGGCTGCCCTTGAGAGCGGCGAGCGTGATGACGGAGCCGTCCGTCGCCGTGGCGGTGAAGGCAGGGGCGGGGTCGCCGGGCTGGAGCGCGAGCGTGGGGGGCTTGGGCATGGGATGGGATTAACAACGAAGACGCGCAGGCGCGAAGGAAAACGCAGCGGACGATCGCGGAAGGGGGGGCGTCGGCCAGGACCGGAGATGCGCCTCGACCGATGTTTGGCGGTGCAGGATTTCTTCGCGCCTTCGCTGTCCGTTCACGCCTTCGCCGCGCGCTTGGCCCGCCAGAGCTCGATGAGCATCGGGAGGCAGGACACGAAGATGATGCCGATGACCACGAGCTCGAAGTGTTTCTTCACCGCCGGCATGTTCCCGAAGAAGTACCCGGCCGGCAGGATCAACCCGACCCATAGGAAGGTCGACACCACGCTGTAGCCGATGAAGCGGCCGTAATCCATCGCGCCCATGCCGGCGACGAACGGCGTGAAGGTCCGCACGATCGGCACGAAGCGCGCCATGAGGATGGTCTTGCCGCCGTAGCGCTCGAAGAAGGCGTGGGTGCGGTCGAGGTGCCGCTGCTTGATGAGGCGGGGGAAGCGCTTCACGAGCTGGCGCCCGACGAGCTTGCCGACCCAGTAGTTGACGTTGTCGCCGAGGAAGGCGGCGCCGGCGATGATCACCGCACAGGTCGCCAGACTCAGACCGCTGGCCTTGTCCGCCGCGAGCGCGCCGATGGCGAAGAGCAGGGAATCGCCCGGCAAGAACGGTGTCACCACCAGCCCGGTCTCGGCGAAGATGACAAGGAAGAGCAGCCCGTAGAACCACGAGCCGTAGCTCTGGAGGAGCTGGTTCAGGTGGTCCTGGAGGTGCAGGACGATGTCGAGGGCTTGCTTCAGGAGGTCCATGGGCGCGGGGAGCAGACCAGAGATCCAGGGGCGGCGTCGAACAGAGAACGGCCGGACGGCTTGTGGCCGATGACTGATGGCCGACGACTGACGACTGACGACTGACGACTGACGACTGACGACTGACGACTGACGACTGACGACTGACGACTGACGACTGACGACTGACGACTGACGACTGATCACTGACGACTGATCACTGATGATTGTCTCGCCGCGTTCTCCGTTCGACGTCTTCGGTCGGTTCTCCCATCCTCGTCCGACGTGAAAGCCGCTGTCCTGCATGGCAAGGAAGACATCCGCATCGAGGAGGTCCCGGAGCGTCCGCTCGAGCCCGGCGAGGTGCGCGTCCGCATCGAGGCCGCGCTGACCTGCGGGACGGACCTCAAGGTCTACAAGCGCGGCTATCACGCGAAGATGCTCACGCCGCCCTGCGTCTTCGGGCATGAGCTGGCCGGCGTGGTCACGGAAACGCGGGACGTGGGACACGGGACACCCGGCCAAGGATGGTCGGTCGGCGAGCGCGTGGTCGCGGCGAACTCTGCCCCGTGCGGCGAGTGTTTCTTCTGCGGCCAGGACCAACCGGACCTCTGCGATGACCTGCTCTTCCTCAACGGCGCCTACGCCGGGTCCATCGTCATCCCCGCCCGGATCGCCGCGAAGAACCTCTTGCGGCTGCGGCCGGGGACCTCGTTCCGCGACGCCGCGCTCACCGAGCCGCTGGCCTGCGTGGTCCAAGGCATCGAGGACCTGCGGCTCCGCGCGGGGGAACAGGTGCTGGTGCTCGGGGCCGGGCCCATCGGGCTCTTCGCCGTCGCGCTGGCGAAGGACGCCGGGTGCGAGGTGACCGTTGCCGGCCGTGGCGAGGAACGGCTCGCGCTGGCACGCCGCCTGGGTGCGACCCGGATCGTCGACATGGCCGGACGCGAGGACCTGGTGGACGCCGTGCGGTCGTCGCTTCCGACGACGCGGCACGACGTGGTGTTCGAGGCCGTGGGCAAGCCGTCGGCCTGGGAGGCGGCGGTCTCGTTGGTCCGGAAGGGCGGGCGCGTGAACCTGTTCGGCGGTTGTCCCGGCGGCACGTCCGTGACCTTCGACACGACGCTCATCCACTACTCGAACCTCACCTTGCTCGCGAGCTTCCACCATACGCCCCGGACCATCCGCCGAGCGCTCGGATGGATCGAGGCCGGGACCGTCCGTGCGGCGGATTTCGTCGGCGGCGAGGCGGGCCTGACCGAACTGCCGGAGCTGTTCCGTTCGATGGCGACGGGCAACCGCGCGGTGAAGACCTTCGTGGACGTGCATCGCTGAAACCGCCCTCCGTTCCGCGGTCCGCGTTCCCATTTCTCCGTGCCGCCGCCCGCGCCTTTGGGCTTTGCATCACGTCTCCCGTCGCCAAAATCCGCGCATGTCGTCACCCGACCAATTCCGCGAACTGTTCCGCATGCAGAAAGCGCTCAACGAGCGCATCGGCGTCCACACCGACACCATGGACGAGGCGGAGAAGACCCGATGGATCCTCAACTACACCCGAGCCATGACGCAGGAGATGGCCGAGCTCACCGATAGCGTCCCGTGGAAGTGGTGGGCCAAGTACCAGAAGTTCGACGAGCAGAACGCCCGCGTCGAAGTGGTGGATCTGCTCCACTTCCTCATCTCGATGGCGCAGGTGCTCGGCATGAGCGCGGACGACGTCTTCGCGGCCTACGTGAAGAAGAACGAGGTGAACTTCAAGCGGCAGGAGACCGGCTACGTCGCCAAGGACCACGACGACTCGAAGCACATCTGAACGCCCGCGCGGTCGCGCGGTCTCTACGGCATGACACGATCCGTCACGTTCGTCCTCTGGGTCTGGCTCGGCGTCCTCGGCGTCCTCGGCGTCCTCGGCGCGTCCTCCGATGACGGGGCGTACTCGGCCGACCTCGCGCGCGGGCGGGCGAAGCTCGCCGGGAACCCGAAGGACATCGGGGCCTTGGTCGCGCTGGGCAAGCTCTGCCACAACCGCGGCACGCTCGACGTGCCGGACGCGGCCGATGCGGTCGAGCTCGCGCGGAAGTATCTCAACGAAGCCTTGGAGATCGATCCGAAGCACGCCTTCGCCCGCGCGCTGCACGGCAGCACGACGGTCCTCACCGCCAAGCAGGCCTGGTTGCCCACCACCAAGATCAGCCGCGTCCGCAAGGGCATCGCCGAGATGGATGCGGCGCTCAAGGACAGCCCCGAGGACCCGGACGCGCGCTTCACCCGGGCGAGCAACAACCTGTTCCTCCCGGACCTCTTCGACCGGAAGGCCGTCGTGATCGCCGATTTCGCATGGCTCCAGGAGCGGGTGGACCAAGGGAGGTTCGAGGTGGAGTTCCGGCAGTATGTCTGCCTCTTCCACGGCAGGGCGCGGTCGAAGTCCGGCGACAAGCCGAAGGCGGAGAGCTTGTGGCGGGCGGGCATCGCGATCGACCCGGCATCGAAAGCAGCGGATGAATTGCGCCGTGCCCTCGACCCGGGGCGACCGAACCGATGAAGCCGAAGAAATCCACCGTCCCGCCGTTGTCCGCGCCGCCCCACGTCCGCAAGAGCCGCGCGGCCGTCCCTGCCGCCCATCGTCTCGACATCGAGGCCATCCTCATCCCGCCGGCCCGGATCCAGCGCCGTGTCTCCGAGCTCGCCCACATCATCTCCGCGGATTATCGCGGCAAGGCGTTCGTCATCATCGCGCTGCTGAACGGCACGGTGATGTTCCTGGCCGATCTGGTGCGCCGGATGGAGTTCCCGCTCCAGTTCGACCTCATGGGCGTGAGCAGCTACCGGGGCGGCACGTCGTCGGGCGAGCTGGAGTTCACGCGTCCGCTGAAGCTCGACATCCGCGGCCGGCACGTGCTGCTGGTCGACGATATCCTCGACACCGGCAAGACGCTGCGGGCCGTTTCTGCCGAACTGACGTCGCTGGGAGCGGCGAGCGTGCGGACCTGCGTGCTGCTCGACAAACCCGCCGGGCGCGTCGGCGAGTTCACCGCGGATTACGTGGGCTTCGTGGTGCCGCATCTCTTCGTGGTGGGCTACGGCCTCGATCACGACGAGAAGTACCGCAACCTGCCGTTCGTCGGCGTGCTCAAGGAAGAGGTCTACCAGGCCGTCCGATGACGGCGGACGCCGGAACCGGCAGGAGCGACCCCGAGCGGTGACCGACCGGCGGGCAGTCCGGAAGATTTGTCCCGTCTTCATGTCAGGATTTCCCGCCCTCGTGCGTTCGGTGTGGGTCCACCGGGCTTCCTTTCGCCGGGGACCGACATGCCACGATCCTCCGACAACCAAAGCAGGTCCTCGGCCCGGCCGTTCCGCTCCTTGCCCGCGAAGGAGCCGGTGGTCGGCTCGTTGGCCATCGCTCCCTGCGTCCGCGGCCGCGAGACCCGTCTCCGTCCGGTCTCTCTGGCAGGGACGGGTGGCTGCCTTTTTTCTGTGGACCGTTGAAACCCTCCGGACTTTGCTGGGTTAGAAGCACACCGATGAACAGAAACGACACGACGCCCCCACCGGACCCGCGCCGCCACGATCTCGACGCGCTGCGTGCCGCGGCGATGCTCCTCGGCATCGTCTACCATTGCGCTCTCTCCTTCGCCATCGGCGACGCCTGGATGGTGAGGGACGTCCGGCAGAGCAAGGTGCTCTTCGTCTTCCAGGATTTCGTCCACGGCTTCCGGATGCCGCTGTTCATCCTGGTGAGCGGCTTCTTCACCGCGATGCTTTGGCGACAGAAGGGGTTGAAGGCGTTGCTCTGGCACCGGTGCCGGCGCGTCCTGTTCCCCTGCCTGCTCGGGCTGGTCACGGTGGTTCCGGCGATGACGTGGGCCTCGGGGTACGCGACCGCATCCGGCGCCGCGCGCCGACAGCGACAGGCCGCGGTGGAGACCGCCTCCACGGACCTCTGGGCCGCGATCCGTCTCGGCGATGCGGCGGCGCTCGAGCGGCAGCTCCATGGGCCCGCGGCGTTGACCGACCTCCATCCGGCCTTCGGGGTCACCCCGTTGACCTGGTCGGCCTTGGTCGGCCAGCAGGCCATCGCGGAGACGTTGATCGACCGCGGCGCAGACGTCTCCGCGCGGAACCGCGACGGCGGCACGGCGTTGCACGCGGCGGCGTTCCTCGGGCGGGACGGGATCGTCGAGCTGCTGCTCCGGAAGGGCGCCAAGGCCGATGCCGCGAGCTCCTCGGGTGATGTGCCCATGAAGAGCGCGGCGCAGCCGTGGCCCGTGGTCGAATACATCACCCAACTCCTTGGCATCACGGTCGACGCGAAAGCCGTCGCGGCGGGACGCGAAAAAGTGGTCGCGCAACTGACGGCCGCCGGGGCGCCCCAAGCGGTCGCGCCAGGAAGGTGGGCGGCGCTCGGCGAGACCTATCGGTGGCTGATCGAGACGCCGGTGTTCATCCTCGTCTGGTTCCTCTGGTTCCTGGTCTGGTTGGTCGCGATCTTCGCCGGCTACGCGTGGATCGCGGAGCGGACCGGGTTCAAGGGGGTCCCGCTCGGCGCGCTGGCCTCGCCGTGGACGCTCCTCGTCCTGGTGCCGTTGACGATGCTGCCCTCGTGGTGGATGGGCTTCGGCGGCGGCGAGTTCGGGCCGGACACCTCGATGGGTATCCTGCCGCAGCCTTGGGTGCTCGGGTACTACGCGGTCTTCTTCTTCTTCGGCGTCCTGTACCACGATGCCGACGACCGGCAGGGCCGGCTCGGACGGACCTGGCGTTGGTTGTTGCCGGTCGCCTTGCTGGTCGTCTTCCCGATCGGCCTCGAGTTCGCGACCGGCGTCTTCGGGTTCCGCGAAGTCGCCCCGGAGCCCGCCCACAAGGCGGTCTCGGTCACCTTCCAGGCGCTGTACGCGTGGCTGATGTCGTTCGCATGGATGGGCATGTTCCGCTCGTTGCTGACGCGCGAGAACAAGGCGGTCCGCTACCTCTCCGACTCGGCATACTGGCTCTACCTCGTGCACCTTCCTCTCGCGATCGTCGGGCAGACGTTGATCGCGGAGTGGCAGTTCCCGGCGGCATTGAAGCTGTCGGCCCTGTCGGCCGTGCTCATCCCGTTGCTGCTGCTCAGCTACCACATCTTGGTCCGCTACACGTGGGTCGGCCGCCTTCTGAACGGCCCGCGCCGCCGTCCAGGAAGACCTTCCTCGGCCATGCCGCCCGGCCCCGTCGCCACACCGTGACCGTTCCTTGTCCCGCCTCATGAAGACCGCCAAGACTTTGAAGCTCGGCATCCCCGTTCTTCCCGTCATCAGGCCGGCCGACGCCGTCCCCGACCCGGCACCGCCGAAACGGAAGCGCCGTCCTGCAGGCGCTCCCGGGACGGCCTTGGGCCGGTCGATCGCGGCGGTGATCGCCACCGAAGGGATCACTCTCCGCGCCGCGGCCCGGCGCGTCGGGATGTCCGCCGCTCAGTTGAGCCGCCTCCTGCGCGGCCAGACCGGCGTGGGTGCCATCCATCTCGCGAACCTCATCGTGCGCTTGAAGCTGGATGCGACCCAGGTCATCCATTCCATCTATGAAGAGAACCTGCCGCCGGCGCGGCGCCGCTGAGAAGAGATGGAACTGACGAGCGAGGAAGTGCTGCAGTTGCTGATGAAGTGGCGGACCCGCGTCTCCGCCGCCGCTTGGACCGTCGTGCGCGACGTCCATGCTGCCGAGGACATCTTCCAGAACGTCGCCCTGAAGGCGATGACGAAGGACGTGCGGTTCGAGAGCGAGGCGGCCTTGTTGTCCTGGGCGTTCGTCGTCGCCCGGCGCGAGGGGTCGATCGGCTCCGGCGCCGCCAGCGCGAGACCTTGGGCCTCGACGACGAGCTCCTCGGTCTGCTCGACCAGGGATGGCGTTCGGCGCGGTCGCATCCGTCGGGCGTGAAGGTCGAGGCGCTTCGCGGGTGCACCGAGGTCGTGTCGGACGAGGTCGTTCCGGGTTCAGCTCGCAGACGATGCAGGGTGCCTTCGCCGGCAAGTTCGAGATCGATATCCCTTTCCCCACGATCGGGCCGGCCGGTGTGACGTGGGAGGTCGACCTTCCGCTCGCGTCCTTCCGCCTGCTCCAGCCGCAGTTGGCCGGATCGCCGGAAGGCCTGGAGCGGACCGACGTCGACGCGTTGACGCTGGAGGAGGACGTCGGACAGGAGATCAACCCTATCGAGCTCGTCCCGGACGTCCCGTGACGGCGTGCGCGGGCCGTCCGCTTGCTTTCGCCTTCCCCGGCCGACACACTTGGCCCATGAAGAAAGACGTCGTGCCCGTGCAGATCCGCGGCATCCTCCCGGCCGACAGCGGGTGCGCGCTCTTCATCGGCGACGATGAGAAGGTCTTCGTCATCCAGGTGGAGCACAACATGGGCAACGTCATCGGCAACGCCCTGCGCGGCACGCATCCCGAGCGGCCGCTCACCCACGACCTGATGGGCCGGATGTTCGACGGCTTCGGCATCGCGGTGGAGCGGGTGGTCATCACCGAGCTCCGCAACGCGACCTACTTCGCCCGGTTGATCCTCAAGCAGGAGAACGAGCTCGGCAGCAAGATCGTCGAGATCGATGCGCGTCCGAGCGACTGCCTCGCGCTCGCCGCCATGCAGAAGAAGCCGATCTACGTCACCGCGAAGCTCTTCCACGAGGTCGAGGACATGAGCGAGGTGCTCACCCGGATCGGGGACGAGGGCGGCGAGGGCGTGGAGGGCGACGGATCCGGGCCGGCTTGATGGCGAAAGCATCCGCCAACCCCGCCGCGCCGGTCGTGCTCGTCTGCGGCGACGACGACTTCACGGTCAAACAGCGCGCCAAGGTGCTCTACGACCAGTGGTGCGGCGAGCTGGGCGGCATGGACCACGAGATCGTCGACGCCGTCGCCGCGAACACCGGCGACGCGCTCGGCCGGCTCAACAAGCTCCGCGCCGCGCTCGACACGTTGCCGTTCTTCGGGGGCGCCAAGGCGGTGTGGTTCCGCGACTGCAATTTCCTCGGCGAGGACCGCACCGCCAGCAGCGCCGCGGTCACGGCCGCGCTCACCGAGTTCGCGGAGATGCTGAAAGGCTTCAAGTGGGACGGCGTCCGTCTGCTGATCTCCGCGGGCAAACCGGACAAGCGGCGCTCGTTCTACAAGACGCTCGAGAAACTCGGCACCGTCGAGTCCTTCGTCGCGCTCTCGGCGGACGACAAGGAATGGGCGGGCCGCGCCGAGACCGAGGTGCTGCGCCTCGTGAGGGCCGCGGGCAAGGATATCAGCGACGACGCGCTCGGCGAACTCGTGATGCGCGTCGGGCCCAACCTCCGCGCGCTGGCCAGCGAGACCGAGAAGCTCCTCCTCTACGTCGGCGACCGGGCCGAGGTCGCCTTGACCGACGTCCGCACGCTCACCACCCGCCAGAAGCTGGCGCAGGCCTTCGCGCTGGGCGAGGCGCTGGGCGACCGCGACCTGGGCAAGCTGATGCGCGTGCTCGACCAGGAGCTCTGGGAGATCCGCACCGGCGTGGACAAGAAGAAGTCGGAGATCGGCCTGCTCTACGGTTTGATCTCGAAGGTCCGCGGCATGCTGATGCTCAAGGACCTGGCGAACACCGGCGTGCTCAAGCCGGTGCGCGACTACAACGCGTTCAAGACCCAGATGGACCACGTGTCCCGATCGGCCGGCGAAGGGATGCCGGACGACAAGCGCTTCAACCCGCTGGCGGGCCATCCGTTCGTGGTCTTCAAGACCTTCAACCAATCCGCGAACTACGAGCTGCCGGAACTGGTCCGGGCGATGGACCTGTTGCTCGGGGCCAACGTGAAGCTCGTCAGCAGCGGGCTCGACGATGCCATGGTGCTGCAGCAGGCGCTGGTGGACATCGTCGGCCTGAAGCCCCGCCGGACCGTCCGCTGAGGCGGCGCAGGGCAGGGGGGCGGGTTCTCAGGACGACTTTCGCGCCGATCCGACGGCGTGGACCCAACCTGTGGAAGCAGAAGGTTGACGCGACCCCTCCAATTGATAGGGTCCGCGGCTCTGCTCCCACTGGGAGGCACGTAGATACACATGAAACGCCAGTACCAACCGTCCAAGATCCGTCGAGTGCGCCAACACGGTTTCCGCGCCCGCATGTCCACCAAAGCCGGCCGCGAGATCATCCGCCGCCGCCGCAACCTCGGCCGCGTGCGCCTCACTCCGGTCTGAGCCCGACATGCCTGCCGCACCGGGCCAGCGACTGCGCTTCGGGCGTGACCGTCGGCTCCGATCGGCAGGTGATTTCGCGCGGCTCAAGACCGATGGCCAACGGCTCGCCCACGGGTGTCTGGTGCTGAACTGGAGCCTGGGGCGGGCCGGGTCCGTCTCCCGGTTGGGCGTCATCACCAGCCGCAAGGTCGGCGATGCGGTCGTCCGCAACCGCGCCCGCCGCCTCCTGCGCGAAGCGTTCCGGCGGAACCAGCTGAGGCTGGTCGCGCCCGCCGAACTTATCTTGATCGCACGGCCTTCCATCGGTCCCCACGGCTACGTGGAGGTGGAGCGCGATTTCTTGCAGGCGTTGCGCCGCGCGCGTCTGCTCGCCATCGAACCGCCGTCCGTCGTCCCCGCGTGAACCCGATGTGTCATCTCTTGGTGGCGCTGCTGCAGGCGTATCGATGGGTGCTGTCGCCCCTGAAGAACGCCCTGCTCGGGACCACCGGTTGCTGCCGCTATCTGCCGACCTGCTCGGCCTACGCGATCGACGCCCTGCGGACGCACGGCGTCCGTCGCGGCGGCACCCTCGCCGTCGGCCGGATCTGCCGCTGCCATCCTTGGGGTGGCCACGGTGCCGATCCGGTTCCGTCGGCGTTCTTCCGTTCTTGAACTTTTTTCCGCCCACTTTCTCCGCATGGACCGCAAAGGCATAGCCATCCTCGTCGTCGCGTTCGGCCTCATGGTCTCGTGGCCGTGGATGGTCACCCAGATCTATCCGCCGAAGCCGGTGGATCCGGCGAGCACGAACAAGGTCGCCCAAGCGGCGGCGTCCGGCACCACGGCGCCCGCCGCGTCGTCCGCACCTGTACCGGTGGCCGCGGCGGCCGCGGTCGTTCCTCCCCAGCTCGGGGCCGGCGCTCCGGAACAGACGCTCGTGCTCGAGAACGACAAGGTCCGCGCGACCTTCTCGTCGCTCGGCGGCGGCCTGAAGCACGTCGAGCTGAAGGATTACCGGGCGCGGATCCACCGCTCCAAGGAAGATCCGGACAAAGAGCTCGCCGCGTTGAACAAACCGGCGTTCGTGCCGGCGTTCACGCATGTGAACACCGAAGCCCTGACCGGTGACGGCGTGTTCGTCCTTTCGCGGGCCGCGGGCGGCATCCGCGCCGAGAAGACGCTCGCGGGCGGTCTCAAGGTGGTGAAGGAGTTCAAGCTCACCACGAACTTCCAGTTCCGGGCGACCGTCCGGATCGAGAACACCGGCGGTCAGCCGGTCGCGGTGCCGGCGCAGGAGCTGGTCATCGGCACCGGCTCGCCGATGGATCCGCACGAGACGCCCGACCAGCAGGGCGCGCACTGGTTCAACGGCGAGAAGTCGGAGCATTTCGATGCCGCCCGGTTCTCGAACGCGACCTTGGGATGCATCCCGGGAACGCCCTTCACCGAGATCCAGGCCGGCAACACGAACGTCGTGTGGGCCTCCGTCCACAACCGGTTCTTCACGCTCATCGCCTTGCCCGAGAAGCCGGCCGACCGCTTGGTCGTGCGCGATTATCCGTTGATCGCGCCCTCGAAGGAGCAGATGGCCAACGACGGCAAGCTGAACCCCAAGCCGCAGGCGTACCAAGCGGCCTTCCTCTATCCCTCCGCGACGTTGGCGCCCGGTGCGGTGCTCGAGCGCAGGTACGAAGGCTACGCCGGACCGAAGGAGTACTTCACGCTGTCGCGTCTCGATCCGCAGCTCGACCTGGTGATGGATTTCACCGGTTTCACCGGATTCTTCGCCAAGGGGCTCCTGCTCAGCCTCAACGGCCTGCACCAGTTCATCCCTTCGTACGGTTGGTGCATCATCGCCATCACCGTCATCATCAAGGGCCTCTTCTGGCCGCTCACCGCCGCCAGCACGCGCTCGATGAAGCGCATGCAGGCCATCCAGCCGCAGCTCGCCGCGGTGAAGGAGAAGTACAAGGACAACCCTTCCAAGCTGAACGAGCAGACGCTCAAGGTGATGAAGGACAACAAGGTCAACCCTGCCGCGGGCTGCCTTCCGATGCTTATCCAGTTCCCCGTTTTCATCGGGTTCTTCTTCATGCTCCGCACGGCGATCGAGCTGCGCGGCGAGAGCTTCCTCTGGGCATGGGACCTGTCGCAACCCGACACGCTGTTCGTCATCCCGGGGCTTGGTTTCTTCCCGTTCCTCGGCGTCGCCGGGGTCGGGTTGCCGATCAACTTGCTGCCGCTCCTGATGGGCTGCACGTCGCTCTACCTCGCGAGCCTCACGCCGATGTCGCCGCAGATGGATCCGGCGCAACAGAAGATGATGAAGTACATGCCCGTGTTCTTCACCTTGTTCCTCTACAACTACAGCTCGGGTCTCACGCTTTATTGGACGGTGCAGAACCTGATCACGGTCCTGCAGACCAAGCTCACCAAGATGAACGCCGACAAGCAGGAGCCCGCCGCACCCGCCGGCCCGACCAGCCTGCTGAAACGCAAGCAGTGAGACCGGACCGCGCGCCGGACCGATCCACATCCCTTCAACCTGTATGGACCCCAAGGCCACCCTCGAACAACTGCTGAGCCATCTCGGCTTCACCGTCACCGTCGCCGCCCGCGATGTGGAGGACCAGATCCTGCTCGATATCCAGACCGAAGATCCGGGCCGGCTCATCGGCCGGGCCGGCCAGACCTTGGGCGACCTCCAGTTCGTCGTGAACCGGCTCGTCTTCAAGGGCGACACCAAGGTCCCCCGCATCATCCTCGACGTCGGCGGCTACCGCCAGCAGGCGCGGGAGCAACTCGTCAAGCACGCGCAGGAAGCAGCCGAGAAGGTGCGCCGTTGGGGTGATGTCGTTGAGCTCGAGCCCATGAACGCTTTCGATCGCCGCATCGTCCACCAGGCCCTCAAGGACGACCCGGACATCGAGACCCACAGCGTCGAGGTGGACGGCAGCGAGAAGAAGGTCATCCTCATCCGTCCGAAGCGGTCCTGACCTTGCCGGTCCGGATCCCGACAGGCCGCGCGTGAGCGCGGCTTTTTCGTGCCCGGCCCCGGTGCGCGCGGCGCGCCCCTCACGGGCCCGGGACCATCGCCGGCCAAAGATAGGCCTGCGCCATCACGAGGAAGCCGACCAGCACCGCCAACGCGACGCTGTGCCAAAAGACCGCGCGGAGGACGGTCCCCGCGTCGGGGCTGTCCTTGTGGCCGCCGGTCGCGACGCTCGCCACCACGATGCTCTGCGCGTCGATCATCTTGCCCATGACGCCGCCGGAGCTGTTCGAAGCCGCCATCAGGACCGGCGACAGCCCGAGCTGTCCCGCGCTGACCTTCTGCAGGTTGCCGAACAGGACGTTCGAGGCGGTGTCGCTGCCGGTGAGCGCGACCCCCAGCCATCCGATGATCGGCGAGAAGAACGGGAAGAGCCATCCGGTCCCGGCCATCGCGAGGCCCACCGTGGTGTCGGTGCCGCTGAACCGCGTGGTGAAGCCGAGCGCGAGCATCAGGGCGATGGTCAGCAACGAGACCCGCACCCGCCAGACGGTGCGTCCGTAGACCGCGGCGATCTTCGTCGGCGACAGTCCGAGGCAGAGCCCCGCGGACACGCCGGCCAGCGCGAGGGCGGTCCCGGCCGCGGAAAGGAAGTTGAAGGCGAACACCGCCGGCTCGGCCTCCGGTGCGGGCACCACCGGCGGCATGCGCAGGACGGCCTTGTGCAGGTACGGCACGGGGAAAGACGGCGACGCCCAGCCGTTCAATGCGGTCTTCACGGCAGGCAATCCCCAGGTGAACACGAACACCGATAGAAAGATCCACGGCAGCCACGCCTTCCGTGGGGATCCCGACGCTGCGGGCGTCGGGCCGGAAACCTGCGCGGATGCGACCGTCGGCTGGCTCTCCGCGGGGCTCCAGAAACGCATCAGCACGACGAGCGACCCCATCGCGGCGAGCGCGGAGACGATGTCCACGAGCCAAGGGCCGTGCAGGTTGCTCATGAGGAACTGGCTCAGCGCGAAGCTCGCGCCCGTGACCAGGCACGCCGGCCACACGCCCCACATGCCGCGCCAACCGGACTGCGCGACGACCAGCCAGAACGGGACGATGAGCGAAAAGACCGGCAGTTGGCGTCCGACCATCGCGCTCAGCTGCTGGAGGTCGAGCTCGGTGATCTTCGCCAAGGTGATCAGCGGCGTCCCGAGCGAGCCGAACGCCACCGGCGCCGTGTTGCCGATGAGCGCCAGCTTGGCCGCTTCGAGGGGCCGGAACCCGAGCCCGATGAGCAGCGCCCCGCTGATCGCCACCGGCGCGCCGAACCCGGCCGCGCCCTCGATGAACGCGCCGAAGCTGAAGGCGATCAGCAGCGCCTGGATCCGCCGGTCGCCGGAGACGCCCGCGACCTGCCGTTGCAAGACCTCGAACTGCCCGGTCTCGACCGCGAGGTTGTAGATGAAGAGGGCGTTGACCAGGATCCACCCGATGGGGAACAGCCCGAAGACCATGCCGTATCCCGCCGCAGCCAAGACGAGCTTCACCGGCATGTGGTAGACCGTGACGGCGACGGTCGCGGCGACGACCCATCCGGCCAGCGCGGCGTACTGCGCGCGGACGTGCCAGAAGGCCAGCAATCCGAGCAGGACGACCACGGGCAGCGCCGCCACCAGCGCGGAGGCGCCGATGCTTCCGAGCGGGGAATAATCCTGGGACCAAGTCATGATGGATGCCGGGACCGTCGGGGCACGCGATGGCGCGCGGATCCGATCGGACGGCTTTTGGATGCCCAGCGTCCAAGGCGACCACCGTCGAGTCAAGCGACCGGCGCCGCCAAGGTGCGATCCGAAGCGGCGTTCAGGTTGGCGGATGGAGCGCAGCCCGGCAGGGTGAGCAGTCTAGGTGCCTGAAGGCGGATCTCCCGACGACGCGGGAAGAATCCACGGACGGGCGGCAGCCCATCCCTACCCTCGTG
>CAIWVP010000206.1 GCA_903916195.1 uncultured Verrucomicrobiota bacterium | reverse complement strand
TGACACTGCCTCCAAGGTAAGGCGGCGCTGCCGCGCCGCCGATACTTCGGCCGGCTGCGACGTTGGCCGTCGGCATCTCACGGACGCGCGGCAGCCCGTCCCCAACGATCCGGGGTGGTGCGCAGATGCGCCCGGACGTACCCGCGCACGAGTTCGCGATGGCTCACCGGCGGGGTTCCGGGCAGGGTCGGTCTTCGGAAGTCGAAAAGCCAGCGGCCCGCGGGCTTGTCCTCCACCGTCATCCATGCCCGTCGAATCCGATCCGAAGAACCGCGCCAAGCAGGCCGGCAAAGACCTTTACCGCCAACTGCGCGAGTTGTCGTGCGAGCAGTTGTGGACGATCGAAGTGCCGCGTTTCGACCGCGCCGCGCCGCAAGAACGCATCGAGCGCGTCTCGGTGATCCGCGCGGTGGGGACGGTCTTCTCAGGATCGGGCACCGCGGCGCAGCGCGACACGGCGCGGCCGTGGCTCCGCCGGTTGCTGCAGGACCCGAGCGAGAAGGTCCGGCGCTACGCCACCGCCGCGCTCCCGCTGCTCGGCGCCGGCGCCGGCGAAGAGGCCGAGATGCTGTCGCTGCTGCGCACGAGCACCACCGGACGCGAGAAGAAGGCCCTGGGCGAAGCCCTCGGCAAGATCGGCGGCGCCGCCACGCTCGCCGAGATTCAGGCCGGCGACGACGGACTGCTCCGGCCCACCGAGCAACGGGTGAAGGCGCGCCTGGCCCGCGACATCGACCCCGGCGCGATCGACATGAAGGCGGTCGTCACCGAGATCGACGGCCTGCGGATCCATCTGCGCGGTCGCCGCGGCCTGGAAGCGGTCGTCGCCGAGGAGGTGGCCGGACGCATCCGCGAGCGCCGGCAGTTCGAGCTCGTCGCGGTGACCGGAGGGCTGGTCGTGCTCGCGCCGGTCGCGCCCTTCTCGTTGGCCGACCTGTATGAGCTCCGGTGCTTCGACACCGTGGGCTTGGTCCTGGGTCCGGTCCGCGCCGGGGACGCCCCCGGATCCGCCGAGACGCTCGCCGCGGTCATCGCTTCGCCGCGGTCGCTGCGCCTCCTGCGGCAACTCACCGGAGGACCGATCCGCTACCGGCTGGATTTCGTGGGCTCCGGCCATCGGCGCGCAGGCGTCCGGCTCGTCGCCGACCTGGCCTACGCGCTCTGCCCGGAGATCCTCAACGACCCGAGCCGCGCGCCGTGGACCATCGCCGTCCACGACTCGAAGGAAGGCGCCACGGCCGAGCTCGTGCCGCATCTCACGCCGGATCCGCGGCTCTACTACCGGGTCGGCGACGTGCCGGCGGCGTCGCATCCGCCCTTGGCCGCCTGCATGGCCCGGATGGCCGGACCGCTGCGCGACGCCGTGATCTGGGACCCCTTCTGCGGCTCCGGGCTTGAACTGGTCGAACGCGCGTTGCTCGGCGGGGTCCGGCAGGTCCACGGCACCGACCTCAGCCCCGGAGCCCTGGCCATCGCCCGGTGCAACTTCGATGCCGCAAAGTTGCCGGGCGTCCAAGCAGAGTTCACCCAGACCGATTTCCGGGACTTCGCGCGCATCCCGGGGCTCGGGCCGGAGACGGTCGACCTGGTGATCACCAACCCGCCGATGGGCCGGCGCATCCGCATCCCCGACCTGCACGGACTGATCGCGGACATGATGGCCGTCGCCGCGACCGTGCTGAAGCCGGGCGGTCAGCTGATCTTCCCGAACCCGGTGACCATCAACGTCCCGCCGCGCGGTTTGCGGCGGGTCTCCGGACAGCGGGTGGATCTGGGCGGTTTCGACTGCCTGCTGGAGCATCACCAAAAACGCGCGTGACCGGGCCGGGTAAGCCCGGACAAGGACAGCGCATCGCCGAGAGCGGCCGGATCCGCCCGATGCGATCCGCCGTTGACCGTCGTCCGGTTGGATCCCACTTTCCCGCCTCGACCGTTGGTATGAAGACCCTCCTGTTCGTCTGCACAGGCAACACCTGCCGCTCTCCCATGGCGGAGGCATTGGCGCGGCGCGCCCTCGCGGACAAGCCCGGCTGGCGGGTCGTGTCGGCCGGGATCGGCGCCATCAACGGGCAACCGCCCAGCGCCCACGGCGTGACCGCCATGAAGGAGCTGGGCATCGACATCTCCGGTCACCGCTCGCAGATGCTCAGCGGAAAGCTCGTGCGCGAAGCGGACCACATCTTCGGCCTCACCTTCGGCCATGTGGAAGGCGTCGGGTTCCTCTATCCCGAAGCGGCGGAGAAGACCTTCGTGCTCCGCGAGTTCGACGACCGGCTCGAAGAGCACGACAAGGACATCAGCGACCCCATCGGCGGCCCTCTTTCCGGCTACCGCGAATGTCGCGACCAGATCGCCTCCGGCATCGCCAGCGCGCTCGGGTTCATCACCGGTGATCCGGGCGCGACCCGCCGCCGGCTGCGCTTCGCCATCGGCTCCGACCACGCCGGGCTCGCGCTGAAGGAGGCGCTGAAGCCCGTGTTCCAGCGGCTCGGGATCGACTTCGAGGACATCGGGACCCACACGGCCGGATCCACCGATTATCCCGACCACGCGCAGGCCGTGGCCCGTCTCGTCGCCGACGGCGAGGCCGACCTCGGACTGCTCTGCTGCTCGACCGGCATCGGCATCAGCATCGCCGCGAACAAGGTGCCGGGCATCCGCGCCGCGTTGGCGACCACCGAGGAGGTCGCATCGCTCTGCCGCCGCCACAACGACGCCAACGTGCTCTGCCTCGGCGCGATGACCTCCACGCCGGAGCAGGCCGCGCGCATCCTCGAGACCTTTGTCCGTGCCGGATTTGAAGGCGGCCGCCATGAGCGCCGCGTGAACAAGATCGAATCTCCCATGCCCTTGAAACTCGCCTCCATCGACCCCGCCATCGCCGAAGTCATCGCCCACGAGCGCCGACGCCAGCTCGAGAACATCGAGCTGATCGCCTCGGAGAACTTCACCAGCCCCGCCGTGATGGAGGCCCAGGGCAGCGTGCTCACCAACAAGTACGCCGAGGGCTATCCCGGCAAGCGCTGGTACGGCGGCTGCGAGAACGTCGACGTCGCCGAGCAGTTGGCGATCGACCGCGCCAAGCAGCTCTTCGGCGCCGAGCACGCCAACGTGCAGCCGCACTCCGGTTCCGGCGCGAACATGGCCGTGTACTTCGCCATGCTGAAGCCCGGCGACAAGCTGCTGACGATGGACCTGTCCCACGGCGGCCATCTCACGCACGGCAACAAGGCCAATTTCTCCGGCAAGTTCTTCGAGATCGTCCACTACGGCGTCCGCAAGTCCGACGAGCTGATCGACTACGACCAGCTCGCCGCGCAGGCCCGCGAGCACAAGCCGAAGATGATCACCGTCGGCGCCTCGGCCTATCCGCGCGTCATCGACTTCGCGCGCATGGGCGAGATCGCCCGCGAGGTCGGCGCCCTGCTGCTCGCCGACATCGCCCACATCGCCGGCCTCGTCGCCGCCGGCGTGCACCCGAGCCCGTTCCCCCACGCCGATTTCGTCACCACCACGACGCACAAGACGCTCCGTGGTCCGCGGGGCGGCCTGACGATGTGCCGCGCGCAGTTCGCCAAGGCGATCGATTCCCAGGTGTTCCCCGGGATCCAGGGCGGGCCGCTCATGCACGTCATCGCGGCCAAGGCCGTGTGCTTCCACGAGGCGCTGCAGCCGGAGTTCAAGGCCTACCAGACGCAGATCGTGGCGAACGCCCGCGCGCTCGCCGCCGGCATGGTCCGCAACGGCTTCCGCCTCGTCTCCGGCGGCACCGACAACCACCTGATGCTCGTGGACGTCGGGGCCCGCGGCCTCGGCGGCAAGCAGTGCCAGCTCGCGCTCGACGGGGCGGGCATCACCACGAACAAGAACACCATCCCGTTCGAGACCCGCTCCGTGTTCGAGGGCAGCGGCGTCCGCCTCGGCACGCCGGCAGTGACCACGCGCGGCATGAAGGAGGCCGAGATGGCCGCCATCGCCGACATGATCAGCGAGGTGCTGCTCGACATCGCCAACCCGGCCACCGCGCACAAGGTCCGCGACCGCGTCCACGCGCTCACGGCCCGGTTCCCGCTGCCGTACTGACCCACCGAAGCAGGACGTGAAGCCGCGCTGGGTCCTGGAGTCCATCCTTGCCGGCCCCCGCATGAAGCGACGACATCACATCAAGGTGTTCTACAGCGCGGAAGACTGCTGCCACGTCGCGGATGTCTCCGACCTGAAGAATTGCTTCGCCCGCGGTGCGCCGCCGGAAGAAGCCCTGACCGAAGCGCTCTTGGCCCGGATCTCGCAGGTCAAATCCGCCAGAGCGGGCTGCGAAGCGGCACCCTGTCCGGCGTATCGGCCGGCCATCCTCGCCTTGGCCTCACGCATCGCAAAGCAACCGCGACCGATCTTTTGAAGACCCGCAGGAACCAAACCATCCCGCCCACCCGGCGGTTGCTGGCCTTTGTGGCCGGCTTGGCCCTGCTGCTCTGCGCGCTGGAGTTCCTCGTGCGGCACAGGGCCGCCTTGTTTGAAGGGGCCTCCCATCGTGCCCTGGCCAAGGCAGCCATGTCCGAGACCCATCCGCGCGTGGATGTCCTTTTCTTGGGGACATCCCGGACCCAGGACGGCGTCTCGCCCGCCTTGGTCACGCGAGCATTGGGAGAGCTCGCTCCCGCGCTGGAAGGATTTCACGGCTACAATGCTGCCTTCACCGGTTCGAGCCTCGACGCTCTCCGGTCCATTGCTCCGCGCTATCAAACACGTCAAGGTATCGGTGCGGTCATCATCGAGCTTTCGGACCCGCAGATCTCGAACGATCCGTCGCCGTGGGAACAAGCCGGACCGACCTCGGTGACATTCGAGGACAAGTTGGCCCGGCAACTCCGCAAGCTTGCCTTGATCAGGTATCGCACCGCCTTTCTCACGGACAACCTCGGCCGCCTGCCCGCGTTGCTGTTGTTCGCACCCTCCTTGGGTGGGTGGGAAACGCGCGGGGTGGACCAAGTTGCCAGTTGGTTGGGACGGAAGGAGCCGGCCGCCACCGATTTCGACCCGCGCCTGTGGACACCTGAAGTGTTCACCCCGTCCGCGCCTCCGCGGAAACTCACCGCCGCCCATGACATCGTCGCCACGCGCCTCGCGGACCTCGCGCGGTCCTTCATGGACCATGGCATCCGTGTCGCCTTTGCGGTCCCACCACTGACCCGGCGTTGGCAACCGGCGCCTGAGCGGGACGAAATGAGGCCGCTCTTCTCGGAAGTTGCCCGACGGGGCGGCTGCGAAGTCTGGAACTACGCCGCCCTGCCGCTACTGGACGATTTTTCCCGCGATTCTTCGCATCTGAACAGCCGGGGCCGGGCCCATTGGTCCCGAGCGCTGGCGCAGCCGATCGCTCGCTTGTTCGAGGGCCGCTGAATGCTGTTCAATTCGCTAGCCTTCTTCGCGCTGTTGTTGCCGACCGTGGCGCTCTATTGGTCGCTGCCTTGGCAGAAGGGCCGCCTATGGCTGCTGCTCGCGGCATCCCTGTTCTTCTACGGCTACCATCATTGGCCCAGCGTCTTCTTGCTCCTGTCCACGATCGGCTTCAATTTCATAGCGGGGCGGATCCAACAACGTCGGCAGTCGTGGCCGCTGCTGTGGGCGGTGGTCGGAGCCAACCTATCGTTGCTGTTCTGGTTCAAATACGCCGCCTTCATCGCCACCAACGTCAACGCCGCCCTCGCGCTCGTCGGTGTTTCGCTGGATGTCCCGGTGCCGCCCGTCTTTCTGCCGCTGGGGATCTCGTTCTTCACCTTCCAGGTCGTCGCGTATCAGATCGATGTCCACCGGCGAGAGATCGAGGCTGAGCCGTCGCTGCTGCGGTTCGCCGTGTTCAAGTGCTTCTTTCCCCAGCTGATCGCCGGGCCGATCGTCCGGGCGAAGGCCCTGCTGCCCCAACTGCGCGACGTGATCCGGTTCGACGCCGCGGGCTTCCATCAAGGCCTCTGGCTGCTCCTCGCCGGCCTCGCGCTGAAGATCGGCGTCGCGGACGTGCTGGCGCAGTTCGCCGACGAGGCGTTCCGCGCGCCCGGGACACTGACGACGATCGGTGCATGGACCGGCCTCTACGCCTACGCCTTCCAGCTCTACGCGGATTTCTGGGGCTACTCGACGATGGCAGTCGGGCTCGCGGCGTTGTTCGGGCTGGAGCTGCCGCTCAATTTCGACACGCCCTACGCCGCGACCAGCTTGCAGGATTTCTGGCGTCGCTGGCACATCACTCTATCGGTCTGGTTCAGGGACCACGTGTACATACCGCTCGGCGGCAACCGCCATCGGCCGGGGCTCAACCTGGTTTTGACGATGATGCTGGCCGGCCTCTGGCACGGGGCGGGCTGGCCGTTCGTGGTCTGGGGACTCGGTCACGGACTCTGGCTGGCCCTTGAACGCCGGATCCCATCCCTGCCCTTCTTCACGGACAACCGCGCCGGACGGTTCCTGCGGCTCGTCCTCGTCTTTCACGGGGTCTGCCTGCTCTGGGTGCTGTTCCGTGCGCCGACCCTCGCCGCCGCCGGAGAATACTTCGCACGACTGCTGTCGCCGCCGTTCAACTCCTCGAAGGTCCCATCGGCCCTCGCGAGTTGGCTGGTCGTGTTCGCCTTGGCGCAGCAGTCGGTCGCTTGGACGCTGGTGGACAGGCGCTTCGTGAAACTGCCGCTCAAGGCCCAGTGGGCGCTGGCGTCGGTGGCCATCTACCTCATCCTCGCCTACGCCGGGGCCAAGGTGGATTTCATCTACTTCAACTTCTGAAACGGCGACCCACCGGGCCCGCGCCGCCTTCGATCACGCGGTGGCACGACAGGTCAAGATAGGGCCCGTCCTGCACGCTCTGGTAGAATCCGAGCGATGACGACCTATCGACAGGGCGAACTCCGCTTCACCAAGTTCGGTCGTGGAAAATTGCCTTGCGCGGCCGGGCTTCCGCGCCATCTTCAGTCCGCAAGCACGTCAGGGTATCCCCGCTAAGTCGCTCCCCAGGTTCTCCCCCGGTCGGTCGAATCCGTTTCGCACCCTCCGCGTCGTCCCTCCGAGTAGGTTGAGTCGCAGTCCCGTCGTGCCGACTGAACAACCGATTTTTTTCCCGATATGCCAGCCGTCCCGAAATCTTCGGCCGCCTCCAAGGCGACCAAGGTGACCAAGAAGAAAACCACCGTCGTCGAGTTACCGGAACCCCCGGTCGCTCCCAAGCCCGCGCCTGTCGCGCCCGTCGCAAAAGCGACCAAAGCTCCGAAGGCCTCCAAGGCTTCCAAAGCCGCGTCGGCGCCCGCGCCCGACCGGACCCCGGAACTCGCCCTCACCCCGGCCCCCGAACCGACGCCGAGCATCCGCACCCGCGAATCCGAGGAGGAAGAGCCGCTCGTCATGAAATCCCTGCCCATCCCGCGGGTGCGCATGGAGAACCCGAACGAGGACACCCCGGTCCACGAGCCCGACGCGCCGGTCAAGCCGGTGTTCGTCGTCACGCCGCGCACGCTCGACCTGCACGGCATCCAGCCGATGCCCATCGGGCCGCTCGCCGAGGTGGCCAAGGAGTTCGGCGTCGAGAACTACGGCACGCTCAAACGCCAGGAGATCATCTTCCAGATCGTCCAGCGCAACCTCTCCGCCGGCGGCACCATCAACACCCGTGGCATCCTCGAGGTCATGCCCGAGGGGTTCGGGTTCCTGCGCTCGCCCGCCTTCAACTACCTCCCCTGCCCCGAGGACATCTACGTCTCGCCCTCGCAGATCCGCCGCTTCGACCTCGCCACCGGTGACGACGTCGAGGGCCAGGTCCGCCCGCCCAAGGAGAAGGAGAAGTTCTACGCCCTGCTCAAGGTCGAGAAGGTCGCCGGCCACGACCCCGACCTGGCCAAGGAGAAGACGCACTTCGACAACCTCACGCCGCTCTTCCCCAACAAGCGCTTCATCCTCGAGACCGACGCCACCGAGCTCTCCACGCGCGTCGTGGACATCGTGTGCCCCATCGGCAAGGGCACGCGCGGCCTCATCGTCGCCCCGCCCCGCACCGGCAAGACGGTGCTGATGCAGAAGCTCGCGAACTCCATCATCAAGAACAACCCGGACGCCCATCTCATCATCCTGCTGATCGATGAGCGGCCCGAGGAGGTGACCGACATGGAGCGCACCTGCCGCCCCGCCGAGGTCGTCAGCTCCACCTTCGACGAGCCGCCCGAACGGCACGTGCAGGTGGCCGAGATGGTCATCGAGAAGGCCCGCCGCATGGTCGAGCACAAGAAGGACGTCGTCATCCTGCTCGATTCCATCACCCGCCTCGCCCGCGCCTACAACACGGTCCAGCCGCACTCCGGCAAGATCCTGTCCGGCGGCGTGGACGCCAACGCGCTGCACAAGCCCAAGCGCTTCTTCGGCGCGGCGCGCAACATCGAGGAGGGCGGATCGCTCACCATCATGGCCACCGCGCTGGTCGACACCGGCAGCCGCATGGACGAGGTGATCTTCGAGGAGTTCAAAGGCACCGGGAACATGGAGATCCACCTCGACCGCGCGCTGGTGGACCGCCGCATCTTCCCCTCCATCAACATCGAGCGCTCCGGCACCCGCAAAGAAGAGCTGCTATACCATCCCGACGAGTACAACCGCATCACCGTGCTCCGGCGCGCGCTCACCGGCGTGCCGCCGGTCGAGGCGATGGACCTGCTGCTGGGCAAGCTCAAGAAGACGCCCAACAACATCATGTTCCTGCTCTCCATGGGCGGCGGCAAAGTGTAGCCGTAGAGCCGCACCGGCGGGCACGGATCCCCGGCGTAGCCGCCGAGGTCACGAGGCGGAGGGCAGCTAGCGCACGGGGCGTCCCATGCGAAGGCCGCCCTCCGCCTTCTCACGTCGGCGGCTACGGGTTACGACGTGGGGAGGACCGGCCGCAACGTGCGTAAAGTCATGTTCCGGACCTCTTCTCCCGGTACGTGCTTGCTCATCTCCCACCCCCAAAAACTCCTTGTCGTCCACACCCAGAAGTCGGGCGCATTCTTTACGATTCGGCCTCAGGTTTAGACGTCGTTTTCGCACCTCTTCGCCAAACGGCAGGGGGTGAGGAGATGCTAAAGAGGTAACAGCTATGGTTTCGTTGCCCTTTGGCCTGCCGACGGCGGAATCGTCAAAGGGGTCGAAGTCGAGGTAGGCGATCAGGCGGGATTGATGCGCCCAGGAAGGTTCGACCTTGTCGCACTCCCAGAGGCTGAGCGTTCGACTGCTAACCGATAGTTGGCGAGCTGCTTGCGACTGAAGCTGCCGCAGTTGAAGGCGACGGCGGCGAAGATGACCGCCAATGGTGTCCGGGGTCTTCGGAACTGGAACCTTCCGGTTGTGGCGGAGCAGGTACCGGCTGCGGTCGACGCGAATAGTCGGGGCCAAAAATGGCAAAATCGCGCACGGGGGATGGGTCACGGCCGTCGGCGGCGGAGGTGGAGGACAAGTGCACCGAAGCCGAGGCCGAACAGGGCGTAGGTGCCCGGTTCGGGAACGCTGGCGGGCAGCGCGCTGAACCTCAGGTCGTCCAGCACATGGCTTTGGGCGTTGGGTTGGCCGATGATGTAGGGGGCACCGGAGAAGTCGTCGTAGCCGAAGCTGCGGAACTCGAAGCGCACTTCGGCGGTATTTCCGGCAAAGGGGCTGACATCCACGGCGTAGTAGGGAGCAGTGGCCACGGCCGGGTTGTCGGTGGGGCGCGTGCCGATGAAGTTCACCGGCTCCAAGGAGCCGCCGACGAACACCTGCAGGTTGTCGCCTTGATAGAGGAAGTGGAGCGACTGAGCGTCGGCCGGGATGTCGCCCGCCTGGGTAAGAGTAAAAGGATGGCCTTCTGGCGCTGGCCACACGCCGAGCGAGAAATTGCCTACCACGGGCGCGGGCGAGTTTAGCCCGAAGTGACGGTCCCGGAAATTCACATCGAGGATGCTCGCTACGCCGCCGAACACCGGGCTCAAGTTCCAGCCGATGGCTTGATTTGACACCTCCCACCCTGGAGTCAGCCAAAACGCAGGTCCTCCGGTGGGAGGTTTAGGAGGGTTTCCAGGGAGCAGTTCAATCTTGGCGTCATCGAACCCTAGGTTTTGAAACGGGGAAGCTTGAGGGGCGAATACGCCGCCGCTCATTAAAACTGCGAAGCAAACGAGGCCAGATTGGCAAGCGATGGCTGTTCTCATGGCTCGGTCAAAAAGTGATCGGTTGCTTCGTCATCCCGCACAATCGTCCGGAACGCCGCTTCATTCTATAGGGTATCACCCTGCCCCGTTGCCGCCACCGGCATTTCCTGGACCGCGCTCCTTTACCGGTCCGGGCCGCCCGTGACGCTGCGCTGGCGGCCGACGAGATCACGGCGGAGCGGCAGCTCCGCCCTACCTCGGGGGGAATCCGCCTCGTCACCTCGGCGGCTACGGTTATGGGCCCGCGGGCGGCACCTGCCGCGCGCGAGGCTGGAGCTTCGCCCGCCGAATTGCTTCCCTTCCGGCGCATGAACATCCCGCCCGATCTCCTCCCGCGTCTCCGCGCCGTGAAACTCTTCCTCTGCGATGTGGACGGCGTGCTCACCGATTCGTCGGTCTACATGGGCGGCGGGACGGAATCAAAGCGCTTCGACATCCGCGACGGTCTCGGCCTGCGGCTGCTCCAGCAATCGGGCATCCGGGTCGGCTGGGTCTCGGCCCGGCCCTCGCCCGCGACCACCCAGCGCGCGGAGGACCTGAAGGTGGATTTCCTGCACCAATCGCCCGTGCCAAAAGTCGATGCCATCGCGGACCTGCTCGCCAAGAACGGCTTCACCTGGGCGGAAGTGAGCTACATGGGCGACGACCTGGTGGACCTCGGTGCGCTCAAGCGGGCGGGATTCGCCGCGGTGCCATCCGACGCCATCGCCGAAGCCAAGGCGCTCGCGCACCATGTCACGCTCGCCGCGGGCGGCCATGGGGCCGTGCGCGAGGTGGTGGACCTGGTGCTGCGCGCGCAGGGACATTGGGAGCCGTTGGTGGCGAAATTCGCTTCCTAACCCTTGCCCGCGGACCCAAGACTGCGCGCATCGTGAAGCGGGTCTCGACCGTCCAACTGGCCACCGCGCTGGCCTCCGTCGCCCTGGTGATGGCGCTGGTCTTCCGGGCCGGGGCGCAGGCGCCCGCGGGTCCGGCGGCCGGCCCGTCCGGCTTCAGTTTCCCCTACAAGGACAAGGCCGGCCTGCTCAAGGCGCGCTTCACCGGCGCGAGCAGCACGCCGAAATCGCCGACGGTCCATCTCGTGCGCCAGTTCCGGGTGGAGACCTTCCGCGGCGACGGGACCCCTGAACTGGTCGGCGAAGCGCCGGAATGCCTGCTCGACCTCTCGACCAAGGACGTCTCGTCGGCCGGTGTACTCGCGATGCGGCAATCGGACGGCCAGTTCGCGGTCCGTGGCGAAGGATTCTCGTGGAGCCACGAATCCGGCCGGCTCGTCCTGTCGAACAAAGTCCACGTCACCTTCCGCGCCGATCCGTTCGCGTCGGCTGCCAAGCCCGCGAACCCGCCCCGACCTTGACCCTGCCGATGAAGCCCACGCTCCTCCCGCTGCTGATCGCCCCGCTGCTCGTCGTCGCGGCCGGCGCCGAAGACCTGCCGTTGCCCGAAGGTTCGCTCGACGCCGCCCACGGCATCATCGAGCAGAAGAACGGCAACTGGCATTTCTGGGGCGACGTCCACCTCGTCTATCCCGGCGTGCTCGACCTGACCTGCGACGACATGCAGGTCGCACAGGCGCCCGACGCCAACGGCAAGCCGCGGCCCGACCGCATCATCGCCACGACGAACGTGGTCATGGCCATCGTGATGCCGCCCACCACCAACTCGGTGACCTTGGCGGTGAAGCCGGGAGGACTGGCGCACGCGACGGCGTTCCAGGCCGTGTTCAACGGCACGGACAACACCGTCACGCTCACTGGATCGGTGGCGACGGGGCTGCCCAAGGTGGTGACCGCCGAAGGCGCGTTCAGCGGCCCGCTGCTGACGTTCGACCGCGCCCGGGGCCGCTTCGTCGCGACCAACGGATTCCACATGACCTTCAAGGCCGAGATGCTGAAGGGCCTGTCCGCGAAGACCAACGCCCCTTCCGTGAAGTGAGCCGCAAACCGAACGCACCGCAGCCCGCCGCGGCCGAGGACGCCCGGCGCCTCCTGACCGTCGCCGGCCTCGCCAAGGCGTACCAGGGCCGTCGCGTGGTGGACGGCGTTTCGATCCACGTCGACGCCGGTGAGATCGTCGGGCTGCTCGGCCCGAACGGCGCGGGCAAGACCACGAGCTTCAACATGGCCGTCGGGCTGGTGCGGCCGGACGAGGGCAAGGTGACCTTCGGCGACCGGGACATCACCGGTCTGGCGATGCACCAGCGGGCCCGGCTGGGCATCGGTTATCTCACGCAGGAGCCGAGCGTCTTCCGCAAGCTCACGGTGGAGCAGAACATCCTCGCCATCCTCGAGACCTGCGAGGGCGACCGCACCGAGCGCGCGGTCCGGCTGAACTACCTGCTCGACGAGCTCGATCTGGCGTCGTTGGCCAAGAGCCGCGCCTACCAGCTCAGCGGCGGCGAGAAGCGCCGGCTGGAGATCACCCGGGCGCTCGTCACCAGCCCCAAGATGCTGCTGCTCGATGAGCCGTTCGCGGGTATCGATCCCATCGCGGTCTACGAGGTGCAGAAAATCCTTCGCCGGCTGCGCGACCGCGGCCTCGGCATCCTCATCACCGACCACAGCGCCCGCGAGATGCTGAAGCTGATCGACCGCGGCTACATCATCGTGAAGGGCAAGGTGCTGATCGAGGGCTCGGCCGAGTTCTTGGCGAACGACCCGAAGGCCCGGGAGATCTATCTCGGGCCGGAGTTCAACCTCTGAGGCGGCACGATCGGAAGTGACGGACACTCGTAGCGCAGGTTTGCAACCTGCCGTATCGCCGAGTTCCACTCGGCAGGGCGTCGGCAAGGCCCGAACGCTCACCTGCCGCAGCGCCTGCGGATTCCAGATCCGCGATACAGCAGAGTGCAACTCTGCGCTACGTCCGACCGGACCCGCGTACTGAGCGGGTCACGGTCGTCGTGACGCTGCCGGAGAGAGCGATTTGGACTGGCCGGCAGACTTAGCCGGAGGGCGTATCGGGCGGACTTAGCGCAGGTTTGCAACCTGCCGTATCGCCGAGTTCCACTCGGCAGGGCGTCGGCAAGGCCCGAACGCTTACCTGCCGCAGCGCCTGCGGATTCCAGATCCGCGATACGGAGCATAACTCTGCGCTACTTTCGCCGCCGTGCCCGCCACTTCTGACCGCACCTGCCCTGCGACGTCGGCTTGCCACCGAGCTGGATCTGGCGTGACGCTGCTTCCGCCATGCCCGCCACCTCCGTCACCGTCCAACAGTTCTACAACGGTCATGCCGTCGAGTTGGGCTTGCAGCTCGTGGCCGGTGCCGTGGGATTGAAACGCCCGATCCGCGAACCGACCGTCAACCGCCCCGGGCTGGCGCTCGCCGGCTTCAAGCGCTACTTCGCGCCGAAACGCGTCCAGGTCATCGGCAACGTCGAGACCGCCTATCTTCGTTCGCTCGATCCCGACCTGCAGAAGGAACGCGTCGACGAGCTGTTCAGCCATCCCATCCCCTGCATGGTGCTCTGCCGCGACCTGCGTCCGGGCCGCCTCTTCATCGAATCGGCCGAGGCGCACGACGTGCCGCTGTTCACCACCGGGCTGATCACGATGAAGTTCATCAACCGGGCCACGCTCACGCTGGAGAACCTCTTCGCCCCGCGCGGCCAACTGCACGGCAGCATGGTCGACATCCAGGGCATCGGCGTGGTGATCCAGGGCGAGAGCGGCATCGGCAAGAGCGAGGCCGTGCTCGGCCTGCTCGAGCGGGGCCACAGCTTGGTCGCCGACGACGTGGTGCTGCTCCAACTCGAGGACGGCCTCGATGTCATGGGCACGGCCAAGAAGATCGGTCGGGACCTCATGGAGGTGCGCGGCATCGGCATCATCGATGTGGCCGCGATGTTCGGCGTCGGTGCCATCCGCCGCGAGAAGCGCATCGACCTGGTCATCATGTTGAAGCAGTGGAACCCGGACGACGACGTGGACCGCCTCGGCCTCGAACAGGAGACCACCGACCTGCTCGGCCAACCGGTCCCGCGCATGACCATCCCGGTCCGGCCCGGACGCGACCTGGCGAACCTCATCGAGATCGCCGCGTTGCAGACGAAGCTCAAGCAATCCGGCCACAACGCCGCCGAGGCCTTCACCGCGCGCCTCGCCGCCGCGATGGTCAAACCGCTCTGATAGGGCCTGGAGTTCCTCCGCGCCTCCATCACCATCCGGCCGCGGAGGAAAATGGAGTCGCCACGCGCGGTCTTCACCGCTAGAGATATGGCCTTCCGGTCCCGGGATGGGCGGTTGGCGCAGCGGTTAGCGCAGCTGCTTTACACGCAGTTGGTCGGGGGTTCGAATCCCTCACCGCCCACCACCCAAGACCCAGGTTTGCGAGCGGCTCGGCAAACTTTCCCAGGGTCCGTCGATCGAGGACCGACGACCGGCCGCTCCCAGAAACAGAAAACCGGCGAGCCCGAGGGGACACCTCCAGACCCGCCGGGGCGATCTTCAGATCTTCGATCTGATCAGCGTGCCGCTGCCTTGCGGTTCCGGCCTGCCCTCACGAACGCTCCAAGTTCGAAGCCGATCATCGCCGACCGGCGGCGCATCCCGATCGTCCGTGGTCACACGCCGTAGTAGGTCTCGTAGACGTGCGCCGCTTGGCGGCGGGCTTCGTCCCGGTCCCAGCTCTTCTCGGTGAAGCGGTCCGGGCTGAGGCTGCGCACGTAGTCGCTGGGATCCGCATCGGTCAGCGACTCGACGAGCAGCTTGCCGATGCCGCCGGAGCCGGAGATGCCGTGGGCGTTGCAGCCGCCGGCCATCACGAAACCGGGCACGCGCGCGCTCTCGCCGATGATGAAGCGTCCGTCCGGCGTGAAGGTCGGCCAACCCTTGCCCACCCAGCTTTTCTGCGCGGCACGGGCCGAGGGAAAGAGCGAGGCGAAGCTGGCCTCGAACCCATCGAGCACCGGCCAATCGGTCACGACCGGCGGCGGCTCGTTGTCGGCGGCGTAGCTGCGCGGGTCGGCGTGGACCGACTTGGGTTCCCAACCGCCGAGCAGGAGGCCGCCGTCGCGGACGCGCCCGTACAAGGTCAGTTCCGGCACACGGAAGCACGGCAGGTCGGGCGTGAGGCCGTCCATCGGCACGGTGACATAGTACTCGTGGCGGACCGGGAAGATGGGCAGCTCCAACCCGGCGAGCCGGGCGATGTGGTAGGCGTTGGCGCCGGCGGAGTCCACCAGGTAGCGGCAGCCGACGCGGCCGCGGCTCGTCTCCACGCCGGCGACGCGGCCGTCCTTGAGCACGATGCCTTCGAGCGCGGTGGCGGTGGCGAACTTCACGCCGAGCCGGGCGGCGTTGTGGCGATAGGAGGCGGCGACGGCACGTGGCGTCATGTGGCCGTCGCTCGGGCACCAGAGCACGGAGCTCACACCGGAGAACTCCATCTGCGGGAAACGGCGCCGCGCTTCCGGACGGTCGATCAGCTCGGTCTCGAGTCCGGCGGCATCGGCGGCGGCTTTGAGGCGACGGAACTCCTCGGCGCGCTTCTCGCCGAGCGCGATGCGGAGCGAACCGACCTCGTGCCAATCGGGTTTCACCTCGCTCGCCTGCAACTCGCGGAAGATCGCGACGGAATGCATGGCCAACCGGATGCGCTCGGGAGAATCGCGTACCTGTCCGCACAGACCAGCGCCCTGCGAGGTGGTGACCGCGCCGACGTCGTCCGCGCGCTCGATCACCAGCACGTCGGTCTTGCCGGCCTTGGCGAGGGCGTAGGCGCAGCCGACGCCGACGGCGCCGCCGCCCACGATGACGAACTCGGAATCAGGAAGCGGGTTCATGGGATCTCATTCAAGTGGGACGACACGGCGGTCGAGCCGGGCTGCTTGGGCAGCGACGCGCGCGAGCGGCCGGCAGTCCGGGAGGGTATCTGGATGGTTGGCTTCAGCATGACGATGTCGTGGGTCAGGCGTTGTGCTTCATCCTCTCCAGATACCACCGGACGAACCCCTCGACATTGTATTCCTTGGAGGTCGAGTAGGGGCCGGGCTCGTAGGCGCTGGAATTGATGCCGCGCTGCTGGCGCTCGCAGATGACCCAATCCTGGTCGCTGGTGAGCTGCCAGAAGGGCATGAGCTGCGCGAGCTCGTAGTCGCGGCCTTCGACCGCGTCCTCGTGCACGAGCCACCAGACGCGGATGGCGGTGCGCTGCGGGCCGGCCGGCAACAGGCGGGTGGTGACGGCGTGGTCGCAGCTGGAGTGGTTCCAGAAATTCGGCAGCGCGCGCATGCGGAGCGTGCCGACGTCGGCCTCGCGATAGTCGCCCATCAGCGGCGCGACCTGTCGGCCGTCCATCGATTCGCTGACCCAGCCTTCGACGAGCGGCGTGCGGTTGCCGCTGTACCAGATGCCGCGCCCGGCGTCGGGGAACCGGGTCATCCCGGTCTCGCGGTGCGTGGGCGCGAGACCGTCCGCGGCCCACTTCGCCTCGCCGCGCGCGACCGCGGCCTCCATCTGCGTGCGGACGAGCGGCGGGGTGTCGCCGCTGTTGTAGTGGTCGAAGTTCGCGCGGATGTACTGGGGATGCCCGGCGTCGCAGTGGTAGCACTCGCGGTTGTTCTCCCAGACGATCTTCCAGTCGGCCTTCACGAGATAATCCACCGACTTGGCGACCTTGGCGCGGAGCAGTCCTTGCGGCCGGAGCAACGGCGCGAGGCACGCCTCGGCGCCGTCGAACGGCGATGGATCGGCCGCGAGATGGATGAAGACCAATCCTCCGACCTCACGCAGATGGACGCTCCGCAGCGAGAAATCCTCCTTCTTGAGCTCGGGCTGCATGCCGCGCCAGGCCAGCAGGCGTCCATCCAGCCCGTAGGCCCACTGATGATAGGGACAGACCAGCTTGGAGACGTGGCCGCGGGGTTCGTCGCAGATCGCCGAACCTCGGTGGCGGCAGACGTTGTGCAGCGCGCGGAGCGATCCGTCCTCGCCGCGGACGACGATGACCGAATCGGTGTCGACCTCGACGAGTTGGTAATCGCCCGGCCCGCGGAGCTCGCAGGAATGGCAGGCGAACAGCCATCCGGTGCGCCAGACGCGGTCGAGGTCGGCGCGGTGGATCGCAGGGTCGGTGAAGAACGGCTGCGGCAACGTCCAGCCGGGCCGGCGGGACGCGATGAGCCCGGACAGCGGGTCCGCGGACGAGAGTGCTGGGACAGGATGGGTCATGGCCGACAAGTCACGGCCGCCGAGGATTCCCGCCCGGAGCCGGAGGCTCAATCCGAGATCTGCCGACCGACCGCCGGCCGGTCACTCGAAGGTGATCAGCACGTCGCCGCCGACCCGCGAGGTGGACACGACCTTCCTGAGCTTGGCATCGCTCACGCGGAAGAAGCGCCGCGAGTCCTGGACCGGCACGCGGACCGTGAGGGCTCCGGTATCGGAGACGGCACCGGCGACCGGCAGGAAGTTCTCGCCGAGTCCGCCGGCCGAAAGGAGCACCGGGACCGCGGCGGTCGCGGCCGCGCCGAAGGACCACGAGAAGGTCTGCTCGCCGTCCTCGTCACGGAAGACCAGTGTGGCGGTGTGGGGTGCCGCGGGATCGAGCGGCGAACCCGGGCTATGGACCAGCAGCAGGTAGCCGTTGCCGTCGAGCATGTCGAAGTCCGCGGCCTTGCCATCGATCTCCAGCCGGATCGATGCCGGATCGAACGTCGTCTCGATCGAGGCCACGCGGACCTTCACCGTGTCGATGGGTTGGTCCGGGCGTTCACCGACCGCCGGGACCGCGTCGAGCATCGTCGCGCGGACCTTGCCCGGCACCGCGGCGGCGTAGTTGTCGAAACGCGCGTCGACCGGACCGCTCGGGTCGAGCGCGAACGCGAAGAGGCCGGCCGTGCCCGACGCGTAATTGGTGTCGGCGCCGAGGACCGAATGGATCGGCACGGCGGAGTTCGTGGCCGAGAACATCTGCCCCAGCAGGTTCGCGCCGACCATGGTGAAGACCATCCGGTAATGCTGGGCCGGATCCACGCGGAACGGCGATTCGTCGACCTGCCCGGCGGCGCCTTCGTTCTGGACCAAGGTGATCTGGTGGTATCCGGACCGGGTGTTGTAGTTGTAGGTGTAGGCGCGGGTGGTCCCCAAGCCGAGGGTGCCGACGCGTGCGATGATGCCGAAGGACTGGTTGATCGTGTCATCCCACCCGGTGACATCGGTCGCGACCTGCAGGCGCGTGTAGGTCTTCTCCGGACGCACGCTGCCGGCGCGCTGCGGACCGACGACCGCTGGGTCCGGGCTGGCGGGAGCGGTCACGCGGTAGGCGCCGCCAGGATAGGTGTAGGTCGCTCCCGCACCCACGAAGCCCAAGGGTGAATAACGCGACCAGCCGGCGTCGTTGCCGTCGTTGAAATCATCGGTCTGCGCGCCGACGGCACCCGCCGCAACGACATAGACGACCAAGGCCGCGGTGGACCGCGCCGAGGCGGACAGAAGAAGTCGGGAAAGCTTCATGGTCGAAGAGGGTATAAGTCAGTGAAGACGCTTGATCCGGTGGCCGCAAGCGTCCAGATAGACACCGTCCTCATAGGCTCTGATTTCACCGATCCGTCACCGTGGCTATCCGATCCTGTGATCGTATCGTCCCGCGAACGACACGATCCCGGCGACGTTCCTCCGATATCATCCGAGCCGTCGAAGCTCCGATGCGACTACCCAGCCCAGCCCACCGCAGACCTGTTTTTCCGCGAGCGGCATGCCCGACTTCCTCCGACGTGGCCGCCTTCACGTTGATCGAGCTGTTGGTCGTGATCGCCATCATCGCCGTGTTGGCGTCGATGCTTCTGCCGGCCTTGAGCAAGGCGAAGGGACGCGCGGTGTCGACCTACTGCCTCAACAACGTGAAGCAGCTGGCCATCGCCACGCACCTCTACTCCGGCGACAACCTCGAATGGCTGCCGCCGATCCAGTCCACGATCCCCGGCGGCGAGACCTCGTGGCGGGCGTACCTCTTCCGCTACGTGGGGAAGACACCGGGCGCCTACGATTGTCCGGCGGAGAAGGAGGAGGTGTACGCCTCGGGCCGGCCGGCCGGGATGAAGAAGGGCAACGGCAACAAGGCGCTGCTCGGGCAGTTCATCGACGCGGAGATCGACGTGCCGAGCGGTATCGGGGCGGTGGACGTGCATTGGGTGGCCGGCGGCGCGCCGCCACCGTTCGGCCGGCCCGCGGGCTACGAGAACAACCTGTGCCGCTGGCCCGCCGTCGAGCGGCCGTCCCAGCTCATCCTGTTCGGCGACGGCCACAGCGACGTGAACGCCGCCTATCCGCGCGACCGCTGGTGGATCTGGAAGGAGCTCGGCAGCGCCAACACCGCCGGCTTCAACCGCGTCGCCCAGCGCGACAAAGGCGCCACGCGCCATCAAGGCCGGTCGAACTACTGCTTCGCCGACGGCAGCGGCCGACTGCTCGACGCCGGCCGGATCCCCTGCGACACCAACGAGTGCTGGTGGTCTGCCAAGGCCGATCCGCACTGACGCCATGGATCTCTTCCACGACAACCGGGTGAAGCTCGCCTTCGCCGTCGCGATGCTCGGCCTCTCGGGCGCGCTGACATGGCGATTCATCCAGAGCGACGCCACCCCTTCCGAGCAGTCCTTCTTCTACGACCAGAGCGCCAAGAAACTCTTCCCGGCACGGCGCGACCTGATACCGCCGGCCCGCGGCATCGACGACGCGGCCGAGGACGCCGTGCGCGCGGTGGTGGTCTCGACCAACGGCCGGCCGCAGCAGCGGTCCACCTGGCGCATCGCCTATCTAGAGACCAACACGCCGGAGCTGAAGCAGCAGTTCGAGACCGCGCGCTCCCACCGCACCGCCTTGGCGATGGGCCGCGGCGCCGCACAGGTCCACCGCTTGGTGAAGCGGCCCGAGGACACCGCATGGGTCCCGCTCTCGACGCCGGAGGGCGAGCGCATCGTCACCGAATGGACCTCCTGGGGCAGCGGCGACACCACACCCGTCGTCTGCTCGCCGTGACCTCCGATCTCGTCCCGCACCTCACTGGAACCGGAACCCGACAAAGAATCATGAACCTGAACCCGACACGTCCCCTGTCCCGTTGGCGGACCCGCCTCGCCGCGCTCTGCGGTTGCCTGGCGCTGGCCGCCGCATCCGTCCACGCCGCGCCGTCCCTCATCACCGACCATGATGCCTACGCGATCGGCGAACCCATCACCGCCTTCTTCGCCGATGGGCCCGGCAACAAGCTCGATTGGGTCGGCGTCTACCCCGACGGCATCGTGCCCGGCAGCGTCGGCTCGACGGTGTGGCGCTATGTCGACGGCACCCAGTCCGGTGCGGTGCCTTACAAGGAGGGCAAAGTGCGCTTCCCCGCCGGGCTGAATTTCGCAGGCGATTGGACCGCGTTCTTCCTGCTCAACGACGGCTATACCGCGCTGGCGCAGACGAGCTTCAAGGTCGTGGACGCCGGAACGCCGCTCGTCCGTGCCGCCAAGCGCACCTACGCGCCAGGCGAAGCCATCACCGTCACCTTCACCAACGGCCCGGCCAACCCGAAGGATTGGGTCGGCCTCTACAAAAAGGGCCAGACGCCCGGTGCGGTGGGCTCGACGGGCTATCTCTATGTGGACGGCACCCAGACCGGCGCCGTCGCGGCGGCCGCGGGCTCGGTCACCTTCCTGAAAGGCCTTTCGGCCACCGGCGATTGGGTCGCCATCTTTTTGGAGAACGACGGCTACACGGTGCTCGCCACCGAGTCGTTCGCGGTGAAGGCCTCCGCCGGATCTCCTCCGAAGGTGGCCGCGGTCGAGCCGGTCGACGGCGCGACGAACGCCCCGCCCGCACCGGTGTACAAAGCGACGCTCCAGAGCGGCAGCTCGCCCATCGCCACCAACAGCATCGCGCTCACGCTGGATGGCACCAAGGTCCCGCACTCGACGGTGGTCCAGGCGGACACCGTGCTCGTGAGCTACTCCGACGCCGCGGTCCTCCCCGCCGGATCGATCCATAAGTTCACGTTGACGTTTGCCGACGATTCCGGCGCGAAGGCCACCAACGTGGCGACCTTCACCATCGGCGATTACGTGGACATCCGGCTGCCCGCGCCCCTGTACCTCGAGACCTTCGATGCCGTCCCCGAGGGCAAGCTGCCGGCCGGCTGGACCGCCGAGAGCTACTCCACGCCGCTCGTCGACGTGGCGGACCTGGGCGACCTCAGCTCCACGGCGTACCAGGGCTGGACCGTGGCCGCCGCGGACCGCTTCACCGGCACGTTCAAGACCTATGGCAACCCCGACAGCGCCGATACCGATTACCGCCGGGTGCTGAGCGCGAACCCGAGGAACGTGGTCAACGGGAAGGCCGTCCTCGGTCCGCTCGCCCAAGGCCGCTTCCTCTTCGGCAACTCCGGCTACCAGAACGGCGCCGCCTCGCAGGTCCTCTTCGTCACCACCGGCGACCACGACCTCACCGGCAAGACCGACGTGGCCGTCTCGTTCCGCAGCGTCTACGAGCAGAACCAGGATTCCATCGGCGCCCTCGAGTACTCGGTCGACGCCGGCAAGAACTGGCTGCCGGTCGTCTACTACCTCGACGGCCGCGACATCGTCCGCGACGACGCGGGCGCGATCGACGTCGATGCCACGTTCAACACCGAGCGCGGCGACGTCGCCCGCTTCACGGATGCCGCCGGCACCGACCGCGGCGGGTCCTACGGCGCCTTCATCGCGGCCCCGATCAGCCCCGCCCTCGCGCCGTTCCTGCAAGCGCGCGTCGACGACGATCCGGTGGAAGGGAAACGCGTCGAGCTCTTCCGCATCGCCGGCGCCGACAACCAGAAGACGGTGCGCTTCCGCTTCGCCTACGCGGGCACCGACAGCTGGTACTGGGGTGTGGACGACTTCGGCATCTACTCGCTCGCGACGTCGGCACCGCTCGCTCTCAGCGTCGCGCGTGAAGCCGACGGCGTCCGCCTCTCGTGGACCGGCGGTGGCACCACCGCCGTGCTGGAATCGTCGCCGTCGATCAACGGACCGGTCTGGCAAGCGGTGCCGGGCGTCTCCGGCAACGCCGCGAAGCTCGGCGTGGATGCCGTCCAGCGCTACTTCCGCGTCCGACAACCCTGATCCGCGGCGGGCCTCATCGAGCAAGGCCGGGGCCATCGCCCCGGCCTTTTTTCATCCGCGACGCACGAACGGGGCGTCACCGCCCGAACGCTTGGCCCAGGAAACCGCGGATCACCGCCAACTCCGGTTCGCCGGCGACGGTGTGGACCTTGTCAAATTCGAGCCAGGTCAGGTCGAGACCGGCCGCCCGCAATTGCGCCACCTGTTCCCGGACGGGCGGCAGCGGGATCAGCGGGTCGCGGGTGCCATGGGTGAAGAGGGCCCGCTGCGACGTCGCGACCGGCGAGAGCTCCCGCAAGAGCTCGTCGGGCTGCCACACGTAGCCGCTGATGCCGACGAGCGCAGCCAGCCGGTGCGGATAGCGGAAACCCACGTCGAGCGTCATCACGCAACCCTGCGAGAATCCGAGCAACGCCGTCTGGTCGCTGGCGAACCCGGCGGCGCGCTGCGCGTCGAGCAGCGCGGTCAGCGCCTTGCGGCTGCGCTCGATGCCCGGCCGGCTGTCGCCCTGCAGATCGTACCAGGAGAAGCCGCCGTAGTAGTCGTCCGGGGCATCGACCAGCAGGTAGTTCATCCACGGCAGCCGCAGCTCGCCCGGCAGCCAGCGCCATCCGTCCATCGAATCGCCGAGCCCGTGCAGCACGACCAGCAACGCGCGCGAGCCGGGTTCCGTGGCGGGGACATGTTCCGTGTTCAGCATGGCGGAAGGTTGGGCGAGCGGAAGGCACCCGACAACCGCGCGCTGCGCGACTTTCCGGTCTCCCGGACCGCAGCCCGCCACGCGCAGCCTACATTCTCACGCTCCACGCTTCCCCGGCGCGCGAAGGCCGTGCTTCGCTCGTTCCGATGAAACGCTGGCTGTTGCTCTGCTGGGTGGCCGTGACGGCCGCCGTTGGCGCCTCGGGCGGGATCGCCGACAAGCCCTTCTCGCAGGATTTCGCTGTACCGTTCCGGCTTCATCCGGACCTCGCCGGCGCGGAGATGCGCAAGCTGTGCATCGACAAGGACGGCGTGGTCCACGTGCTGACCGACCGCGGCGTGGCGCGACTCTTCGGCGATGTGCTCGCCGCGGACCGCAGCTTCCGCCCGCTCGCGGGCAAGGTCGCCAAGGATATCGCCCTCTCCCGCGCCGGCGACCTGTACCATCTCTTCGACGACGGCTGGCTCTCGAACGCCGAGGCGGGTGCGCCCGGCGCGCGGTTCGCCCGGACCGGAGCCTTCGACCAGATCGCCGTGGACAGCTCCACCAACCTGGTGCTCACCGCGCCGATGGTGGACCCGCTGGGCAAGACGCACACCGCCTTCGCCACCGAGGCCGGCTGGTTCGTGCTGATGTCGGACCATATAGAGCAACGGACCGACGCGGGGCTCCGCACCGTCGCGACCGGTCGCGGCTTCCGCACGCTCGCGGTGCGGAACGGCGAGCTCTTCATCGGCACGACCAACGGCTGGTCCAAGATGCGCCTGTCCGACGGCAGACCCGCCTCACCGCTGGAGCAGCTCGTGCCGTGGCCCCATATCACCAAGATCGTGCCGGTCGACGGCGGCGTCTGGTTCGGCACGCCGCGCGGCGCGTTCTTCCAGACCGACGGCACGCCGTCCGTGTGGGCCACGCCGTCCGCCGGCCCCAAGGCGCCGGCGCCGAAGTTCCGCTACTACGCCTCGCGGCGCTGGCTCGCGGACGATCATGTCGTGGACCTCGCGGTCGACGCCGACCGGAGCGTGTGGATCCTCACCCGCACCGGTCTCCAGAAGATCGGGTATCGCAGCTGGACGCTCGCGCAGAAGGCGGCGTGGATCGGGCAAAAGATCCGGTCGCGCCACATGCGTTACGGCCTCACCGCCGAACGACGGCTCTTCCAGCCCGGCGACATCGCGACCAGCGAGATGATCGACACCGACAACGACGGCGGTTGGTCGAGCTACTGGCTCGCGAGCCAGGCGCTGCGCTTCGCGGTCACGCACGAGCCGCAGGCGAAGGCGTGGGCGTGGGAGACCTTCGCCGCGCTGGAGCGTCTCCAGACCATCCACACCAACACCGGCTTCCCGGCGCGGACCCTCGAGCGGAAGGGCTTCAAGTTCTCCGACACCGACCGCTGGCGCGACGCGCCCGATCCCGGCTGGGAATGGAAGGGCCACACCAGCAGCGACGAGATCACATCGCATCTCTTCGCCTACGCCGTGCTCTGGGAGTGCGCGGCCGAGACGCCGGCGGAACGTCGCCGCGTCGCCGTGCTCGTGGACCGCATCGCCACGCACATCCTCGACCATGACCTCTACCTCGTGGACGTCGACGGCAAGCCGACCCTCTGGGGCCGGTGGCATCCGGACTACGTGAACTCGTTCCCGCCGACGGTCCACGACCGCCGGCTGAACTCCGCCGAGTTCACCGCGCTCATGCAGTTCGCCCACAAGGTCACCGGCAAGGCGCGCTACAAGGAGAAGGCCTTCGAGATGTTCCGCACCGCCGGCTATCTCACGAACCTCACCCGCTCCATGCGGCTGCTCAAGGCGACGCCCGGGGCCCGGCATCAAGGCATCGAGATGGGCGACGAGTGGAACCACAGCGACGACGAACTGGCCTTCAACACCTATTGGGTGCTCGCCCGCCATGCCTTCGACGACGGGCTCCGCGCGAAGTATCGCGCCGCCGTCGCCGACCATCGGGAACTGGAGAAAGGCGAACGCAACGCGACGTGGAACTTCGTGACGGCCGCTTGCGGACTGAAGGACTTCGACCCGGAAGGCGCGGTGTGGACTCTCCGCGGCTATCCGCTCGACACCGTCTCGTGGTCGGTCGCGAACTCGCACCGCAAGGACATCCAGCGGCTGCCGCCGAACTTCCGCGGCCAAGAGATGGCCGAGCTGTTGCCCCCCGGCGAACGGCTGATGGCGCGCTGCAACACCCAGCCCTTCATCCTCGACGCGGGCGACGGCGGGCACACGGAGTTCCCCGGCGACGAGTACGTGCTCGGCTACTGGCTCGGACGCTTCGTCGGCGCGATCAACGCTCCTTGACGACCGGCCGCGGCACTTGCCTCAGAGCGTCCCGGCCTCGACCTGCTCGAGGTAGATGAATTCCGGCGACTTCACGCCGGCGTCCTTCCGGATCTGCACGAGCCGCGGCGACCCGAAGAAGCGGCGCGCATCCGCGGTCGAGGTCCACACCGAGAAATGGACGATCTTGTCCGCATCGATGCCGGCCGCCGCGGCACCGGGTCACGCTCAGGCCAACAGCCCCTTCACCACCTCGCCATGCACGTCGGTGAGCCGGAAGTCACGGCCTTGGAAGCGGTAGGTGAGCTTCTCATGGTCGAAGCCCAGCTGGTGCAGGAGCGTGGCGTGGAAGTCGTGGACGTGGACCTTGTCCTTCACCGCGTTGAACCCGAGGTCGTCGGTCTCGCCGTAGGACAACCCCGGTTTGAAGCCACCGCCGGCGACCCAGTAGCTGAAGCCGTTGGGATGATGGTCCCGTCCGTCGTCGCCGCCCTGCACCATCGGCGTGCGCCCGAACTCGCCACCCCAGATCACGATCGTGTCCTCGAGCAGGCCGCGCTGCTTGAGGTCCTTCACCAGCGCGGCGCTGGCGCGGTCGGTGGCCTCGCAATTGCGTTTGATGCCGTTCTTGAGGTCGCCGTGCTGGTCCCACGACTCGTGGAAGATCTGCACGAACCGCACGCCCTTCTCGATCAGCCGGCGAGACAACAGGCAGGCGTTGGCGTAGGACGGTTTTCCCGGCTCGGCCCCGTAGAGTTCCAGGGTCTCCTTGGATTCCTTGGAGAGGTCCATGACCTCGGGCGCGACGTGCTGCATCCGGTAGGCCATCTCGAAGGCGCTGATGCGGGCGGCGATCTCCGGGTCGCCGACGACCCCGAGCCGTTTCGCGTTGAGCCGGTTCAAGGTCTCCAGCGAATCCTTCTGGAGCGCGTCGTCCACGCCCTTGGGGTTGGCGAGATGGAGCACCGGTTCGCTGCCGTTGCGGAAGAGCGTGCCGCCGTGCTGGGTGGGCAGGAAGCCCGGGCCCCAGTTGCTCGCGCCGCCGCTGGAACCCTTGCCGCCGGTGCTGAAGACGACATACGACGGCAGGTCGCGGGATTCGCAACCGAGACCGTAGGTCGTCCATGCGCCGAAGCTGGGCCGGCCGAACTGCTGCGACCCGGTGTTCATGAAGATCTGCCCGGGCGCGTGGTTGAACGCGTCGGTCTGCATCGACTTGATGAGCGTGATGTCGTCGGCGACGCCGCCGAGGTGGGGCAGCGTCTCGCCGAGTTCCATGCCGCTCTTGCCATGCCGTTTGTAGGCGAACTTCGGCCCGAGCAGCGTGGCATCGGGGTTGATGAACGCGGCGCGATAGCCTTTGAGCAGCTCGGCGGGCGGCAGCGTGCCGTTGAACTTGGTGAGCTGCGGCTTGTTGTCGAAGAGCTCCAGGTGGCTCGGCGCACCCGCCATGAAGAGGTAGATGACGCGCTTGGCCTTGCCGGAGAAGTGGCCCTTCTTCGGGGCCATCGGGTCACCCGACGCGGCGGCGCCGGCCTTGGCGGGCGCGGCCGAGAGCGTGTCGCCGAGCATCGAATGGAGGGCGATGGCGCCGAGGCCGACACCGCAATCACGGAAGAACCATCGGCGGGAGATGGCCCGGCGTTGCTCCTCGACGGCGTGCTGGAAGGGGGGGAGGCGGTTCATATATCGGTCTTGGGTCCGGAATCTCGGGTCTCGGGTCCCGGGTCCGCATCCGGGACCACAGCTTGCGACCTCAAACCTGCGGGCTCGCCGCCGTGCTCCAAGCCGGCTTCGCGGAGCAGCTCCTCCTGGAGCTGCAACATCCACGCGACAGAGTAGCCCGGTGCGCTCGGGACGCCATTGCGGCGGGAATGCGCACGCATCCAGGCCAGATAGGCGCGGCGCTGCGGCGGAGTAAAATCAAGGTTCACGCGGGCAAGCTCTTCGCCGAAGGCCTGCTCATGGAACCGGCGCCGGATGCCGCGCAGATGCCATAGGGCCCAGCGGCGGGGACGTTGCAGCCGGCGGGGCGCGTTCATGGCTTCAGGTAGTTGAAGTTGGCGCGGATGTCAGGCAGCCACGCCATCGCCTCAGGGCGGACGTTCTGCTCGGTCGCGGCCCGGGATTCCGCAAGCAGACGCTCGACCCCATAGTCGAGGAGCGGAGCGGGGCGGAGCGAGGTCCGGGCACAAGCCAGCCGGGCTTGGTGCTGATCGGCCAACGGAGTTTCGACAGGGATGCGGGCGCCTATCACGGCCAAATTGTAGGGCTTGAGCGCGCGTCGGTAGAGCTCGATGCGGAGGCGGTCCAATTGCGACCAAAGCTGCCGCTCCGCCAACAGGGCCGCTTCCAGCAAGCCGTCATTCCGCAAGGCGAGCTGCAGCAGTGGGCGGCGTTCGACGAGTTCCGGCGGCGGTTGCTGGCGGCGCAAGATCCGCCGCAAGGTGTCCAAGTCATAGAGGTGCAGCCATCCGCGCGGGTCGCCTGACTCGAGCAGCAGTTCACCGAGGCCGGTGATGAACGGCCAGTCCTTGTCGCGGCTGGTGCGTTTCATTTCAGAGACCACATGTGGGCTGACGTAGATCCCAGAGAGCTCGTGTTCCCAGCGGCTGGAACCGCGCAAGGCCCGTCCGAAGACATCCAGCGTCACGGCCTCCGGCCCGTTGCCCCATCGGAAATGACTGGTCCAGCCGCCGCGGTGCCACTGCGCATCCAGCGGCGGCGTCAGATGGCCGCGATAACGGCACGGTTGCCCATCGAGCACGGTGTCGCCCAAGATCTGGAGCAACGTGCTGAAATCTGAATCGTGGCAGAGGAGGTCACAATCCTTGGTCGTCTCCGCGACCTGGAAATGGACGCACGCGAGTCCGCTGGTGATGCCGCAAAGCACGCCCCGGTCGCGCAGTCCGCGCACCAGTTCCTCGTAGAATTCGTGGAGCCGTTCGTCCGTCATGGCAGATGCCTATTCCTTCGTGATCGCCTCGTCCAGGTTCAGCAGCACGCGGCTGATCGCGGCATAGGCCGCGAGCTGCGTCGGCGTCGAACCGGCCGGGACCGTCGGCAGCACGTTCTTGCCGGTGCCGAGGTCGAAGGGGTTGACCCAGCCTTCCGCGATCCGTCGCGTCTGGCGCACCAGCAGGCCCTTCAGCTCGGACCGCTCGGATGCCGTCGGCGGACGCGACAACACGCGGCGGAAGGCGTAGGTGATCCGTTCGTCGTCGGTCTTGCCGCCTTCCGCGAGCGTCTTCGCGGCGAGGCCCTGGGCGCACTCCATCGCCAGCGTCTCGTTCAAGGTCATCAACGCCTGGAGCGGCGTGTTCGACCGGGCGCGTCGCACGCAGGAGAAATCGCCGTTCGGCGCGTCGAACGCCGTGAGGAACGGATACGGCACCGACCGGTATCGGAAGGTGTAGATGCCGCGACGGTAGCGATCGGCTCCTTGCGCCTCTTCCCAGGTCTTCGGGCCGTAGGAGGACGGCGGCTGGAAAAGGAACGCCGGCGCCGGCGGCTGCACGCTCGGGCCGCCGAGCACGGGGTTGAGCAGGCCGCTGGCCGCGAGCGACACGTCGCGGACGATCTCGCCCTCGACGCGGAACCGGGGACCGCGCGCGAGCAGTCGATTGTAACGGTCCTTCGCATAGAGCCCGGGCGTGACGCGCGACGACTGCCGATAGGTCTCCGAGCCGACGATGAGCCGGTGCATCGCCTTGATGCTCCAGCCGCGGTCCATGAACTCGCAGGCCAGCCAGTCGAGCAGCTCGGGATGGCTCGGCGGCGGGCTCTGCAGGCCGAAGTCCTCCGGCGTCTCGACCAGGCCGGTGCCGAAGTAGGCCTGCCACATGCGGTTCACGAACACGCGGGCGGTGGTCGGCGACCGTTTGTCGACGAGCCACTTCGCGAACGTCAGGCGCGAGCCGTCCGCGCCCTCGGGCAGAGGGTGGAGGAACGCCGGCACGCCAGGTCCGACCTCGTTGCCGGGCTTGAGCCAATCGCCGCGCTTGAGCACGCGGGTCGGTCGCATCTCGTCGCCGGACGCCTTGCCGCCGCGGGCGGCGAGCACCGATGACGGCGCACCTTCCGGCCATTGCTTCCACAGCGCCTCGATCTTTTCATCCACGCCCTTGAACTCCGGGACGGTCGTCCGCCAGAAGCTGGACACCGCGGCGACCTGCGCCGGCGAACGCTGTCCGCGCGGCACCTTGAGCACCTCGCGGACATTCGCCGGGAGGGGATCGGCGACGGCGTTGGTGTCGGCACAGACGCTGAAGCGGAAGCGGCCGAGGTTGTGCGTCTGGTTGTCGTCCGAGTTGTCGCCGCCGTGGTTCTGCTTCAGCGCGAAATCCAGCACCACGCCATCGGGGAAGTTCAACGGCGTCTCCGGGATGAAGACCGCCTTGCGCGGCGCGTTGCGGCGGCCGGGTCCGGCGTCGATGCCCCAGGCGGTGCCGTCCTTGCCGTCGATCGCGGACGCGACCGGACCGTAGGTGCGCTTGTCGCTGCCCTCTTTCTTCTTCCAGTAGTCGGACTGGAACTCCGGTTCCAACGTCTTCTCCGCGTTGGCGAAATCCGCGGTGGCCTTGACGAACTTCACGGAGACCTTGTTGGTCGGCGACCTCGGGTCCCAGGCATCGACCTTGAACTCGCTCAGCGCCGCCATGCCGCGGATCGAGCGGCCCGGTCCGCCACACGGCAGGTTCGGGTCGGTGAGCTGTTCGAAGCGGAACGCGCCGATCGTGCCCGAGGTGTTCGTCGCCCGGAAGTGGGCGGTCCACTGCGTCGGTGCGTAGCTCGAGGCGCGGATGGACCCGTCGGAATTGTAGTAGAACCGCTCGCCGCGCTCGCCCACATGGACGGCCGGGACGACCTTCCAATCCGGTTGGTCGTCCTTCACCGAGTCCTCCCACTTCGCAAGGCGCTCCTCCCAGCCGGGCGTCGTGTGGCGCAGGCCCTCCTCCAGGTCGCGCATCTGGCGCATCAGGTCGGCGCGCTTCATCTGCTCGGCCGGCGTGTAGGCGACGAGCGATGATTCGTGGTCGTTGTTCAGGAAGGCGAAGAGCCGGTAGTACTCCTCGTGCTGGATGGGATCAAACTTGTGCGTGTGGCACTGCGCGCACTGGATGGTGAGGCCGAGCACGCTCTTCCCGATGCAATCCATGCGGTCGAACATCGCGTCCATGCGGAACTGCTCGGGATCCGCGCCGCCCTCCTCGTTGAGCATCGAGTTGCGGAGGAACCCCGTCGCCACCCGGTCGTCCTCGGTCCCGCCCGGCAACTGGTCGCCGGCGATCTGCGCGATGACGAACCGGTCGTACGGCATGTCCCGGTTCAGCGCTCCGACCACCCAGTCGCGATAGCTCCAGATGAAGCGCGCCTTGTCCTTCTCGAAGCCGTCGGAATCGGCGTACCGCGCCGCGTCGAGCCAATGGCGGCCCCAGCGTTCGCCGTGGTGCGGTGATCTCAACAGGTCCTCGACCACCTTGTCGTAGGCGCCCGGCGATTTGTCGGCGAGGAAGGCATCGACTTCCTGCGGCGGCGGCGGCAAGCCGACCAGGTCGAGGTGGACACGGCGGAGCAGCGTCGTCTTGTCGGCCGGCGGCGCGAGCTTCAGGCCCTCGCGGGCAAGGCGGGCGTCGATGAACGCGTCGATCGGGTTCCGCGTCCCGCGTCCCGCGTCCCGCGCTCCCGGGACCCCGGGCCGGACCGGTGCCTTGAAGGCCCAGTGGTGGGCGGCTTTGTCGACCTTCGCGGTGGCGGGCCACTCCGCGCCCTGATCGATCCATGCCCGCAACGTCCCGATCTGCGCCGACGTGAGCTTGTCGCCCTTCTTCGGCATCTGCGCGAGCTCGGCGTGGATGCCTGCGGTGACCTGCACAAGCAGCGACCCCTCGCTCTTGCCGGCCACGAAGACCGGACCGTGGTCGCCGCCCTTGCGCGCGCCATCGGCGGTGTCGAGGCGCAGACCGTTCTCGGCGCGCTTCGGTCCGTGGCAGCCCACGCAGGCGTTCTCGAGGATCGGCGCGACGTCCTTCTCGAAGCCGATCCGGCCCGTCGCGACAGGCGGCAGCTTCGCGAGGTCCGCGCCGGCGGCGAGCGATAGGCCGAAGGCCATGGCCGCAAGGACGGGGCGCAAGATCAGGGCTTTCATCGCCCGGCAACTTGATCCCGCGACCGGGCCCGGTCGAACGCTTTTTCCGCGCGGCCGCGACGTCTCCGGACAACGGCCCGACCGCGGACGGCCCGGCCCGCGGAAGGCTCACCGGCCGTCGCCGCGGACCGCCGTGAACTCCGGCGCGCTGAAGAAACGTTCACCCGGACGACGTCGGTTGAGGCCCGCGTTGGCGCGACGGAACCTCCACGCGGACGGCCCACGTCCCAGCACTTCGAGCGCGGCGGCGAAATCCAACCGGAAACGCCTCCATCGACCGCGCCGGGCGTTGTTCAACGCGCCGCTCCACCAAGCGACGGCCGTGAGAGGCAGCGCGGAGAACGAGAAGGTCTTCAGCGCCATCACCGCGAGGCTGGATCGGTTCGAGACATATCGGCGGCGGCCCACGGTGTCGCGCGCCGCGGTGAGCGCCTGCGGATCGGACGCGCCGACCGCATGGAACACTTTCGCCCCGGGTGCGGTCACCGCGTGCCATCCGTGCTGCCACGCGCGCAGGCCGAGGTCCATGTCCTCGAAATCCAGGAAGAACCCCGTGTCCCAACCACCGAGGTCCGCGAGGCAATCCCGATGGACCATCACCGCGCCGGCGCAAGGGAACGGGATGCGGTCGCCCGCGGCGAGCGGCACCAGGAAATCGAGACGCGCCCGCGGCCACGGGCTGTTGAGATCCCATCCCGCCGGCACGAACCGCACGCCGGCGTGGTGGAGCCGCGCGCCGTCGTAGGTCCATTCCCACGGGTCCGCGATGCCGACGCGGCCCGGCAAATCGATCTGCTCAGCGAGACGGCGCAGACAATCGGTATCCAGCCAGAGGTCCTCGTTGGCGAAGAAGCACAGCTCGCCGGTCGCGACCCGCATCCCGGCCTGATAGCCGGTGACCAACCCCGACTGCGGAGGCTCGGTCACCACCCGGACATCCGCCTGCGCCGCCAAGAACTCCGCGGAACCGTCGGTGCTCTGGCGGTCGACGACGATGATCTCCGCCGCCACGCCGCGCTGCGCCCGCAACGACTCCAGCAGCCGGGGCAGGAAACGCAGGCCGTTGAAGTTGGAGACGATGACGGAGATCACGCAGTGAAAGGGAAGCCGCGGGCACCGAGCGGTGACGCGACCGGACACCGCCCTCGACCAGGTAGGGCAACGCTGCCGCGTCGCCGTGATCCCGCAGGCGACCAGCACGGCGCCGTCGCCTGCCGCACGGGCCGGAACCTCGCTTCGCTCGTTCCGGCCGAAGTTTCGGCGGCGCGGCAGCGCCGCCCTACCGTCGGTACGCTATCGCGATGCGCTTTGCGCTCTGGCCGCTCCCGCTCCCGCTCCCGCTGACGGCTGACGGCTGAAGGCTGACGGCTCACACGTCCTTCTTCCACCCCGAGGGCAGTTTCTCGAAGATCTCCAGCGCCTCGAAGCGTTTCGCGGGCGCGAGTTCAAGCGATCTCGCCCACTCGGCCATCCGGCGCAGTCCTTCGCCCAACGGCACGCAAGGCGGAGGCGTGAACACGGCGTTCGCCTTGGCGTGGTCCGAGAACGCGTGCACGACCTCGGGTCGCGCGGGCAGATGCGTCAGGCGCGGTTCCACGCCGAGCGCGACGGCGACCGCGTGGGCAAGGTCGATCACCCGGACCGGCTCGTCGGCGCCGACGTTGAAGACCTCGTTCTTCGCGGCCGCGACCTGCGGCGCGCGGGCGAACAACGGGGCCACGTCGTCGATATGGGAAAAAGCCCGCGTCTGCGCTCCGTCGCCGAAGACCGTCATCGGTTCGCCCCGCAGGCAACGACGCATGAAGATGCCGATCACGTTGCGATGCGGGTCGGCGAGGTTCTGGCGTTCGCCGTAGACGTTGTGCGGACGGAAGACGGTGAACGACAGCCCGAACACCTCGTGCGCCGCGCGCAGGTCGAGCTCGCAGGCGTACTTGGCGATCCCGTACGGATCCTCGGGCCGTGGCACGGCGTCCTCGCGCAACGGGAGTTGACCGGTGCCGTACACGGCGATGCTCGAGGCGAGCACGAAGTGCTTCGCGCGGCCGGCGACCGCGGCGTTGATCAGGTTCACCGTCGCGCCGAGATTGGTGTCGTAGTTGAACCGCCGGGTGTGGTGGCTCAGCCCTTCGGCCGCGTACGCCGCGAGATGCTGGACGACATCGAAGGGCCCGTGCTCCGCCCAGAGCCGCCGGACGGACGCCGCGTCGCGCAGGTCGCCGGCGACGAGCGGCACTCCCTCGGGCACGTTGCGCCGGAACCCTCCTGAAAGATCGTCGGCACCGACGACATCCATCCCCAGAGCCCGGCAATGCGCGGCGACGTGCGAACCGATGAACCCGGCCGCCCCCGTCACCAATGCCCGTGGTCGTGACATGGGGGGAAGGTTCGCGGATGGGATGCGCGGAAGTCGAGCGCTCTGCGGGCCGGCCCGCACCGATGGAGACAGGCAGGCCCGCTCCCACCCCGCCCCATCACGATTTGATGTCGCGCGCCTGGAACGCCGCGGCGCCGATGGAGAAGAAGGTCACGTTGAACCCTGCGAGCAGGCAGAGCGACCCGATGATCCGGGAGGTCGGCGCGGGCTGGAGGAACACCCATTGCCACAGGTTGAGATGATGGGTGATGAACCAGCCCTTGTAGTCCGCGAACCAAGGGATGTTCATCAGGATCCCGTTCGCGAAGAGCACGGACAACGCGAGGATCGTCGCCGCGGCCGGCTTCATGTTGAAACACGAGAACATGAACCCCAGCCCCATCACGCTGACCGCTTTCGTCGCCAGGAGCAGATGCGCGAGCGTGTAGCGCCAGAGCCCTTCGCTGGCGCCGAAGAGGCTGAAGCCGCCGCGCGGACCTTCCCCGTCGATCTGGGTGGCGAACAGCCCGCCCTGCGGGAACCACAGCGAGGCGAAGGCGAGCCCGAACACGCCGAGGCACACCGACAGGAGCAGCGCGAACAACGAGCCGGCGAGCCACTTCAGCGAGAGCAGCCGGAGCCGCGAGACGGGCCTCGCCAGGATCATCCGCAGCGTGCCGTCCTCGGCCTCCTTGGCCACCAGGTCACCGCCGACGAGCGCGACGTAGAGCGGCAACAGCAGGTAGGCGATGGGGATCACCACGATGGTGGCGATGGTCTCGGCCGTGATGAAATCCGCGGCGGGATATCCGCCGCCTTCCAGGGCGCGCCGGATGCCGGTCGAGGCCTTGCTGAAACGGAACATCAGGACCACCACGTTCTGCGCGAGCAGGAACACGCCGAAGCCGATGAAGGTCCGCTTCTTGCCGAAGAGCTTCCAGAGCTCGTGCTTCAGTTGGATCAGGAACATCGGGAGGGAACGAGTGACAGGGAACGACGAGAGCGGGGGCGGAGTGGCGGGTTTCGCGGTCAGGCATCCGCCGTCCGGCGTCCGGCGTCCGGTGTTTCTTGCCTCATCAGCGACAGGTAGAAATCTTCGAGCGTCGGTTTCTCCGTGGCGATCTCGTGGACGGGGAACCCCAGCTCGACCAGGCGCCGGACGACCTCCGAGGTGGCGGCGCCTTCGGCGAGCGCGATGGCTCCGTCGTCACGCTCCGCGACGACCAGCTTGGCGGCGCGCAGTTCCGCGACGGCGGCTCCAAGATCGCTCGTCCGCAGCCGCACCCAGCTCTGGGCGCGCCGGGCCTCGGCCAAGGTGCCGTCGAAGACCTTCTTGCCCTGGTTCATCACGGCGATCCGCGAGCAGAGCTGCTCGACCTCGCTGAGCAGATGCGACGAGAGCAGGATGGTCAGACCGAGCTCGGCATGGAGACGACGGATGGTCTCGCGCATCTCGTGGATGCCCTCGGGATCCAGGCCGTTGGTCGGTTCGTCGAGGATGAGCAGGTCCGGTCCCGGCAACAGCGCCTGGGCGAGCGCGAGCCGGGCCCGCATCCCGTGCGAATAGGTGCGGACCTTCGAGCCTTCACGCCCGGTCAGGCCGACCCAGGCGACGACCTCGCGGATCCGCGCGGGTGAAGTGGGGGCCGTGTAGCTGGAGAGGATCTCGAGGTTGGTCCTGCCGCTGAGGTAGTCGTGGAAGACCGGCGCCTCGAAGATCGCGCCCACCTTGGCGAGGGCCTTCGCACGGTCGCGGAGGACGTCGTGGCCGCAGACCTTCACGTCGCCTGCGGTGGGCCAGACCTGTCCGAGCAGCATGCCGATGGCCGTGCTCTTGCCGGCGCCGTTGTGGCCGAGCAGGCCGAAGACGGCGCCGCGCGGGACGTGAAGATCGAGGGCGTCCACCGCGAGGCGCGCGCCGAAACGTTTCTGCACCTGGGCGAGCTGGATCATGGGCGGTTCATGGCGGGGAAGGCTCCGTCTCCAGAGCGAAGAATGTCTTCACCGCGCCATCGGCGTACAAGTGGTTCTTGCCTTTGCCCGGGCCGCGGGCCGCGTGGAAATCGGCGGCGTCGCTGAAGAGCGCGACGCCGTTCTCCTTCACCGGCATGCCGAAGATCCGCAAGGCGTCCGCGCGCTGGCCGTTGAGCAGGAAGTTCCAGAAGTAGCTCGACCCGGTGTCCTCGAAGAACCGCTGGCGATCGCTCGGACACCGCAGCACGCCCCCGCCCCCGAGCTGCCGGGAGAGCACCGCCGCGATCCCGGCCTCCGGGACCGGCGCGGCGCCGCGAGGACGGTTCTGCATCGTCGGCAGGTGGCCGCCGTTCTCGTCGAGGTAGCCGCGCAAGGCGATGCCGAGCTGCTTGAGGTTCGAGAGGCAAGCGGTGGCGCGGGCACGCTCGGTGCCTTTGCCGAGCGCGGGGAGCAGCAGACCCGCGAGCACCGCGAGGATGGCGATGACCACCAACAGCTCGACCAGCGTGAAGGCGCCTCGTCGCATCACGGACCGGGACGGCGTTGGCGCATCTCGCGGAAGAGCTGGCCGCTCTCCATCGACCGCTGCATCTCCTCCAACATCGGCGCGAGCTCGGCCTTCATCTGCGCCGAGCCGGTGTCGTAGAAGGTCTTGAGCCCGATCTGCACGGCCTTCTCCCGGAGCTCGGGCGGGAGCTCGGCGGGCTTCTCGGTGTCGGTGGACGCGACTTCGTCGGGCCCGGCCAGTGCGGCTTTCTCGCGCTGCTCACGCATCCGCTTCACGGAATCGTCGACCGCTTTGCGGCGTTTGTCGGCGGGCATCTGCTCGAAGGCGGTGAACATCTGCTGGAAGCCGGAAGGCATGGTCGCCTCCATGAAGCCGGTCTTCTCGGCGTCGGTCATCGCCGCGAACCACTTGGCCATCTCGCCATCGAGGCGCGCCTCGCGGCGTTCCTCCAGCGTCAGGGCGTTGAGCATCTTGGCCAGCTTGCGGAGGACCTCGGCGCGCTGCGGACCGGTCAGCTTGGAGAAGTCGACCGAGTGGAGGAACGCCCGTACTTTCTCTGGCGTCGGCTTGAGGTGCCGGGCCAGGCTGAAGCCGCCGAAAGCCAGCCCCCAGGCCGTCGCGAGCACGGCCAAAGCGATGGCAAAAGGGCGGTTGCGAGGCGACATCGGACGAAGCTAGCGGGTGGTCCCGGAGCTGCCAACCGAAGTGCACAACAAAAATCCCTTGCACCGAAGGCGCTGGTTCCTATGCTGCGCGCTCTTTTACGAAGGCAATCGAAGGCTATTTATGCGTCGTCCGAAGGGAATCAAAACCAAGAAATCCGTCTCCAAGCGGTTCAAGATCACCGCTGGCGGCAAGGTGATGGCTCGCCATTCCGGCATGCGCCATCTTCTTTCCGGCAAGAACTCGAAGCGTCGCCGTCGCCTGAGCAAGTCTTTCGTGCTCAGCCCGACCGACGTCTACAAGATCAAGCAGAGTCTCCCCTGGAGCCACTGATCCGGAACCCACGCTGAACCTCCCATTTATCCAAGACCATGCGCGTCACTAACGCAGTTGCTTCCCGCCGTCGCCGTAAACGGATGCTGGAGATGGCCAAGGGCTATCGCCTCAAGCGCAGCAAGCTCTACCGCTACGCCAGCGATGCCGTCGACCACGGCCTCCAGTACGCCTACCGCGATCGCAAGACCAAGAAGCGCAACTATCGCTACCTCTGGCAGATCCGCATCAACGCGGCGGCCCGTTCCGGTGGCATCACCTACAGCCGCTTCATCGAAGGCCTCAAGGCAGCGAAGTGCGAACTGGACCGCAAGGCCCTCGCCGACCTCGCCGCCACCGACGCCCCGGCGTTCACCCAGCTCATCGTGCTCGCCCAGACTTCGTTGAAAGCCAAGATCGCCGCCGCCGCTTCGGCCGTGCCTGCCGCGGCCTGAGGCTCGCTTCAGCCCCACCTTCTCGACGGGCGGCCTTGATCGGCCGCCCGTTTTTCTTTGTCGCCGCCCGAAACCGCAGAGAGAGCGGCAAAAGGCAAAAGGCAAAAGGCAAAAGGCAAAAGGCAAAAGGCAAAAGGCAAAAGGCGAAAGGCAAAAGGCAAAAGGCAAAAGGAAGAAGGAAAGACGACCGAGCGTCTGGTGAGGTGAGTTCTACTTTTTCCCTTTTCCTTCCGTCTTTTTCCTTGGCGTAGCCCCCCTCGCCTTCGTTCTGCTGGCTTCCGCCGCTCCGATCCTGAATCCTCTCTGCCCATGTCCCTGCTCGACCGCATCGAGTCCGTGAAACAGGCCGCGCTCCAAGAGCTCCGCGCCGCCCAAGATCTCTCGTCGCTCGAACGAGCCAAAGGCGCCTTTCTCGGCGGCGAAGGCCAGTTCACAGCGCTGATGAAGGAGCTCGGCACCTTGGCAAAGGATGTCCGGCCCCTCGCCGGAAAATCGATCAATGCCGCCAAGCAGGAGATGGAGGTGGTCGTCGCCGAGAAACGCGCCGACCTGGAACTCCGCGCCGCGCTGCCGACGGAGCCGACCGATTTCACGTTGCCCGGACGCCGTCGCACGCTCGGCCGGTTGCAT
>CAIWVP010000205.1 GCA_903916195.1 uncultured Verrucomicrobiota bacterium | reverse complement strand
CCAACATCCAGGCCGATCCGCTCATCGGGGCTGCGGAGGTTTTCCTCGCGCAGGAGCTCGGCGAGGTCGTGGCGCTACGCGCAGGCAGGATCGACGGCGGCGGCAGCTTCGGCGTCACCCGTCACGGCGCGGACTTCATCAATCCTTCCTTCGGCGTATCGCCGACGATGGCGGGCGTTCCTACCTTTCCCGAACCCACATGGGGCGGCGAGGTCGAAGCCACGCCGCTCTCCGCGCTGTCTGTGATGGCTGGGGCCTACGCAGGAGAAGGATGGCCCTACCTCATCGGCCAAATCGGCAGCCAATGGGCAGCGGAGCAGCGCGGCGAAGGCAGCGCGGCGGCCGGCGCCTGGCACAACGGCGAAGGCACAGGCGCGTTCGCGGTCGTGGACCAACAGGTGCTCGGGATGCCCGGAGAGCGCGGTCTAACCGGCTTTGCCCAGCTCGGCCTCGCCCGACCGTTAGACGGCGGAGCGCGGGCGCACCTCGGCGGCGGATTCGTACTTCACGGGCCGCTTACCGCGCGCAGTGACGACGCAGTGGGCGTAGGCGTTAGCTGGGTGGCGTTGCCAGACTCGCTAGTTCCCACCCGGAAACCCCCGATCCCCCGCCGAGTCCCGCAATTCCGGCCCGAAGGTCGGCGGCAGGCCACCGAAACGTCGCGCCGATCCGCCGCCGGCCACGCCTCCCAGGGCTTGAGTTGGGTCTGCTGGGCCCGCCCGGACGCGGCTCCGCCCGCCAATCCAACCGCGTGAGTGCATGGTGATGTCAAGGATCGAGGACGATGACTTACTCCGACGTCAGCCTCCCGATCAGCAACAGGTTGAACGCGACAACGCCCGCCTGCACGTACGCGTGGAAGCCATCCTCACCCTTCCAGTTGCATCGTCCAAGGCCAAAGCACCGCTTGAGCCAGGAGATTCCCGCCTCTACTCCGACACGGAAGCGCCAGAGCTTCCTGTAGACCCAGTCGCTCTTGGCCATGTCGGCCACCTTCATCCCGCGACGTTTGGAGAAGCAGATGTCCTTGATGCCCTTGGCCTTGGCGAGCTTCAGGTTGGCGACCGACGCGAAGCCGCCGTCCAGCGCCGCCTGTCTGGGGACCCTGCCGACTGCGGCGATGACGCTGTCGAGCGACTGCCCGACGAGCGTGCTGTCAGCCGGATTCCCCCTCAACACCGTGCAGAATTGGACGACCCCACGAACTCCCGTTCCGAGCAGCAGCTTGTGGCCGAAGAGGGTCTCGCGCCTGTCCTTGATGATGATGTCGGTGTGCGGCTCGAAGATGGACAGCACCTTCTGCACAGCGGGGACCTTCTCTTTGTCCAGAACACGGCGTTTGGTCTGATCGACCACGCGGTCGCCGAGGTCTGCGTACCGCGCGATCTCGGCGGACAAGCGCGTGGCGAAGTCGCCCGGCAGCGCCCCTGCGCAGAGGAGCCCGACCGCCGCGCGCGCCCAGCCGATGACCTCGACAGTGACCTTCAAGAGGTCGCGGTACGCACGTTCTCGCTCGTCTTTCTTCTTGTCCATTGTCTCCATGCGGCGTCGCTTCGCGCGCTTGGTCCGTTTGTGGACGACGACGCCGGCCCGCAGCTTCTCCGCCTTCCGCAGCAGACGAACCAGCACCCGGACGACATCGTAGAGTTGCCCAGCGTCGTCCGGTGGGTGAATGTTCCCCTTGGTGACGGTGCAGTCGATCCGGGTCTTCTCGCCGGTCTCCACGCCCAACTCCACCGCCTTCCCCACCAGTGCCGAAGTGACTGCGGCCCACGTATCCGGCGTCACCCTCCGGATATTCTCCTGAAGGGTGGAGGCCGACGGGGCTTCTTCTCCCCACGCAACCTGACAGAACCAGCGGTAGGCGTGCGAGTCATCCAGGTGGAACTCCAGCTCCTCGTAGGTCGCCCCTTCCAGCGACTTGACGACCGACGCGCGAAGCACCTGGTCCCCGGTCATCCCCGGTCGCCCGTTCTCGGTGGACACCCCACTTGTGTGCGGAAGGTCGGCGGCTACCAGCGTGGCGAGCGCCGGGGTAGCTTCCAGAATGCGGTCGATGTCGATCAGCTCCTGGGCCCTCGGATGCTTGCTGGTGGGGGCGGAAAGCGGCATCTGGTGGCGACGAGGACTGCGCATTTTTCGGGTCTCACGGAAGGGCTAATCGAGGAACAAGGCAGGGGATTCTCGATTCAGACTAACACGAGGCGAAACAAAATTCAGGGGCGACATCAAAAAACTATTGGGCGAAGCTCGGCTGTTGGGTTTCCGGGTGGGAACTATCAAACACAATTAAAACTAAGATACGCCCAGCGATGCGCTCTCGTTGCCGGGCAATTGGTCTCATTGCTGAGTGACCGATCGTCGTTGGTGACCGCGCTGGGTG
>CAIWVP010000204.1 GCA_903916195.1 uncultured Verrucomicrobiota bacterium | reverse complement strand
TGCTCCATCCACGCCTCCGTTTCTGGGTCCTCGAACTTCCTCCAAAGGACGTTTGGACCCCGATCCTCGGCCATTTCACCCTCTGACCACCTGTCCGCTTTTGTTCCGGCAAGAAATCCGGTTTTGAACCGTCGCCGACACACCTATCTTTTTTAGTAGCCTTATCGCCGGATTGACATGTACTATTTAAATTAGTTCTCCAAAAATTTTTAACCGCGTCATCATCCTACGACACTGGATTTCAGCCCTCCCTGCGGCTGGTCGGAGCCACGCGACGTCCTTTGGGAGGCATCGGCGTGCCGTGGTCCGACGGGGTCTGTTTATTCTCGGCCAGATCATCGTAGCGGGCGACGGCTCTCAGGCGATTTTTGACGCCGAGTTTGGCGCGCAGGTTGCGGTTGTGCACGTACAGCGTCCCGACGGTGATGCACAGTTGACTGGCGATCGTCTTGAGGGTGTCGCCGGTGGCCAACGCGGCGAGGACCCGGAACTCCATGGGGGTCAGACCTTCCGCGGTGACGGCGACCGGTCTCTTGCGGAATTTTCCCAGGACCTCTTGGAGGGCAGGCGCCGACAGCGCCGGCCGGCCAGCGATGAGCGACCGGAGGGATCTGGCGGTCTCTTCCTGGGACTGCGCCTTGATGAGATACCCGGTGGCTCCGGCAGCAAGGGCACGGTTGATGGAACCGGGGTCATCCGCATGGGTGTGGGCGATCCGTTGGGTCGCGCTCCCATCGGCTGCCAACCGCCGGAGGCAGTCGAAACCGGACAGCCCCGGCATCGACAGGTCGATCAGCGCGATGTCCACCGGATCGATGGCCAAGGCGCGGACGGCCTTCTGGCCATCCGCGAAAAGGCGCACCGACGCGACGCTGGCGAGGGTGCCGATAAGAAGATTCATCGAATCGAGGACGAGCCGATCGTCATCGATGAGCGCGATGCTGAGCATCTGGGGCGGGTACATGGGATTTGTTGACGGCCAAACCGCGATCAGCTCGCTTCGGACGGTGTGGACCTGTGGAAGATTAGATACCATGTCAGACACATACGTAAAGATATCCGTCGTGGTCCTCGAAGATGACCCGGGATTCGTTGACAGCCTGCGGGCTGCATTGGCGCGTTCCGGCCGGTTCGAGGAGCCTCTCGCCTTCGACGATGTGGCGCGGGCGTTCCAATCGGTCACAGCAGATGTACCGTCCGTCGTTCTGGTGGACCTGCGGCTGCCGTGCGATTCAGGGGTCCGCTTCGTCCACAAGCTGCGGAGCGCGGGGGTCCGGTGCCCGGTCGTGATGGTCACCGGATCCGATGCCCCGGAAGATGTCATCTCCGCGTTCAAGGCGGGTTCGGATGGATACTGGGTCAAGTCGCCGGACATCGGCTCGTTGGTGGAGTCTTTGATCCGCGCCGTGGCGGGTGAGCCCGTCCTTTCAGATGCTGCGGTCGCCGCATTGCTCGACGACCACATCCGGTCCGTGGCCGCGATACAAAAGGTGCGATCGTTGCGGCCGCGGGCCCAAGCGATCCTCCGGCTCACGGCGGAGGGGCTCAGTTGTCGTGAGATCGCGGAGCGGATGCGACTGGACCTGAGGGTCATCTACCGGGAGAACAGGACGCTGATGGCAAAGCTCGGGGCCTCTTCCCGTTCGGGCCTGGCGGCGTTGTGGCGTGAGGGTGACACGCAGTGCCTGCCCTTGACCGGGAAGACGGCGACCGACGTGACGACCGCGGAGGACGCGATCACCCCGGTGGAGGAATCGAGGTTGCCTGACAAGGTCATCCAATGGATGGCGGCGAGCATGGAGCTCGGGATCTTGGCCATGGTGTGCCACCCGTCCGGCCGGGTGGTCGCCCGTGGCCCTTTGTTGGACGAACTGTTCGCGGACGCCGCACCGGGCGGTCTGCTCGGGGACCTGGAGGGATGGACTGCTGCCGGGCAAGCCCCTTGGCCACCGGTCTCGGCCAACAATCGGCGCCCGGTCCGGCGTCTTTCGACCGCTTCCTTGAAGCGATGGAGCGGCGATCGCGAGCGATGGGAGCTGCACCGGATCGCCGCGGGAACCGGGGTCTCATGCTGGTCGCTCATCATCCTCGAGCCGGTCGGGGAGGGCGGATGGGAGTCCCAGGAAGAGCAGACCCGCCTTCTGCCTCGCGCCGCCCATGATTTCCGCAACCGGCTCACCAGCGCGTGTTACGCGGCGGAAGCCGCCGAAGCCCTGCTGGAAGGAGCCCGGCCCGTGGAGGCTCTCCCGTTGGTCGGGAAACTTCGGGAAAGCTTGGCCGGTTGTGCTGGGTTTTTCGAGGATCTGCAGGCAGCCCACCGGATCATGGATCCGGCCTGGATACCTCGGCCCGTCCTCGCCTCTCCGACCAAGATCACCGCATGGTCCCTCAAGGCGTTCGAGGTCATCGGGGGCTCCCGCGGGACCCGGTTGGAGGTGAGCGGCGACGCGTCGGTGCAGATCGATCCTGTCGCGTTCTCTCTCGTGGTCCGAAACGTGGTGCTGGAAGTCGCCCATGCGGCGGGAGGAGAGGCACCGGTGCTGCTGCTGATCCAGGTCGACGCCGGGCGGTGCCGGATAGAGGCCTCCGCAGATTCCTCCGCCATGCGCGCGTCCGTCAGCGACGGGCCCGATCACTCCGCCCGGCCTTCCATCGGTGATCTCATCATCCGCGGTGTCGCCCGTGCCCACGGCGGCATCGGATCCACGGATGTCTCCCGATGCGCCGCGTCGGCGTTGCTCCTATCTTTCTGAGCACCGGTGCCTGGTCGGCGCCCTCGGGGGCAGCCTCCGGTCGGTTTTGTGCCGCTCGTCGCTGTTCCGCTGTCTTTTCGGAACCGCGGGGATGGGGCCGGCCGATTGCGTGGGCTACGTGGGACGGGGGCCCCCCGGCCTGGTCCGGTTCCGCAGCACCCGATCGATCTCGGCCGCCAACTGTTTCATCTTCAGCGGTTTCGTCAGATACGAATCCGCGCCGGCCGCGAGACAGCGTTCGCGGTCTCCGGGCATCGCCAAGGCGGTGACGGCGATGATCGGCACGTCGCGGCGGTCTGGGTCTTCGGATGCCCGGATCCTCGTCGTCGCTTGGAGCCCGTCTATCCGGCCGAGCTGTATGTCCATGAGGACGGCGTCCACCGGGGTCGTTGTGGCGATGGCGACCGCCTGGAGCCCGTCGGTGGCCTCGATCACGGTGGCTCCGTGGCGCTCGAGATACGCCCGGACCGTGAAGAGGTTCACCGCGTTGTCCTCCACGACCAAGAGCGTCCTGCCCTGGAATCCACCGGATCGGAGCAGATTCTCCTTGGACCTGGAAACCGTTCCGCTGGACACCGGCTCCGGCTCCGGCTCCGACTCCGACTCCGACTCCGGCTCCGGCCACGGGAAAACGGCGACGAACCGGCTGCCCTTGCCGGGTTTGCTCTCGACCTCGATCCGGCCGCCATGGGCATCGACCAGATGCTGGGCCAGAGTGAGTCCGAGGCCGGCCCCCCCGTGCTCCCGTGACAGGTCTTGGTCGACTTGGACGAACGGCTGAAAAAGGTGTTGCAATGATGCTTCCGGGATGCCGATGCCCGTGTCCTCGACAGCGAAAAGGATCTCGCCGCGGGATGTGGAGACCTCCAGGGACACGGTCCCGCCGTGGGGGGTGAATTTGACCGCGTTGCCGAGCAGGTTCAGCAACACCTGCAGGACCCTGCGTCCATCGGCCTTGAGAACGAGCCCGTCAGGGCCGGCGAAGACCTGGAGGCGATGGTTCTTGGCCGTCGCGAGGGGCCCGATGACGCTTGCCGCTTCCTCGCAGAGCGCGGCCACCTTGCAGGACGACAGGTCGAGCGAGACACCCGCGGTCTTGATCTTGGCGATGTCGAGGATGTCGTTGATCAGGAAGAGCAGGTGCGTTCCATTCTGCTCGATCTGCCGGACCGCCCGCTCTTGGCCGGCGTTCAGAACGCAGAAGGTGCCGTCCAAAAGGAGTTCTGACAGCCCGAGGATACCGTGCAAAGGAGTGCGCAACTCATGGCTGGTCGCCGCCATGAAGCCGTCCCGGGAACGGAGCGCCGTTTGGAGCTCCGCGTTGGCGAGCTCGAGTTTCCGGGTCCGGTCCTGGACCTTCATCTCCAGGTCCCTGTTCAGACGTTCGATCTCGTCCGTCGCCATCTTCCGTGCCGTGACGTCCCGGAAGATCCAGAGGCGCCCCGTGAGGTGGCCACCGATCCGTCTCGGGCGGCACCGGATCTCGATGAAGCGCCCGTCGATCATGGCGATGGTGGAATCGAATCCGGACGGGTTGACGGATCCGGGGCCGTCCGTGGTCGGCCGGCCATCCGCGAGGTGTGCCGGAAGTCCGACCTCTCCGGGGCTCGCCCCCCTCGCCTTGATCGCCCGGAGCAGGTCCGCTTCCGTACCGAGGCCTCCCTTCCCCTTCATCCACTTGGCCTCATTGCGCACGGGTGCGGGGATGTCGAAGCCGAAAAACCAGAACCGGCGGCTGCATCCGGCCAGCACACCATCGGCGTCGACGACCACGATCCCGTCGGCCACGGAATCGAAGGTCGCTTCGACCAGGTCCATCGCCCGGGTTGCCCGGTTACGAAGCCGCCGTTCGTGCACGAAAGCTCCGCTGGCCAAGAACGCGAGAGCCACGACCGGCCAAAGGTAAGGCTGGATCTCCTTCCACCCGGGAGTCCGCGGATCGAGCACCCCGAACCACTTCTCGTACAAACGATCGTAGGTGCCGTCGGCCTTCGCCAAAGCAAGGCCCTCGTTGAGCCGCGCGAGCAGTTCCGGGGTGCCCGGCCGGTTCTTCAGGATCGCGAACGCGAACTGCTGGCGGAACTCGATCTGGTCGGGCAGGGCCTCGACGCCGGCGATCTTCTCGTTCGCCAAGGTCATCAGGCCGGTCAGGCGTCCGATGAGCATCGCATCGCACTTGCCGGCGGCCACCAACCTGAGCCCGGTCGCCGCATCGGGCACCCGTTGCAGCCGGTTGTTCCACCCGCGGGACACGGCGTAGTCATCGGCCAGGTCGTGGTCGATCACCACGATCGTCCCTCCTGCACGGATAGCACACGGCTCGATCTCCGGGGCACGAACACCGCTCCGTGCATCGTCACGTGCGGCACCGTGAACGCGGCGAACTGTTCCCGTTCAGGGGACTTCGCCAAGTTGATCAGCACGTCGACCTGCCCGTTCTTGAAGCGTTCGAGCAGGACCCCGAACGGTGCCGTCTGGACCGTGGAAGCGAGTCCGGCGTGCCGGGCCACGGCGTCCCAGAGTTCGGCGGTGAAACCATCCGCGGTGCCATCGCCTTTCACCAAGGCGAACGGCGGGAAATCCAGCTCGCTTCCCACCGTCAGGTGTGTGGGCACCGCGGAGGGCGCCGCGACCCCGTCGGCAGAGGTGGCGCGCGGTGCCGTCGCCGCGAGCCACGCCAGCGCGATACAGCGGCCGATATGTCTGAAGTGCCGTATCGTGCCGGTCGCGGTTGCCATTCCTGTGATGCTAGGCAAGCGTCCAACCGTCGGCAATCGATCCCCATCGATCCGGTCGCGAAGGAGTGCCGGACCGACCGTGGCGGGCGGCGGGTATCCGCTTCGCGTCTCTGTTCAACGGGCCTTCAACCGGGCGTCCCACGTGGACCTGCCGCCTTGCTGCGTGTCGGTGGAACCGCCGACCTGCGAGCGGTGCCCGGGGCTGAAAAGCCGGGGCGCAGACAAAAAGGAAGCCACCCGGATGCGGCTCACACCCGGGACTCGCCAGAGCTCAAACTACCTAAACTTGCTTGGAGCGCTTCGCTAAGTTATAAGCTATTAAAAAGTCAGACAATTTCTTATTATAAACACCGAAATCACAGCGCAACCCGCCATGACAGGATTTGCCCCGGTCCTCTTCAAATCGGTGCTCGCCGCCATTCTCGGGGCCGCTTGCACCCTCGTTGTCGTGCCACGGTCCACCGCCCCGGTTTCTCCCAAGACCGTTTCGCTCCGTTCCGCGATCGTCTCCTACGAAGGGCCGCCGGGACCTGTAGCTGCGCAGTACATGCTGGCCACCTGTTTTTCGCTCGTAGGGCTCCTCTCTTGGCAGATCAACCAGCACCGCCTCGGCGCATCGTCCTCCTCGGACACCCTTCGACAGGTCACCGACACGCAGCAAGGCGGCAGGTCCGCGTGGAAGTCCTGGTTGAAGGCCCGGAACATCGGTCGTATTTCTTCAAGTCGAACCGCAAGAAATCCTGCGTCCGGTCGCGGGGCGAGCACGTGTTCGCCGGGATCGGATGGCGATCAGCAGATCCAATGGTTTGATTTTCATACAAATTTCATGAGGTCTTCACTCCTGCTGTTCGGCTTGATATCCTCACAACTCGTCGGCGTCGGCGCGGTCTTCGTGACCTGGGGCGACTCGCTGACCTTCGGCTATGGTGGGACTCCCTATCCAGAGCAACTAGGAGCATTGACCGGCATCACCACCTTGAACCGTGGTGTGAACGGCGAGACCTCGACCCAGATCGCGGCCCGGTTCCTCGCGGAGCCGGCCCTGTTCGGGGAACACGTCGTCATCTGGGCGGGAAGGAACAATTTCCTGGAGCATGAGGGCGTCCAGAGCGACATCGCGTCGATGGTCTCCCATCTCACCACGACCGACTACTTGGTGCTCGGAATCATCCCCCGCCACGATGAATACCTCGGCAGTAGCGGCCAAAACGCGATCACCGCGATCAACCTCGATCTTGCAGCCACATACGGGACCCATTTCATCGACATCCAGCACATCTTGGTGAACGCGTATGATCCGCTCTCCCCGGCCGAAGTCTTGGATTTCGCCCTTCACGTCATCCCAGACTCACTGCAGCATCCTGACGCGCTGCACCTGAACAGCGCGGGCTACGGGGTCGTGGCTCACACCGTCGCGGACCACTTCGCTTCCAACCCCG
>CAIWVP010000203.1 GCA_903916195.1 uncultured Verrucomicrobiota bacterium | reverse complement strand
TGCTCCATCCACGCCTCCGTTTCTGGGTCCTCGAACTTCCTCCAAAGGACGTTTGGACCCCGATCCTCGGCCATTTCACCCTCTGACCACCTGTCCGCTTTTGTTCCGGCAAGAAATCCGGTTTTGAACCGTCGCCGACACCGCCCAACTCCGGACGTGACACGGGCCGGGACGTGTGGCTACTTCCGGCCGCCATGAAACGCCTGTTCATCGCCGCTTTCCTCTGCCTCGGCTTCGTCGGCCTGACCGCCGCGCGTGCCGAGGACAAAGCCGCACCCAAAACTGAAACCAAGAAAGAAGTGAGCACACCCGCTACCCCCAACGAAGTCGCCATCATCAAGACCGCCAAAGGCGAGATGGTCGTCGAGTTCTGGTCCGACGTCGCCCCGAAGACGGTCGAGAACTTCAAGAAACTCGCCAAGGACGGCTTCTACGACGGCACCGCCTTCCACCGCATCGTCAAGGGCTTCATGGTCCAGGGCGGCGATCCGCTCACCAAGGACGCCTCGAAGGAAGCCAGCTGGGGCACGGGCGATCCCGGCTACAAGATCAAGGCCGAGTTCAGCTCCCGTTCCCACCAGCTCGGCGTGCTCTCGATGGCGCGTTCGGCCAATCCGGATTCTGCCGGCAGCCAGTTCTTCATCTGCCTCGGCGACGCCTCGTTCCTCGACAACAAGTACACCGCCTTCGGCAAGGTCCTGAAGGGCGAGGATGTGTTGAAGAGCCTCGGCGAAGCCCCGACCCGCGTCGCGGGCGGCGGCGAGAAGAGCCGTCCGACCGAACGCCAAGGCGTCGAGAGCGTCAAGATCGTGGACCGCGCGACCATCAAGTGAGCTGAAGTCTTTTCCCGCAGGCGGACGGTGCGAACCGTCCGCCTGTTTTGTTTCTGCCATGGACCTCGGACCTCTTGCCCAAGCGCTCGTCGCCTTCGGTTGTCCCGCCGCCAAATCGGACGAGATGGCCGCGCAGCTCGACAAGCGCGCGCATCAGCTCGCCACCGCGAAGGGCCGCACCTACGAAGAGGCGCTCACCCACCTGCTGAAACTGATGGCAGCGGGAGGCGCGGGCGCAGGGGAGCGGAGCCCGGTCGAAAGCGAGCGTCCCGCCGCGGTCCGGCCGTGGAAGACCCTGTCGTCCACGCCGCTCGCGGATCACCGGATCTTCCGCGTGCGTTCCGATCGGAAGACGGATCCTCGCACCGGCGCCGAGCATGATTTCTTCGCCATCGAGTGCGTCGACTGGGTGAACGTGGTCCCGGTCACTTCCGACGGCCACGTCGTGATGATCGAGCAGTTCCGCCACGGCTCGGACACCATCGAACTCGAGATCCCCGGCGGCATGATGGATCCCCACGAATCCGATCCGGTCGCGGCCGGCCGGAGGGAGCTGAAGGAGGAGACGGGTCACGAGGGCGACCGGGCGCGGTTGATCGGCTGGGTCTATCCCAATCCCGCGATCCAGACCAACGTCTGCCATACGTTGCTGGTCGAAGGGTGCGAGAAGCGCCACGAGGTGGAGTTCGATGCGACCGAGGACCTCGCCACGCGGTTGGTGCCGGTCGCCGAGATCCCGGGGCTCATCCGGACGGGCCGTATCCGTCACGCGCTGGTCGTCGCGGCCCTCACGCACTTCCTGTTGGACCAAGAAGGATGATCCGGATGGACCGGATGGACCGGATGGACCGGATGGACCGGATGGGCCCGCCGTCGCGGCTCGGGTCCGTGGCTTGATACGGGGCGCGGACGGTCACGTCCGCGATGTCGTCGAGCGGGCAGAACGGGCGGGCTTCTGGTTCCAAGTCACCCCCTGTGGATGAGGCCGTCCGCGCTTCTTTGGGGCCATTGCCGGCCGACACTTGCCAGAGCGATCGGTGGCGAGCATCTGCCCGACGCGAGTTTCTGGCCCTCCCGGCTGATCCTGGGCATCCGGCCCGTTCTTCCGGATCACGCCTTCTTCCGCCACTCCACCTTCGGCGGCTCTTCTTGGCCGAGCACGCGGTAGCGGGTGCGGAAGTGCATCTTGGCGACCTTGGGCAGCGCTTCCGGTCCGAGCTTCGCGACGAAATCTCTGCCGGCGGTCTCGACCGCGGCGGACGCGCCTTTCGGCAATGCCACGCCGAACTGCTTCTCCAGCGCCTTGAGCCGGACGACGAACTCGTGCCGCGCCAGGATCGAGGCGGCGGCGACCGCGATGTCCTCCTCCGCCTTGTGCCGCTGGACGAGCTCGATCTCCCGGCCGAGGCTCATCAGAGCTTTCGACACCGTCGCCTTGTCCTGGGCGAACTGGTCGCTGATCGCCCGGATCGGCGGTGGCTGCATGCGGTCGCGCTGAAGCATCAGGTTCTCGATCACCCGGGCGTGGCCCCAGGCGAGCACGCGGTTCACCGAGCCGGTCGTGGCGTGCATCCGGTTGTAGGCCTCGCAGCCGATGGGCACGACCGAGGTCACGCAGCCCGGCGTGTCGAGGATGATGCCGGCGAACTTCGCGATCTGCGCGTCGCTGCCGATGCTCTTGGAATCGCGGATGCCGCTGTCCTTCCACGCGGCGATCACCGCGGCGTTCACGTACACGCCGGCCACGCAGAGCGGGCCGAAGAAATCACCCTTGCCCGACTCGTCGACGCCGAGCCGCGGATGGAGCAGCGCAGGGTCGTGGACGGCCTCGTAGCCGAGCTTGGCCGTGCCGATCACCTCGGGCTCCAGCACGAACTCGACGAACGCCTTCGTGCCCTTGCCTTGCACGACGACCTTGCCCGATTCGTAGAAGGTGACGTTGTGGTCCGGCTTGGTGCCGCTGAACCGGGCGTAGGGCACGTCGCGGAGCTGGTAGCTGCCGCGGACGATCTTCTCGAGCGCGTCGGCCTGGGGTGGGGTGAGCTTCGCGGTGTAGAGGGTCATCGTGGTCGGCCGCCCGGAGCGGGCAGGACCGCGGAAAACTACGGGCGACGAACTCCGGGCAGCAACGGGGCATTCTCCGCGGCGGGTTTGACCGTGGATCCGCGGCCGAGCTAGCGTCTGTGCCGATGGAACGGCTTGCGGAGCCTGTCCAGTCTCCGGGCGGGCGTCCGGCCACGACCAGACAGGTGCTCTGGCGGTGGGAGGAGATGGGGTTGTTCCCAGGAAAGTCCGTCATCGCGGAGGGAAACCCTCTCCCGGTCCGAAGAGTGGTCGTCCGGGCGGAGATCGCTCCCGCGGTCGTCGTCATGGCCGTGGTCCGGAGCCGCGAGCCCACTGGAGAAATGTCCCAAAAAGAAGATATGAGCGAGATCGCAGAACGCCGGTTCGTCACGGCGGCCGAGAGCGTCACCGAGTTGTCGCCGTTCACGTTGAACGCGTGGCTCTCCCGTCCCGACATCGTTCCGTGCGCCGGATTGTTGATGGTGCGCGCCACCATGGATCCCGGCCGGTGCCATCCCTTCCACCACCATCCCGCCCGCGAGGAGATCATCTACGTCCTCTCCGGCCAAGCGGAGCAGTGGTGCGGGGACCAGCACCGTGTGCTCAAACCGGGCGAGATGCTGCTGATCCCGAAGGGTGAGGTCCACGGCACCTACAACCCTTTCCGCGAACCGGTGGTGTTCTTGGCCATCCTGTCGCCGGTGGATGCCGAGGGGCCGGCGATGGTCGATGTCTCGACCGAAGAACCGTGGGCGGGCCTGCGGCAGGGTTTCACGCCCTGCACCTGAAGCGGCACGCCGCTCTTTCCGCCGATGTATCGACCGGCCAGTCGTACCGATCCGGCCGCGGGCGTGACCCGTCGGCTCGAGAAGCTCCACGCGGATCTCGGTCGGTGGTGCATGGTCTGGGGACTCTCCCGCTTGGCGCGCGAGGCGGATATCCAGTTCGCCGATGACCTCGGCATGGCGCTCGGCCGGTGCGATCCGCGTTCCGGCCGCATCGTGCTGAACGGCGTGCTGCTCGCGCCGGAGAACGAGACGTTGTTGGCGGAGACCTTGTGCCATGAAGCGGCCCATATCGTCGCCCACCTGCGGTATGGCCCGCGCATCGCCGAGCACGGGCCCGAGTGGCAAGAATACATGATCAAGGCCGGTTTCCAGCCGCGTCCGGTGATCCCGATCGGCCAGGTGGCCGGGATCGCGCCCCAGCCGGAGCCCGGTCCTCGTCTGCCGGCCCGGTGATGAGGTTGCTCCTGGGATCGCCCCCCGAGAAAGGCGAGGTTTACGTCCGCGGCCGGCTGAGGCAGGTTGTTCCCAGCTCCGGTGGCCGGACCCAAGGCCCCGCTCCCAGCAACCCCTGCCGAGGCTACACCCCTTGCCCGGCCCCGACGATTCCCACTATGAAAACAGGCTATCTGATCGACATGGACGGCGTGATCTACCGCGAGAACCACCTCATCCCAGGCGCGGTCGAATTCGTCGCGGCGTTGCTGGTCACCGGCACCCCGTTCCTTTTCCTCACCAACAACTCGGCGCCCACCGCCGAGGACCTCGCCGTGCGGTTGCGCCACCTCGGCGTCACCGGGCTCTCCGCGCGGCACTTCTACACCTCGGCGATGAACACGGCCGATTTCCTCGACGAGACGCATCCGAACTGCACCGCGTTCGTCATCGGTGAAGGCGGTCTGATGGCGGCGCTGCACGAGCGCAAGATCGCCAACGATGCGATCAGCCCTGACTACGTGGTCGTCGGCGAAGGCGCGTTCACCGCGGAGAAGCTGACCAAGGCGCACGAGTTGATCGAGAAGGGCGCGCGTCTCCTGGCGACGAACCCCGACAACTGGTGCCCGGTCTCCAGCCAGAAGACCCGGCCGGGCGCGGGATCGATCGCCGCCTTCCTGGAGGCCAGCACCGGCCGGCGCGCCTATTATCTCGGCAAGCCGAACGGATACATGTTCCACAGCGCCTGCCGGAAGCTCACTGAAGCCGCGCTCAGCCCGATCGGGCGCGTCGTGATGGTCGGCGACACCATGGAGACCGATATCCGCGGTGCGGTCGAAGCGGGGCTCCACAGCTATCTCGTGCTCACGGGCTCCACGCAGTTCGAAGATGTGGGCGACTATGTCTACCAACCCACGCGCGTCCTCCAGAGCGTCGCGGACCTGGTGGAAGAGGTGAAGACCGGCAAGACGCCGGAGAACGCGGAGAGCCCGGCCCTCGGCAGCAACCGGCACTCCGGCGGCAAGCTCGGCATGCGGCACCAGACCGATGTCCTGGCCCTCTACAAGCCACGGCCGCGGCCGGCCATGACGAAGTAGTCCGGCGGCCGCGGATCGCACGGATCGTCACCTTCCGGCCGTCCGGCGGAGCCACGATCGACCGCTCGCCGCCGCGCTCGCTACGAGCTCGGCGTCATGCAACGCCGCGCTCGTAGCGGAGCTCGGCCGGTGCCTTCCGCATCGCGATCAGGTCCGGCGTGAGCCGCGTCTTCGGCCCCGGGACCTTCGAGATCGCCGTCCCGCTGAAGCCCGGACCCATGGGGCTCGCCATCGGGATCGGGCTAGGGCGGTTCCTTTCGCTGAAGAACCACGGCCGGTCGCATCCGTCGGTCGGGGTGGGCCATCGGGTCTGCTTCGCCGCAGAAGGGCGGAGACCGAAGCGGCGGACGGAAGCGTCCTGAGCGCGGACGGACCGACATGAGGAGACGGTCATCGCTCGGCCCGTCGGGGTCCTGCCCCCAGCGGGCCGAGCCGCGATCACGGGGCCCAGGCCGTGTCCAAGGGGACCGGCCTGAGCCCTGGATGCCCGGTCACTTCAGCTCGTGGGAGGCGACCTTCACGCCCTTGGTGAACTTGTTGAAACCGAACATCTGGGGCTTGAACTCGCCGACCGGGGTGACGTCGGCCTTGGCCGGGACCTTCTGGCCGGTGAGGTCGTAGCAGGCGTTCACGAAGAGGCGGCGCAGGTCCTCGCTCTGGAGGTCGGTCGCGGCACCGATGGTGGAGCAGAAATAGCGGCCGGTCTTGCCGGACGGCGTCTTCACGTCGCGCAGCCACACGAGCGGCATGGTCGCCTTGGTGAGGGTCGGACCGTCGTCGGGCTTCATACCTTTGAGCACCTGACCGTAGAGCAGGACCGTGGCGTCGGCCGGAAAATCCGGGTTCACGCCGTAGACATCGGTCGGCCCGAAGACGTCATGGACGCCGTTGAGCATCGGGTTCTTCTGGTTCTTGCCATCGATGATCCCCCGGGTGGCCTCGCCGCCGTGGTTGCCGTGATGGTAGGTCCAGCTCTCGCCGACGGTCATGCCTCCGAAGCCGCCGCCTTTCGTGGTCCACGAATACTTCGCGTAGGGGCTCTGCTTGTTCCGCTCGTAGTTGAAGGAGTGCGTCGCGGTGCGGAGGACCATCATCGGCTTGCCCGAATCCATGTAGTCGACGAAGTGCTTCATGTCGGCGTCCGGCAGCTCGCGGAAGCGGAACTGGTTGACGACGAGGTCGGCCGATCCGAGCAGGTGCATGCCCGGGATGTTGGTCTGGTTGTTCGGGTTGATGCTCCCGTCGGCGTCCTGGCTGAAGAGGACGGTGCATTTGAAACCGTGGCGCTGGCTGAGCAGTTTGCCCATCTGCGGCAGGCTCTCCTCGGACCGATATTCTTCGTCACCGCTGAGCAGGACGATGGATTTGCCGTTCGCCTTGTCGGCCGGCGGATTGTAGGTGACCCACTGCTGGGCTTGGGCCAGCAGCGACGACACGACGAGGCTGAAGAGGATCGGAAGTGGTTTCATCGGAGTGAGCGTGCCAGACGGATCCGTCGCCGACAATCTTCAGACTGAACTTCGTGTTGACCCGGACAGCCCGTCCTGCGAATGAGCCTCCCGAACCCATGAGGAACCTTTCGTCCCACCGAGCCTCCGTGCTCATCGGCATCCTGCTGGCGTGGGGCATGGATGTCGTCCTCGCCGCGGGGCTGACCGGCCAATCGTTCGAGGAGTCCCGACGCCACTGGGCGTACCAGCCGGTCCGGCGTCCCGTGCCACCGACGGTGAAGGCCGTGGACCGGGTCCGATCGCCGATCGACGCGTTCCTGCTCGCGCGGCTGGAGGCCAAAGGGCTCGGCTTCGCGCCGCCCGCCGATCCGCGGACGTTGCTCCGTCGCCTCTACTACGACCTGATCGGCTTGCCGCCCACGGCGGACGAGGTCGCGACATTTTCCCGTTCCGCGCCCGGCGATCCCCGGGCCGCGATCGCGGCGGTGGTGGACCGGTTGCTCGCCGATCCGCGCTATGGCGAGCGCTGGGGACGCCATTGGCTCGATGTCGCGCGTTACGCCGACACCAAGGACCTCGTGCTGCTCTACGGCCGGGACGCCATCCGGCCCTACGCCTACACCTATCGCGACTACGTCGTCCGCGCGTTCAACGATGACATCCCGTACGACGAGTTCATCCGCGACCAGCTCGCCGCGGATCTTGCCGGACCGGACCTGCCGCGCTGGCGGCTCGGCGCGCTCGGGTTCCTCACGCTCGGCCGGCTCTTCGACAACAACCCCCACGACCAGATCGACGACCAGATCGACACCGTCACGCGGGGACTGCTCGGTCTCACCGTCGCGTGCGCCCGCTGCCACGACCACAAATACGATGCCATCCAGGCCGCCGATTACTACGGGCTCTACGGCGTCTTCGCCTCGACGGAGCGACCGTATGCGCTGCCCCTGATCGAGGATCCCGCCGGTGTGCCGGGCGGCGCCGGGTCCGAGGCGCAGCTCGCCAAGGCCCGCGGCGAGCTCGAGGGCCACATCGATGCCGAGTTCGCCAGGCTCACCGAGGTCCTCCGCGGGCGGATCGGTGATTATCTGGTCCGTGCGGCGACGACCGCGCCGGACCTCACCGAGACGGCCCAGTTCGGGCTCTCGCTCACGCCGGATGATTTCCGTCCGACGCTGGTCCAACGCACCCGCCGCTTCATCGCGCAGCGCGCCCAGCCCGATGATCGCGTCTTCGGCCCGTGGGCGGTGCTGATGGCCCTGCCGGATGCCGAGCTCGCGAGACCGGGCGCGGTGAAGGCGGTCTTGGAAAGGAAGAGCGGGCGGACCACAGAGGAGACCATCGGACAAACCTGCAATCCACTCGTCGTGGAGGCGCTCACGCGGGCGACCATCGCGGACAAAGCCGGGGTCGCCCGGGCCTATGGCGGACTCCTCCTCGGCGTGTACGAGCGATCGAAACCGACGAAGGACGGCACCGCCGCGCTGGATGCGGACCTTCGTGAGCTGCTCGAGATCGTGACCGGTGGACAGGGGCCGGTCTGGTTCGCGCGTCGCGACACGCCGGACCATATGTCGCGCCCTGAAAAGGACCGCTTCGGTGGTCTCGCGCTGGCCTTGGACAAGATCGCCGCCCACGCCACGAACGCCCCGCCGGCGCGTGCGATGGTCGTCGCCGACCTGCCCGAGCCGTATGAGCCGCGGATCTTCGTCCGCGGGAGCCCTGCGCGTCCCGGTGAACGGGTGCCGCGCGGTTTCCTGCGCGTCCTGAACGGCGGCCGGGAACAGCCGTTCGGTGCCGGCAGCGGCCGCCTCGATCTCGCCCGCGCCATCACCTCGCCGACCAATCCGCTCACCGCGCGCGTCTTCGTGAACCGCGTCTGGATGGAGCACTTCGGCGAGCCGCTCGTCGCGTCGCCCTCGGATTTCGGCGCGCGCAGCACCTCGCCCTCGCACCCGGAGCTGCTCGATTGGCTGGCGAGCGAGTTCATCCGGTCCGGCTGGAGCGTGAAGCATCTCCATCGCTTGATGGTCACGAGCGAGGCCTTCCAGCAATCCTCGGGCAACGCCGGAACGGGCCCGGACGCCGTGGCCGGGGCAGGGGAGAAAGGGCGCAGGGGCGCAGGGGTGCCGTCTGCAGGCTCCATTTCCTATGCTTCCTCTCCCCCCCGTTCCCCTGCAACGAGGGAAAGTCAGAGCCTCGTCACCTCGGCTGCTACGAGTCCGGAACTTGATCCTGAGAACAAGCTTCTCTGGCACTATCCGCGCCGCCGTCTGGACCTCGAGGCGATGCGCGACACCTTGCTCTTCGTCTCCGGACGCTTGGACCGGACGCTGGGTGGCCGGCCGGTGGACGGCGCGGGCGATCCGGCCGACCGCCGCCGGACGGTGTACGGGCTGGTCGACCGGCAGAACCTCCCGGCGTTGTTCCGAGCCTTCGATTTCGCGATGCCCGACCAATGCGTCGAGCGCCGGTCGCGGACCACCGTGGCGCAGCAGGCGCTGTTCGCGATGAACTCGCCGTTCATCATGGAGCAGGCGCGGGCCTTGGCCGAGCTTTCCGTGGCCGAGGCCGGCGCCGATCCGGTCCGCCGGGTGGACGCGCTGTCCCGCCGCGTGCTCGGCCGCTCCGCCACGCCGGGCGAGACCGGACAGGCGCTGCGGTTCATCGCCGGGGCCGCCGCCGATCCGACCGCGCGGCAGGCGCCGTGGGAACAGTTCGCGCAGGTCCTTCTCGCCAGCAACGAACTGGTCTTCCTCGACTAGCGGTGGCCTCATCCGTCCATGACGAACGGGTCCCATCGATCGGAGACGGAACTCGCCGCGGGTCTCCCGGCCATCCTGCTTTCGCCGGCCGACAGCGGCACGCTGGCGATGATCGTGGTGCGGCCCGAGCGCGAACGACGGCACCTGTCGGTGTCCGCCGAGCTCACGCCGGCCGAAGGGCTGGTCGGCGACCGATGGTCCCGGCACTGCACGCGGAAGCTCGAGGACGGACGGATCAACCCGGACACGCAGCTCACCTTGATGAACGTCCGCGCCGCCGAGTTGGTGGCGGGATCCCGGGACCGTTGGCCGCTCGCCGGCGACAACCTGGTCGTCGATCTTGATCTGGGCATCGAGAACCTTCCGCCCGGGCAACGGCTGAAGATCGGTGGCGCGGTCCTGGAGATCTCGCTCGAGCCGCACACCGGTTGCTCGAAGTTCGCCAAACGCTTCGGTCCGGCCGCGTTGAAGTTCGTCAACTCGCCCGAAGGCCGGAAAGCACGCCTCCGCGGCGTGAACGCGAGCGTCGTCCAGGCCGGAGCGGTGCGGGTCGGAGATCGCATCGAGAAGGCATGACGCAGGCCCGGGGCCCGCCGCTTCCGGCGTGGCCCCGGGACGCTTTCGATGCTTCCCCGGACCCCGGACTTCGCCCAATGTCCCGGCACTCCACTCCCCGCGCATGGATCCCTTCGAACATCTTCCGCCGCGCTTCCTGACCCGACGCCAGATGTTGCGGCAGATGGGCACGGGCCTGGGCCTGCTGGGGTTGGCGGGCGTGCTGGGCGACGCGCGGCTGCTCGCCGATCCCCGACCTGAAACTTCAAACCTAAAACTTGCGACCCCGCTTTCCCCGCGCCCTCCCCGGTTCCGCGGCCGGGCGAAGCGGATCATCCACATCTACCTCAACGGCGGCCCGTCCCAGGTCGACACGTTCGACCCGAAGCCCGCGCTCGCGAAGTACGCAGGAAAGTTGCTGCCTTCGGGCAACCTCACCACGGAACGACCGCTCGGCGCCGCGTTGCCGTCGCCGTTCGCGTTCCGACGCCACGGACAGAGCGGCATCGAGGTGAGCGAGATCTTCTCGCGCACGGCGCGGCACGTGGACGACATGTGCTTCATCCGTTCGATGCACGCGGACACGCCGAACCACGAGCAGTCGATGCGGTTGATGAACTGCGGCGACGAACGTCTCTCCCGACCGAGCTACGGCGCATGGATCACCTACGGGATGGGCACGGAGAACGAGAACCTGCCCGGCTACATCGCCATGTGCCCGGGCCTGCCCGTGTCCGACGTGTCGAACTGGCGGTCGGCGTTCCTGCCCGGCATCTACCAGGGCACCCACATCGACACGCGGAAGACCCGGCCCGAGGACCTGATCGAGAACATCACCAACGCGCGGCTCCCGATGGGCGCCCAGCGGCGCCAGCTCGACCTGCTCGCCGAGATCAACGCCGAACACCAGCGCGTCCGCGGCGACGACCCGCAGCTGGAGGCGCGCATCCAGTCCTTCGAGCTCGCCTACCGCATGCAGCTCGCGGCGACCGACGCCTTCGATGTCTCGAAGGAACCGGCCCATGTCCGCGCGATGTACGGCGACACCCCGCAATCGCGTCAGCTGCTCATCGCCCGCCGGCTCATCGAACGGGGCGTCCGGGTCGTCCAATGCTACCACGGCGACGTGCAGCCCTGGGACAGCCATGACATGATCGCCGACGCGCACCGCAATCTCGCGGGCCAGGTCGACCAAGGGATCGACGCGTTGCTCACCGACCTGAAACAGCGCGGGCTCTTCGAGGACACCTTGGTGATCTGCGGCGGCGAGTTCGGCCGTACGCCGGCGGTGGAGATGCCCGCGCCCGGGACACCCGGCAACGGCAAGGGGCGTGACCACAACCACCACGGCTTCACCGTCTGGCTCGCGGGCGGCGGGGTGAAGGGCGGCCACGTCCACGGCGCGACCGACGAGTTCGGGTTCCGCGCGGTCGACCAACCGGTCCACGTCCACGACCTGCACGCGACGATGCTGCACCTGATGGGCTTCGACCACGAGCAGCTCACCTACCGCTACGCCGGCCGCGACTTCCGTCTCACCGACGTGAGCGGCGAAGTGGTGCGCGGGATCCTGGCGTAGAGGGCTGGCACCTCGGATCCGGAGCCATCGACCTTTCAGCCACGGAAACGACGGACCGCCGTCCTGACCAAGGAACAGGCGGACGCTTCGGTCCAGGCTCCGGACGCAGGATCGGACCGACGCCCGGAGGGACCGAGGGGACCCCTCCTGCCCGAGGTCACTTCGGCATGGCCAACCCCACCTTGCTCGCCACCTGCATGACGTCTTTGTCGCCGCGGCCCGAGATGTTGATGATGATCAGGTCGTCCTTCGACATCTTCGGCGCGCGCTCGATGGCGGCGGCGACGGCGTGGGCGCTCTCCAGCGCGGGGATGATCCCTTCGATCCGCGCCAGGCGCATGAAGGCCTCGAGCGCCTTGTCGTCGGTGGCGTAGGTGTAGTCGACGCGGTGCTGGTCGCGCAGCCACGCGTGCTCGGGACCGACCGCGGCGTAATCGAGACCGGCGCTCACGCTGTGGGTGCTCTGGATCTGGCCGAACTCGTCCTGCAAGATGTAGCTGCGCGTCCCTTGCAGCACGCCCAGCGAGCCGCCTTGGAAGCGCGCCGCGTGTTTCTCCGGGAAGATCCCTTCGCCGCCGGCCTCGACGCCGAGCATCTTCACCGACGGGTCGTCGAGGAACGGATAGAACAGACCGATGGCGTTGGAACCGCCGCCGACGCAGGCGATGAGCAGGTCGGGCAGGCGCTCCTCCTGCTCCAGGATCTGTCGGCGCGCCTCGTCGCCGATGATGCGATGGAAATTCCGGACCATGACCGGATACGGATGGGCCCCGTAGGCGGTGCCGAGGATGTAATGCGTGGTGCGGATGTGGGTGACCCAGTCGCGCATCGCCTCGTTGACGGCTTCCTTGAGCGTCTGTTGGCCGGCCTTCACCGGCACGACCTCGGCGCCGAGCATCTTCATCCGGTAGACGTTCAGCTCCTGCCGGACGCAATCGACCGCGCCCATGTAGATGACGCATTCCATGCCGAACATCGCCGCGACGGTCGCGGTGGCCACGCCGTGCTGGCCGGCGCCGGTCTCGGCGATGATGCGCGTCTTGCCCATGCGCTTCGCCAAGAGGACCTGGCCCATCGCGTTGTTGATCTTGTGGGCGCCGGTGTGGAGCAGGTCCTCGCGCTTGAGGTAGATCTTCGCGCCGCCGAGCTCCCGCGTGAGGCGTTCGGCATGGTAGAGCGGCGTCGGGCGGCCGACGAATTCGCGCAGATAGTAGCTGAGCTCCTGCTGGAACGCCGGGTCCTTCTGCGCGCGGAAGTACTCTTCCTCCAGTTGTTGGAGCGGATGGACCAGCGTCTCGGGCACGTAACGGCCGCCGAAGTCACCGAAATGACCTCGGGCATCGGGCATCGAAGGTGTGGCGAACGGGGCGGCGGTGGCGCTCATGTCGGGCGAAATTACCTCAGGTCGCCACGACGGAAAGGGGGAAAAACCGCGCGGCGGTCCCGGCGCATCGGACGGAGAGGGCCGCACTTCTCCGATGGACCCGCGCCCGGCCGGGGCCCAGCGTCGTCCCGACATGGAGATCTCCGAGACGATCCAATGCCCGTACTGCGGCCAACCGATGGAACTGGTCGTGGACACGAGCGTCGAGCAGCAGCGCTTCACCACCGACTGCGAGGTGTGCTGCCGGCCGTTCGAGGTCTTCGCCGAGTGCGAGCCCGGCGAGGTGCTCTCGCTCGACGTGCAGGCGTGACGTCGCCCCGACCGACCGGCATGCTGCGGTCATGACTCACCGCATCACCTCGGGCTTCGCCGACCGGCTGAGACGCGCCATCCCGTTCGGGCTCGGTCAGACCAAGCCCAAGCATTTCCGGGACATGTTCGGGATCATCTGGCGGAACCGCGACAACCTGCCGCACGCGTGGCGGGTCGTGACCCGCGGTGTGTGCGACGGCTGCGCCCTCGGCGTCGCCGGCCTGCACGACTGGACCATCCCCGGTGTCCACCTGTGCATGACGCGGCTGAACCTGCTCCGCCTCAACACCGCGCCCGCCCTCGACGTCAAGATCCTCGGCGACATCGCCGCCCTGCGGAAACGCCTCGCCTCCGAGGCCCGTCCGGCGCCGCGGAACGGTTCCGGCGAACGCAACCTCCGGGCCGGATCCGACAACCCGGCCTTGCTCTTCGACAACGCCCAGCTCCGCGAGCTCGGGCGCATCCCGTATCCGCTGCTCCGTCGCCGCGGCGAACCGGGCTTCCGCCGCATCTCGTGGGAAGAGGCGAACGCGCTGCTCGCGGAGCGCATCCGCGCCACCGACCCGAAGCGCCTCGCCTTCTTCGTCACCGCCCGCGGCGTGACCAACGAGGTCTACTACGTCGCGCAGAAGGTCGCCCGCTTCCTCGGCACCAACCACGTCGACAACGCCGCGCGTCTCTGCCACGCGCCCAGCACCGGCGCGATGAAGCACGCCATCGGCTACGCCGCCTCGACCTGCTCGTACAAGGATTGGTACGGCACCGACCTCATCGTCTTCTTCGGCGCCAACCCGGCCAACGACCAACCGGTCACCACCAAGTATCTGCACGAGGCCAAGGAGCTCGGCACCAAGGTCGCCATGGTGAACCCCTATCTGGAGCCCGGCATGAGGCGCTACTGGGTGCCGAGCACCGCGAGCAGCGCGCTCTTCGGCACCGACATCGCGGATTGGTGGTTCCCGGTCACGCAGGGCGGCGACATCGCCTTCATCCACGGCGTGCTCAAGGTCCTCATCGAGCGCGGATGGGTGCGGGAAGACTTCATCCAGAAGCACACCGAAGGGTGGGCGGATCTCCGGGCGGCGGTCGAAGGCCTGGGGTTCGAGGCGCTCGAGGCCCAGGCCGGTTTGCCGCGTTCGTCGATGGAGGAGTTCGCCGAGCTGCTCCACAAGTCCAAGAACGCCGTCTTCGTCTGGAGCATGGGCATCACCCAGCATTCCTACGGCGGCGATGCGGTGAGCGCCGTGCTCAACCTCGGCCTCGCCATGGGATATGTCGGGCGCGAGAAGACCGGCCTGATGCCCATCCGCGGCCACAGTTCCGTGCAGGGCGGCGCGGAGATGGGCTGCTACTCGACCGCTTTGCCCGGCGGCAAACCGCTCACGCCCGCGAACCTCGCGGCGCTCTCCGCGCAGTACGGTTTCACCCTGCCCGATTGGCCCGGGCTCGATTCCGTGGACATGGTCGAAGCCTGCGGCGACGGACGTCTCGACATCCTGTGGTGCCTCGGCGGCAACTTCCTCCGCACCTTGCCCGAGCCCGGCCACGTCGCCCGCGCCTTGGAGAAGGTCCCGTTGCGCGTCCACCAAGACATCATCCTCACCGACCAGATGTTCCTCGAACCGGGCGAAGTCGTCCTGATCCTGCCGGCGCAGACGCGCTACGAGCAGGAAGGCGGCGGCATCGAGACCACGACCGAACGGCGCATCGCCTTCTCGCCGGAGATCCCCCGGCAGGTCGGCGAGGCCCGGGCGGAATGGCGCATCCTCCGCGATGCCGCCGCCGCCGCGTATCCCGAACGCGCGCCGCTGCTCGGCTGCCGCACCGGCCAGTCGATCCGCGAGGAGATCGCCCGGGTGGTGCCGTTCTATGCCGGCTGCGAGAAGCTCTCGAAGACCGGTGACGCCGTGCAGTACGGCGGCCCGCGGCTGTGCGACGACGGCGCCTTCGCGACGCCGGACGGCAAGGCCCACTTCAAGGTCGTCGCGCTACCAAGATCCCCGGTAGGGACGAGCTGCCGCTCGTCCGAAACTTCTTCCTCGGCAACCGCCCTGGCAGCCGATGGAAAAATGGGCGGCGCGGCAACGCCGTCCTACCCGAACAAGCGATTCGTGGTATCGACGCGTCGCGGCAAGCAGTTCAACTCGCTCGTCTACGCCGAGATCGACCCGCTCAACGGCGCTCCCCGCGACGCGGTCCTCATCGCGCCGGAGGACGCCGAGGAACTCCACCTCGTCAAAGGCGACCGCATCGGGTTGGTGAACGACCTGGGGCGGTACGAGGGCAGCGTGTTCCCGGCCCCGATCGCGCGCGGCAACCTCCAGATCCATTGGCCCGAAGGGAACGTCATCCTCCGCCACGGCATCACCGATCCCGCCAGCGGCGTGCCGGAATACAACGCGATGGTCTCGATCGAGCGCACGTAGGAGGCGACGTGACGCATCTCGGCCACGATTCCCCACGCCGATCGAGTTGCTGCCGTTCGCTAGTTATTGCGGTTTCGCGCCCTTCCAGAAGCTCTTTCCGTTGTGCGCCGCCGTCGTCCATCACGACGGTGACGAACCAAGGCCAGAGGTTCGGACGCTTGCAGAGTGGTCCTTTTGCGACCTAGACTGCTCGCGTGAAGCTGCTGCTGGAGAATTTGCCGCCTTCGCTTCAAGGCCAGCGCGAGACTTTGTCGCGCTGCATCGAAGCCATGGATGCCGCGCTGCCGATCCAGCAGGTGCTGCTCTTCGGTTCCCACGCCCGCGGCGAGGCGCGGCCGGACAGCGACGTGGACCTGTGCCTTGTAGCGGAAGGGGCGGGGCGTCAGCTCAAGGCCGCGCAGAAGTTCCGTTCGGCGCTCTGGGACATCTGGCCGGCGCCCGCCTTCACTTTGGTGCCGATCACACCGGACCGGCTCGCCGAGAAGCGGCTGTCCGGTGACCACTTTTTCCGGACCGTCCTCAAGGAAGGAGTGCTGCTTGCAACGCAAGACTGACTCCCACAACCCGGGCGACTGGCTATTCTTCGCCCGGTCCGATCTGGACGGAATCCGGAGCCTCGCCGCGGCCGAGGTCGGCCACGAGATGGCCCGCAGCAAACTGGCCGAAGTGCTGGAGAAGCTGATGAAGGCCGAATTGATCCGCACGGGCTGGGGGCTGGAGAAGACCCACGACTTGCAGCGTCTGGCCAAGGAACTGAGGGCCCGCAATACAGACCTTTTCGGAACAATCCGACCTTTGGTGGACGAGTTTGCCGAGGTGTATTTCACCAACCGTTATCCGGGCTTCGACGTCGAGGATCCCGACTGGCCGGCGCTACGCACCGCCCTTCGTGAGGTCGAGGCGCTGGCGGCAGTGATCGAGGGACGATTGAAGCCGGTTCCGTGAGCCAAGCTGTCGCTGGCAAAGCCGCCGCTCATGCCACCGTGCCTTCCTTGCGGAGATACCCGTCCTGCATCGCGTTGAGCCGCTTCGCGCCTTCGACCATCGAGCGATGGAACGTCATGCGCCCCGAGATCGGCCCGCCTCCGCTGGTTCCTGCCTTCCTGCTTTCCAGATCATGCCACTTCCGAAGCGTTCCCTTTGCGGACGACCATCGATAGCTTGCTCTGCGTGACGCGCATCATCCGATGGCAGCAGGGCAGCTCTCCCGCTCCGGTAGGCGACCGCCTCGCGCCGGAAGAACCGCTGGAGATCCGCGTGGACTCGCGAGCAGTGAGCGTGACGATGCGGACGCCGGGCCATGACGAGGAACTCGCCGTCGGGTTCCTGCTCACCGAAGGATTGATCCAGCGTCCCGCCGACGTGGTCGCGGTGCGGCCGTATCCGCGCAACGAACTGGGCAACGTCGTGGACGTGCTGCTCTCACCGGATGTCACGGTGGATATGGCCCGGCTCACGCGCCACGTCTTCGCGTCGTCGAGCTGCGGGCTGTGCGGCAAGGCCAGCATCGCCTCGGTGCGAGGCCAGTTCCCCCGCGTGCGCAGCCGGGTCACCGTCGCCGCGGAGACGCTGCTGAAGCTTCCGGACGCGATGCGGGCGGCGCAGACGACCTTCGCCGCCACCGGGGGCCTGCACGCGGCGGCGTTGTTCACCAGCGAAGGCGAGATGCTGCTCTTGCGCGAGGATGTCGGCCGGCACAACGCGGTGGACAAGGTGCTCGGCCGCGCCTTCCTCGACGGCATGCTCCCGCTCGGCCGGCACGTGTTGCTGGTCAGCGGGCGGACGTCCTTCGAGATCCTGCAGAAGGCGCTCGCGGGCGGGGTGGCCATCGTGGCGGCGGTTTCCGCGCCGTCGACGCTCGCGGTGGAGTTCGCGCGTGCGAACGGCCAGACCTTGGTCGGGTTCCTGCGCGAGAACCGGTTCAATGTCTACGCCGGCGGACGGCGCGTCCGCTTCCCGGTGGCGGGCGCATCTTGACACTGCCCGGGGTAGGGGGGCGCTGCTGCGCCGCCGATACTACGGCCGGGACCAGCGCCGAGAGGTTCCGGCCGGCCGCGACACGGGCCGTCGGCATTTCCACGGACGCGCGGCAGCGCGTCCCTACCGGTCCGGGGGCAGTGTCAAGATCCGCTTTCCGGCCGCGTAGCCCGGGAAATCCGTTGGAGCCGCCGCCTCGGTCGTGTTCCACTCCGTCCGCTCCACCATGGAAACCACCGCCGCTCCATCGCCCCGTCTGCGCGACCTCTCGCCGCAGCAATGGAAGTCCGGGTTCGCCGCTTGGCTGGGCTGGCTCTTCGACGGGCTGGACATGCACCTCTACACGCTCGTCGCGACGCCGTTCGTCGCCGAGCTGCTGCGGGCGTCGTCCCCGGCGGACCCGTTGGTCGGCAAGCGCGGCGCGCTGATCCAGGCGGCGTTCCTCGTCGGATGGGCGCTCGGCGGGGCGTTCTTCGGGCGTCTCGGCGACCTGCTCGGACGCTCCCGCGCGCTGTCGCTCACCATCCTCACCTACGCGGCCTTCACCGGGCTGAGCTTCTTCGCGCACGAGTGGTGGCATCTGCTGATCTTCCGTTTCCTCGCGGCGCTCGGCATCGGCGGCGAATGGGCCGTCGGCGCGTCGCTGCTCTCGGAGACCTGGCCGAAGACCTGGCGCCCGTGGATCGCGGCGACGTTGCAGACCGCGGTGAACCTCGGCGTCGTGCTCGCCTGCTTCTTCGGTTGGCTGCTGGAGGCCCAGCCGCCGCGCGCGATCTTCCTCGTCGGTATCCTGCCGGCGCTGCTCGTGCTCTGGATCCGCCACGCGGTGCCGGAACCGGCGGAATGGCACGCGGCGCGCCAGCAGAAGAAGCAACGCCCCCCGGGGATCGCCGACCTGTTCCGGGGCGAGGTGGCGAAGGTGACCTGGCCCGTGCTCATGATCTGCGGGATCTCGCTCACGGCGCACTGGACCTTCATGTTCTGGCAGCAGGCCCACGTGCGGAAGCTGGACGAGGTGGTCAAGCTGGCCGCCGCGGAACAGAACCGGTTCACGACGGTCGCGCTGTTCCTCGTCATGGTCGGTTCGGTGGTCGGCAACTACTTCGCGGGATGGCTGGCGAAACGGTTCGGCTACCGGCGCGCCATCGTGGGCATGCTGGCGGCGTACGGGGCGATCATGATCACCGCCTATTCCCGCCAGCCGAGCTGGGAAGCGCTGCGCGTGTGGCTCGTGCTCATCGGCATCTGCCAAGGCGTGTTCGGGTTGTTCACGATGTGCCTGCCGCCGCTCTTCCCCACGCTGCTGCGCACGACCGGGGCGGGCTTCTGCTACAACTTCGGCCGCATCGTGTCCGCGGCGGGCGTGGTGTTCTTCGGGCTCTTCACGAGCGTCGGCGACGTGCGCACGGCGCTGTTCTACGCGGCCTTTCTGTTCGTGCCGGCGGCCCTCGCGGCGCTGTGGTTGCCCGAGGAGGCGCCGGACGCGGCCTAGCCGCTCACCCGAGGTCGGCGGCCTCGTCGTCGGTCGCGGACGGATCGGGCCGACGCGGCGCCTTGGGGTCGTAGTAGACCTTCCACAAGACGAGGCCGTGGGCCGGAGCGGTCATCCCGGCGAGGGAACGGTCCCGGCTTGCGAGCATCGGCAGCAGTTGGTCGGGCTTGAACTTGCCCGTGCCCACCTGCACGAGCGTGCCCACGATGCCGCGGCACATCTTGTACAGGAACCCGTCGGCCTCGATCACGACCGTCAACAACGCCCCGCTCCGCCGCACATCGCAGCGCGTCACGTGGCGGATGGTGTGCTTCCGCTCGTAGCCCGGCGTCGAGCTGAAGGCCCGGAAATCGTGGCGTCCCACCAGCGAGGCCGCGGCGGCGCGCATCGCCGCCAGGTCGAGCGGACGGGTGAAATGCCAGGATTGCGCCCGCAGCAACGGATCGTGCGCGGCGGCGTTCCAGACCAGGTAGCGGTACTGCTTGCCGCTCGCCGAGAAGCGCGCGTGGAATCCCTGCTTCGCCCGCGCCACCGACACGACCCGGATGTCCTCCGGCAGATGGGCGTTGGCGGCGAGCACGAGCTTGCGCGGCTCCATCCGGAACGCGGCGCGCGGGATGTCGAAATGGACGCTCATGCCCCGCGCGTGGACGCCGGTGTCGGTCCGGCTGGAGCTGTGGACGCGCGGCGCGCTGGGGAAGAGCTTCGCGAGCGCCTCCTCGAGCCGCAGTTGCACGCTCACGTCGGCCGGTTGCAGCTGCCAACCCGAATAGGCGGTGCCGTCGTACGCCACGGTGAGGCGCAGGCGGATGTGGCCGGCAAGAGGTGCGTCGCTCATCGGAGACAGGAGGGATCGGATGTCCGGGAGCCGGAAGCCCGCTCGGCGGCCGCAGGTCGGCGACAGCGCGGATCGCCGCCCCATCGCCCTGTCTTGTCGTCATGTCCGTCCAGCGGATCCTGTCGTGCCGGGCTCACAGCGTGAGGCCGTCGAGATAGCTCTGGAGCAGGATCGCGGCGGCCATCTTGTCGACCTTCTCCTTGCGGTCGCCGCGGCGGACGTTGCCGGCGATCAACAACCGGTTGGCCTGGGTCGAGGTGAGCCGTTCATCCCAGAGGCGCAGCGGCACGGTGAGGGTCTCCTTCAGCACGGCGACGAACTCGCGGACCTTGGCCGCCGCCTCGCCGTAGCTGCCGTCCATGTTGCGCGGCATGCCGACGAGGATGAGCTCGACCTCCTTGGTCCGGATGAGCTCCTTGAGCCGGACCAGGAAACCTGCGAACGGCTCCGCCTCGATGAACTCGAGCGGTTGCCCGATCATCTTCAGCTCGTCGCTCAGCGCGACGCCGATGCGCTTGGTGCCGTGGTCGAGGGCGAGGATGCGCATGGAGGAATAAGGGGGATAGGGCGGACGGTGGAACGCGGACGGCGAGCGGCGAGCGGCCGAGGGTTCAGAGCAGCGAAGCGGAATCGGTGTCGAGCAGCAGGTCGCACTGCGGCTGCGTGCGGAGGTAGGACGCCGGGCAGTCGGTGGAGACCGGCCCCTGGAGCGCGGCCTTGATGGGCAGGGCCTTCCGTTTCTCGGGCGCGAGACAGATCATCTTCTTCGCGGAGCAGAGCGCGGGGATGGTGAGCGTGAAGGCGTAGGGCGGCACCGCTTCGAGCGACGGGAAGTGGCCTTCCTTCACCTGCTGCATCTTGCAGGCCTCGTCGAGCTTCACGAGCTTCACCCAGTGGGCGTCGTCGAAGCGCGCGACCGGAGGATCGTTGAAGGCGATGTGGCCGTTCTCGCCGACCCCGAGGCAGCAGAGGTCGATCGGCTGGGCCTTCAGCAGCGCCGTGTAGCGGGCGCACTCGTCGAGCGGCAGGTCGGCGTCGCCACCGAGATAGTGGAAGGCGCGCGGGTGGACCAAGCTGGCGACACGTTCCTTCATGTAGCGGCGGAAGCACGCGGGATGGTCCGCCGGCACGCCGAGGTACTCGTCCATGTGGAAGAGCGTGACCTTCGACCAATCGACCCCGCCGAGCGCGACCAGTTCCTTGAGGAAGCGGATCTGCGAATTGCCCGTCGCCAGGATCGCCGCCGCGCTGCCTCGGGCGGCGATGGCCGCGCTGAGCAGGTCGCGGACGCGCAGCGCGACCGAGGTGGAGAGCGCCGCGGTGTCGGCGAAGACCTCGACGTTGAGCTGGTCGGCACGGAACGAGCGCAAGGGGGTGGGGGCGGCGGTCATATGGCGGCGGACCCTAAAAGACCGGAGGCCCGGCGCGAACCAAAAAAAAGACCGCCCCGTCCCGGGGAGGTCGCATCGTGACACTGCCCCCGGTCCGGTAGGGGCGCGCTGCCGCGCGTCCGTGGAATGCCGACGGCCCGGGTCGCGGCCGGCTGACGGGCCGGGACCTCGCTGACGCGGGTCCCGGCCGAAGTATCGGCGGCGCAGCAGCGCCGCCCCACCTCGGGGGGGCAGTGCCGAGATGCGCCCTCCCGGGGAGGTCGCTCGAAAGGAGGGTGCGCACGGCAAAGCCACGGCGGCTTCGGCCGGAATCAGCGCAGCGAAATCATGGCCCTTCGGGTCGGCCGCGACGCTCCGCGGGCGGCCTGCCCGATCACGGCGACGCGGCAGCGTGGCCCTCCCGGCCGTGGTCCAGCAGTCGCCGCCGTGGTTTGTCCGAGTTTTTTCTTTGCAGGCGCGGGACGCTCGACTATCTACCCGCTCCCGGTGCGCGAGATTAGCTCAGTGGTAGAGCATTCGCTTCACACGCGAGGGGTCCCAGGTTCAAACCCTGGATCTCGCACCATCCGCCCCTCCGGACCGAAGTCGGTCCGCGTTCCTGCCGCCTAGTGACGCTTTCTGCCGTCTGCCTTCCCGCATCCTTCCGCATGATCACCAGCGCCGTCACCATCTCGCTCGTCCCTGAGGCCCGCGGGGGTCCGTTCGTCTTCTGGGACGATCTGGAGGCCGGTTGCGCCCGGGCCGCGGCGCTCGGGTTCGATGCCATCGAGATCTTCCCGACCCACGCGGATGACCTCGACGGCCTGGTCTTGCGCGAGCTGCTGCGGAAGCACGGCCTGCGGCTCGCCGCGGTCGGCACCGGCGCGGGCTGGGTCCGGCGCAAGCTGCGGCTGACCGATCCCGATCCGCATGTCCGCATGTGCGCCCGGGATTTCATCGGTGCGGTCATCGATTTCGCGGGCGGCTTCGGCGCGCCGGCCATCATCGGCTCCATGCAAGGGCGTTGGGGCGACGGCGTGTCCCGGGAGCAGGCGCTGGCCTGGCTCAAGGAGGAGCTCGACCAGCTCGGGCCGCGCGCGCACGCGCTGGAGACGCCGCTGCTCTACGAGCCGTTGAACCGCTACGAGACCAACCTCTTCAACACCGTCGCCGATTCGCTCGGGTTCCTGGCGACCTTGCGCACGCAGAACGTGAAGCTGCTCTGCGACCTCTTCCACATGTCCATCGAGGAGGCCGATATCGCCGGCGCGCTGAAGCGGGCCGGGCCGAAGCTCGGGCACGTCCATTTCGCCGACTCGAACCGGCGCGCGATCGGCTGGGGCCACACCGACATCGCGCCGGTCGCGGAGGCGCTGAAGTCGATGGGCTACGCCGGCCACGTGAGCGCGGAATGCCTGCCGTTGCCGGACAGCGATGCCGCGGCCGCGCAGACCATCGCGAGCTTCCGGCGCTGGTTCCGCTGAGGCGGGCCGGGCCGGATCGCGCGAAGTCGACCGCTTCGGGCGACGACTTCGGGCTTGCCGCGGACACGGGTTCCCGGAAGCGTTCCCGCCGCTTCACCGCATCCAATCTATGGCAAAGAAACCTCTTCGCATCGGGCTCATCGGCTACAGCTTCATGGGCCGCGCCCACAGCAACGCCTTCCATCAGGTCAACCACTTCTTCCCCTCCGGATACGAGGTCATCCCGCAGGCGGTCTGCGGCCGCGATGCCGTCAAGGTGCAGGAGTTCGCCGACAAGTGGGGCTACAAGTCCATCGAGACCGACTGGCGCAAGCTGATCGCGCGCGACGACATCGACGTGGTCGACATCGCCACGCCGAACAACATGCACGCCGAGCAGGCCATCGCCGCGGCCAAGGCGGGCAAGATGATCCTCTGCGAGAAGCCGCTCGGGCTGGATTCCAAGGAGGCCGAGAAGATGCTCAAGGCCATCGAGAAGGCGGGCGTGCCCAACATGGTCTGGTACAACTACCGCCGTTGTCCCGCCGTGGTGCTCGCCAAGCAGATCATCGACTCGGGCAAGCTCGGCCGCGTGTTCCATTACCGCGCGAACTTCCTGCAGGACTGGACCATCAACCCCGAGCTGCCCCAGGGCGGCACCGGCCTCTGGCGCCTCGACGCCAAGGTCGCCGGCTCCGGCGTCACCGGCGACCTGCTCGCGCACTGCATCGACACCGCCATGTGGCTCAACGGCGGCATCAAGGACGTGAGCGCGATGACCGAGACCTTCGTCAAGGAGCGCAAGCACAACGTCACCGGCAAGGTCGAGAAGGTGACCATCGACGACGCCTGCCTGTTCCACTGCCATTTCAACAACGGCTCGCTCGGTCTGTTCGAGTCCACCCGCTACGCCCGCGGCCACAAGGCGCTCTACACCTTTGAGATCAACGGCGAGAACATGTCGCTGAAGTGGGACCTCCACGATCTGCACCGCCTCCAGATCTTCGATTACACCGACGAGAGCAAGGAACGCGGCTGGAAGAGCGTCCACGTCTCCGATGGCGACCATCCCTACTGCGGCAACTGGTGGGTGCCCGGCCTCCAGCTCGGCTACGAGCACAGCTTCATCCACGCGATGGTCGAGTTCGTCCGCGGCCTCGAGAACGGTCAGGGCAGCAAGCCGGATTTCAAGGACGGCCTCGCCACCGACTATGTCGTGGACGCCGTGCTGACCTCCGCCAAGTCGAAGAAGTGGGCCAAGGTGAAGCAGGTCAAAGCCTGACCGGCGCCGACCGCCATCCATGGACAGGCCCGCGCCGCGAGACGGCGCGGGCCTTTTCGTTCCCGCCCGCGCCCAAGGGCCGGTGGTCGAGATGGTGGGACGCCTCGGTCGCGTCCTGCGTGACGGTGCCGTGACGAGGGCGCGCCCGGACCCTTTCTGTCCGCGCCGTTTTTTTCTGTGGCGGCTTTCCGGTCCGTGACCATCTTGTGCGGTATGCCGAACATCATCGCTCCGCCGAGCTGGCGCATCCCTGAACGTTTCGTCACCCCCGAGGCGGTGTTCCGCGACCGCCGCCGGTTCCTCCAGGAGATGGGTTTCCTCGGCAGCGGCTTGCTCGCTGCTCCGCTGATCGGCCAAGCCAAGGACTCCGAGCCGGCACCGGCCAAATCGGCGTCGCCTGCGGCGGCCGCCACCACGAAGGCCGGGAAATATCCGGCGGCGCGGAACCCGAAGTTCGACGGCAAGGGGCTCCAGCTCACCGCGGCCGACGTCCCTGGCAAGTACAACAATTTCTACGAGTTCACGACCTCCAAGGAGCGCGTCCACCGGATGGTCGACAAGTTCACCATCGATCCTTGGGCCATCCAGATCGGCGGTCTTTGCGAGAAGCCGATGACGCTCCAGATGGGCGACCTGCTCTCGGAGTTCGCGCTCGAGGAACGGGTCTACCGGTTCCGCTGCGTCGAGGCTTGGTCGATGGTCGTGCCCTGGACCGGTTTCCCGCTCGCCCGGCTGCTGGCGAAGGTCCAGCCCAAGGCCGAGGCGAAGTTCGTCAAGTTCGTCACCGCGATGCGGCCCGACCAGATGCCCGGCATCGAGCGCCTGCACGGATATCCTTGGCCTTACACCGAAGGTCTCCGCATCGACGAGGCCATGGACGACCTCGTCCTGCTCGCCACCGGGATCTACGGCCAACCGCTCCCGAAGCAGAACGGCGCGCCCGTCCGCCTCGTGGTGCCTTGGAAGTACGGCTACAAGAGCATCAAGAGCATCGCCCGCATCGAACTGGTCGCCACGCAACCGGCGACGCTCTGGGAGACGCTCTCGGCGGAGGAGTATCCCTTCGAATCCAACGTCGATCCCAAGGTGCCGCATCCCCGTTGGTCGCAGGCCACCGAACGGCTCGTCGACACCGGCGACCGCGTGCCGACGCTCCCGTACAACGGCTACGGCGACCAGGTGGCGAAGTATTACCGGAAGGGGTGAGGGGAGGGTCCCCGGTTCTCCGTTTTCAGCCCGGGCTCCGCACGATGCGCCGTTCCGGTCGGGTCACGCACATATGAGGTTCTTCTGGTCCATCTGGGTCGCCCTGCTGATCGTCGGCGCGGCACGGGGCGAGACGCGGTTCATCGTCGCGACCTACAACCTCGAGAACTATCACCTCCGCGATTTCGGCAACCGCAAGGCCAAGCCGCCCGAGGCCCGCGCGAAGGTCGTCGCCCACCTCGCCGCGATCAAGCCCGATGTCGTCGCCCTCCAGGAGATCGGCGAACCCGCCGCGCTCGCCGAGCTCCAGGCCTCGCTGAAGGCCGCCGGGGTCGACCTCCGATACAGCGAACATCTCGCGGGCTGGGACACGAACATCTTCGTCGCCGTCCTCAGCCGCTTCCCCATCACCGCGCGGCATCCGCACACCAACGACCAGTTCCTGCTCGGTGGCCGGCGCTTCCACAGCAGCCGCGGCACCATCGAGATCGAGATCGCCGCCGCGCCCCATCGCCGGTTCACGCTGCTGACCACCCACCTCAAGTCCAAGCGCCAGCTGCCCGGGGCCGATGAATCCGAGCTGCGCGAACAGGAGGCGCTCCAGCTCCGGGCGCACATCGACGCGCTGTTGGCGCGCGATCCGCAGCGGGACGTCGTCGTGTGCGGCGACCTCAACGACACCAAGGACACGCCGGCCGTGCGCATCATCCGCGGCAAAGGCGCCACCGCGCTGGTGGACACGCGGCCCTTCGAGCGCAACGGCGACACGGTCCCGAGCGACAACCCGCGCTTCGCCCCGCGTCGCGTCGCTTGGACCCATTTCTACGGCAAGGAGGACACCTATTCGCGCATCGACTACATCCTGCTGAGCCGCGGGATGGCGCGCTCGTGGCGGCCGGAAGGCAGCTACGTCTTCGCCGCTCCGGACTGGGGCCTGGCCTCGGACCACCGGCCGGTGGTCTGCGAGTTCGTCGTGCCGGACAAATGAGCGGTCACCGGGACGAGCCGCGCCCCACCGACCGCCAAGCTCCCGAAAGTCGGGACCACCACGATGCCTTCGCGGCTCGGCGCAGCGGCCGGGACGCCATCTCGCGGAACCCGGACGTCGCGCGGTTCCGGGCGAAACGGCCCGCCGATTCGATCCAGACCAGCATCGCGAGCGTCGGCACGACGCGGGTAAGGTCCATCCCGAGGAACGGAACGAACGGAACGCCCACGGAAAGGAGGTGCGACAGCGAAAGGAGGTACGACAGAGTCCCGGAGATCGCGCTGGGCACGATGAACCCGATCCCAAGCGCCCCGCCGACGACCGCGTTGACCGTCCGTCCTTCGAGCGCCAAGTACGTGGCGACCCAGCGCGACGTGGACAACGCGCGGAGGAAGAACGCGGCCGAGACCGCGAACGGGATGGCACGCGACTCGGATCCTTCTTCGCCCCGCATCCCTAAAATCCACCAGAGGTCCACACCGAGCAGCACCAACGCCGGCCATAGGAAAAGCCGGCGCAATCCCATCGCTTGCCCGGTGAAGATCCCGCGCTCGTCCAGCGGCGTGGTCAGCAGGAGTTCCAGCGCGCCGGATTGACGTTCTTCGCAAAGGCGTTGGGCGGACTCCGTGACGATCCAAACCACGAGCAGCAGGTGGGCGATGAAGATCGCCGGCGGAAAGAAATCACCGATCCACATCGAGCCCGCCTTCCAGAGGCCGAACCCGAATCCGCCGATCAACCCGACGAAGAGCATCCAAGGATAATAGGCTTTCCAGATCTCGCGATGGGAAAGCCAGAGGAAGGGGTTGCGGTCCAGCAGGCGTCTCCTCAACGCCGCCCGGCGGACCGGGCCGCCGAAGCGCACCGCCGCCCACGCGCTCCGCCAACCCTGGGATGGCGCGGCCGCTTTGTCCTGCCAGACGGTACGCACCCGCCGCGCGACGACCCAAAGCATCGACCACGCGGCCAACTGCTGCGCGATGGCGGCCGCGGCGAACATGCGCCCGGTCACTTGGAACGGCAGCGGAGGAAGGAGACCGCCGGCGATGGTCGGCACCGATTGCATGCCGACCTGGAAGAACAGGATGAACGGGCTGGCCAACAGCACCGGGGCCGCCTGCGCCGCGGTGATCGCGTCGTCCCGCGAGACCAGCCATATGAACGTGGCCCACGGGAACGCCGCCAGGAAAACGACCGCGCTGTAGGCCAGCCCGGTCGCTTGTCGCGCGTCCCGGCAATACGACGATGCCAGCATCCCGGCGGCCAGGCCGACGAAGAGCGCGTTGATCAGGGCCACCGCCAGCAGCGCCACCTGGCCCAAGGTCACGCCGCCGAGCAACACCGGCATCGCGAGCACCGGCAGGACGCCCATCAGGCAATAGCCGGCGTTTGCCGCCGCTGCCGCCAGCTTGCCCAGCACCACGTCCCATCCGCCGAGATCGGTGAGGAAGAGCAGCCCGAGCGTGCCTTCCCGTCGTTCGCGGCTGATGCAATCGCCGGTCAACCCCGGCCCGATGAAGAGCGCGGCGAGGCCGGTCACGAAGGTCAGCTGCAAGAACACGACCCCGCCGAGCGCGCCGGGCGATAGCGAGTTGCCCATCCTGATTGTGCTGACCGTGAACACCGCACCCTTCGATAACGCCGCGCCGCTGAACGCCGCGCCGCTGACCTGCGCCCGCGGCATCGCCATCGCCGTCCACAGGATGAACGCCGTGAGACCGACGGCGAGTCCGGCGACGGACGACCGCGCCCGCCAGGTCGCCGGACGCCGCGATGCGACGCGCAGCTCGCGGCCCACCACCGGCCAGGCGTTCTTCACCGATGCCTCCTCGGATCGCTGGGTCGATCCGTTCTCATGCGGTCGTCGCGGTCCGGCCCCGCAACCATCCCCGGCCCTGTCCCGGCCGTCGTGTGGCCAGTTCGCGGAAACCGGTCGTCAGGCTCCGCCGCGCGCGGAGGATCCAGAGGACGTTGTTGGCCGTGCCGATCAGCGCCCATCCGACGAGCATCAGCGTCGGCGTGAAGAGATCGCCGCGCGCGGCGACCGACGCCATCGCGACCATGCTCATCGACGCGATGCAGACGAGCCAGGGGAGGATCATCCCGCGGACCAGGACGACCCAGGTCGATCGGTTGCCCGAGGTCATCCCGCTCCACAGGCCGAGCCAGGACAACGTCACGGCATCGAACGCGAGGAAGGCCATCCGCAGCACCCAGAGCAGCGCCCAGTGGAACTGGTCCTCGCTGCTGGAGACATCGCGCGATGCCGAGCCCAGCAGGAAGACCGCATCGACCACCAGCACCGCGACCACCGGCCCGGCGAACTGCCGGCGCAACGCCACGAACCGCCCGCGCAACAGC
>CAIWVP010000202.1 GCA_903916195.1 uncultured Verrucomicrobiota bacterium | reverse complement strand
GACCACCGGCCAGATCGCCGCCATCACCCCCGCCAACTGGATCAGTCCGGCAAACAGGCCGACCCAGATCGCTGCATAAGTGTCATAGATTTTGCATTATCACTCTTATGCACCTCCGGAGGCGCTCGGCGTGACGCTTACATTGAGAGAGCCAGATTCCCACGGGGGCAGGTTTTCCTATCGCCCAAAGTGTAAGCCATGTCTTGGGTTGAGCCATGCCGTCGGTCGTGGGTTCGTCCGTGGTTGAGGTCGCTGCCACCGGAGTCTTGTCCCAATTGGTGCCGCCGAGCGCATATTGTGAGAACCAGTCCACATAGCTGTGCTGGAATGAAGCACCTGGCCACTGACCGTTGAGCGATTCGATAGCTTCAGTGGCATACCACGAACTGTTCCCGTAGAGCTTCACGCTCCCGTTGGTGGCCCAATCCCAGCCCAGCAGCCCGTTATAACCACCCCACGAGAGGAAGTTGAGGATGTTGGTGGCGCTGGTGACCGGCGGATCACTAGCGCCATTATTGCTTCGGAACAGGATGTTCCCTGATGGAACACCAATTTTGAGCAAGGCCTGTTTGGCGGGGCCAACCGTGGCATCCCCAAGCCCGACATCATCGACGACATAGACATCCCTCGTGACCCCGGCTTTATCGGCGCTGAGGACAACGCGGTTGAGGGCGTTGTTGGTGCCGATGTTCTCGAGCTTGTCGATGTAATGGGTGCAGTCGTTGGTGCGGTAGAAGTTCAGCGCGCTCACGTAGGGCCGGCGTCCGCCGAACTGCGTGCCGAGCGAGGCGCGCAAATCGTTCTGCAAACTGCCGCCCAGAGTCACGGCTTGGGCGATGCGGTTGGGCACACCGTACATCAGCGCCAAGTAGGCCGGGCGTTTGGTCGGGTTGGCTGTATACCATGCCGTTACTGCGGGATAGAAGATGCTCGGATACTTGGTTGTCGTGAGCGTCTCTTGGAGCGAGTTGTCCAAGCTGACGCCGAGCACGTTGACCCCTGCGAGGCGAGGCCGATGCGTGAGGTAGTAGTCCTTCATCGTGACGCCGTCCGTGAAGTTGCTGTTGTAGATGACGAGCAAGTCGCGCTTCACGTCGACCGGGTAGCTGAACGCGGGGGTGTAGGGCAGCGCGACGGTGCGGTTGGGGCCGCAGGCGATGGACTGTACATTGGTCAGGCCGGCGGGGACGTTGGTCTGGCCGAGAGCGTTGTCGCCCCAGGCGACGAGGGTGTAGTCGTTCTTGAGGGCGACAGTGAACCTGTGGCCGGCGGCAATCTGTAGCACGTTGGTGGCGCTGGACGGGGCGGTGGTACAATCGCCGACGATGGTCACCATGCCGTTGGTCAGGAGCACCGCGGTGTGGCGTGTGCCGGCGGCGATGGCGGCCACGCTGCTCAGGCCGGAGACGTTGGTCTGTCCCGCGGCGTTGTCGCCCCAGGCGACGAGCGTGCCATCCTTCCGCAGGGCCACGCTGTGGTTCGTGCCGGCCGCGATGTAGGCCACGTTGGTCGCATTAACGGGGACGTTGGTCTGACCGAAGGCATTGTTGCCCCAAGCAATGACGGTGCCGTCGGTCTTCAGAGCGAGGTTGTGGCGCGCACCGGCAGCTATGGCGGTGAAGTTGGTGTTAGAGCTGGGCAGGTTCGTCTGCCCCGAGCTGTTGTCCCCCCAGGCGAAAATCACGCCGCGCTCGTCGAGCGCCAGCGAGTGCAGCTCACCGGCAGCCACGGCCACGAGGTTCGTTGCCGTCGGCGGGACGTTCGTCTGCCCTGCGCTGTTGCTACCCCAACTGTAGGCGCTCCCGCCCTCGCGTAGGGCGAGGTTGTGGCTGTTGCCGGCACTGACCGCGAGGTAACTCGTGAGTGCAGGAAGGTTCGCCACCGCATCGGTGGCTGTGCCGACCGAGCCCCAGCTCACGACCTGCCCGTAGCCGTAGGCGGCCATCTCGTCACCGTCGCTGATGCCGTCGCCGTCAGTGTCATAGACCTGCCAATTGAACTCGTTGCTGTCCGCCACTCCATTGCCGTTGGTGTCCTCGACCACGTCGCTCACCCCGTCGCCGTCGCTGTCGCAAGCCGTAGTGGCCGAAGGCGTGCAGGGCGAGTAGTGGAAGCCGATATCGACCGTGCTGTTGGTCTCCTTCATGGAGTTGAGCAGCGTGGTGTAGTGGTAGAGCCCGGCGAGCGAAGCGCTCTGGCTGCCGGCGTCGAGCAGGTTGGTGAGGCTGGCGGAGCTGCCGTTGGTCGGATAATACCACGGGCCGAACATCCCGCTCTGGAAGCCGTTGGTGCCCGTGGTCACGAGGCTGAGCTTGTCGGCTCCGCCGCCCCAGAAGGAGCCGGCCGCAGTGTAGCCGTTGTAGCCGCCGCTCACATAGGTGCTGCCGCCGCTCATCGTGGTGCCGACGAAAAGGTTGTTCTTCACCGTCCAGGCGGGGTTGACGAAGTTGGCGATGTAGTTCAGGTCGAGCCTGCCGCCGACATGGAGATTGTTGAAGAGCAAGACGGTGAGCGGCTCGTCGTTGTAGTGGAGGAATCTCACGTCGCAGTTGTCGAAGACATTGTTGGTGACGCCGAAGGTCTGGGCCGCGCCGGGTGTACCAACGGGCGCGAGCGCGAGCTTCGCGCCGTAGAGCTGGTCGTCGCGCAGCGTGAAGCTGCCTAGGAAGTAGCCGCCGTCGTCGATGAGCGTGCGGCGGGCGCTGGTGTCGGCCTGGAACTCGGCGCGCGTGAAACGGAGCGCAAGGTCGGGCCGCGTGGTGGGCGAGTTGGTGAGCTTGATGAGCGCGCGGACGGAGCCGCTCGGCCCAGCTGTGGCCTGTTCTTGAACGGCGGAGGCGTAGCAAAGACGGTTGAGGGCGTCGGGTCGGCCTTGCGAGACGAACTTGCCGCCGGACTGCAACGTGACGCCGATGGTGTTCGTGCCCCAGATTGCGAGCACCGCCCCGTTGGTGAGCGTGAGCGTCGCGTTGGTCACGGCAATCCCCGAGCCCGAGAAGTGAATCGGCCAGTAGCGGTAGCCTTCGTAGATGGCGCTCGCGTCACCGAGGTTAGCGGCCGACCATCGCTGATCCGTCGAGACCGAGCTTGAGACCGCGGTCGGAGCAATGACGCTCATGCGGGCCAGTTCGCTGGATAAAGGTTCCGCGATTGCGCCGAGCGGTTGCAATCCCAGCCACGGATTGGTGATGTTCAAGTAGTGCGCGCCAGCGCCTGCTGAGGCGAACAACGTCCCTTGGAACGCCTGCGCGACCAACGTCGTGGTGAACGTCACCCCATTGGTGTTCGAGACGCTGGCGGCGACGAGCGAGTTGGTGAGGCCCAAGGTGCCGCCGCCGGGGTTGTAGTTGAGGTAAAGCACGGAATCCGCGGTCACATGCTCGCCTGTGGACCCATAGACGCCGGTGGTCCACACCACGTTCTCCACCTGGTGGAACAGCGCGTTCTCCACCTGGTGGAACAGCGCGTTCTGCAAGGCAGTGGTGAAGCCCGCCTTCACGCCGGTGCCGCAGTTCACGAACTGCGCGTGGCGCACCGTGAGCGGGTTCGACCCCGTGAAGTCGATGGCCACGCTGGCGTTGCGGATGCAGACATTGGTCAGCGTGGTCGCGGGAAGGCCAGCTAAGCTCAGCGCGGTCGCGGCGTAGTAGCCGCTCGGTGAACCGGTGGAGCCGGACAGGACCTCGCCGACCGCGTTGTCATCGCGCGAAACGAGGCTCACGGGCCGATACGGCGCTCCCAACCAGGTGAGCGTCCCGCCGCTGAGCAAGTTGAGGCTGGAGCTGTTAGTGTTCGCATATTTGACCACCGTGCCGGCATTGGCGGTCAGGTTCGTCGAGACGTTCACTGCGCCCGCACAATAGTAGGTCGTCAGCGAAGCCAGCGTGAGCGAGGGCGTGGTGGCCAGCAGCGTGTAGTCCCAGACCACGCCACGTGTCCGTTGCGCGGCGGCGATGACGAGCGCAGCGCTGGCCTTTTTGCCGACCGACGCGACCAACCGGCCCCGTTCATCCCGCGCCCAAGCCGGCGCGATGCCGTGTCGTGGCGGCAATTCCAGCTTCGCCGTGTGTCGCAACCTCTCCAACGCGCGACTTTGTTCCGGCGAAGGCGCGGCGGCCTCCGGCAAGCCCTTCAACAGCGGCTGCAAGTCGGTGAACGCGGCCTGTTCCAGCAGGAATGTGCGCCCGCCCTCGAAGCGACCCCACTCCTTCCGCACCGATACTTCGACGCCAGTCCTCACCCCTGCTTCGTCCACCGCGAAGGCTTTGCCCTTGTCCATGACCGAGCTTCCGCCGAACCAGAGATGGGCATCTGACTGTGCCTTCTCCGCACCTGCCGCCACCTCTTGCGCCACGATCGCCGTCGGTTCGGTGCCGAAGAACTCGGTATAGACCGAGACGTCCGTCGTTTCTGGGGGCATCCCGAAGGCCGCGGGGTCGGGCAACTGCTTCCGCCAGACCACGTCCGCCTCCACCGCCGCCGCGGTGAACACCACCCGGTAATCACCGAGCGGCCGGCCGGCATTGTCCACCACCGCGTCACGCCAAAGCACCACGTTCGGCTCCACCCGCTCGCCTTGCGCAGACTTCACCTCCGCCACCCGCAGCGATTTGCCGGTCGCCCGGTCGGTGAACACCAGGAACGAAGGCGTGCTCCGCAGCGTCCGCCCCTCCGGCGTCACGATGGTGACCGAACCCGCCACTGAGATGTCCGCCGCGACCGCCACCTGCGTCGCCGCCCGTTCGACCACGAAGCCCGGGTTGCCCTTGGCTGGCGTGAACGCCGGCACGGTGTCTTGCCATGCTTTCCCGTCCCACCAGCATGCGCCGCTCCCGATTTCGGTGAAACCGTGGGTGAACTCGTTCGTGGTGCCGTTCTCGTCCACCCACCGTTCCACCCATTGCCATTCTCGCGAATGTGCCGCGCGCGACACGATGGCCGGTGTCTCGGTCAGTTCGACCGGAGGCGTTTCCTTGGGAGGACTAGTCGGCGGTTCGGCCTGCTGTGCCAACAAGGCGCAGGACACCGTGAGGAGGGCGATCGAGACGAGGCGGCTCGAAGTGGACACGGATTGCATGGGGTGAGGTGCGGCGGGTTGGGTGAGCAGCACCTACCGATTGCGGCCAGGGAAGAATACCAGCCTGTTCCATGCCAATATATTGGCTGCGAAAGCCCCCCGTCGTCGGGACGTGATGGGCTGCGCCGACCACCAAAAGCTGAGATGAAATGCCTGTTTCCAAGCCAAGAACCTCACCGATAAACCTTAGCGAAGTGCGAAGGGGGGCTATAGTTGTCCGCGATGGAAACGAGGCCAGAAGGGGGAACTGGTCCGTTTC
>CAIWVP010000201.1 GCA_903916195.1 uncultured Verrucomicrobiota bacterium | reverse complement strand
GACCACCGGCCAGATCGCCGCCATCACCCCCGCCAACTGGATCAGTCCGGCAAACAGGCCGACCCAGATCGCTGCATAAGTGTCATAGATTTTGCATTATCACTCTTATGCACCTCCGGAGGCGCTCGGCGTGACGCTTACGGCCATGCGAAGGATGTTCGCGATGCGGTTGGTGACCTTCCTCGTCCCGGCCTTGAGGACGCGGCCGCCGCTGATGCGGTTGTCGGGGCAGAGCCCCAGCCAACTGGCGAAGGCTTCGGCGCTGCGGAACTTCTCGCGGATGTGCGTGGCGGTGCCCAGCTCGCACATCAGCACGCAGAGCACGCCGCCGCTTATCCCGGGGACGGCGCTCAGAGCCCGTTCAGGTGCTGAGCTTGGGGTCTAGGCCGATTCACGCGCTTGCATCGATAGGGAAATCGTCATACGATACGCGCATCGATATGGATACCGTCACTCTTTCACCCAAGTTTCAGGTCGTTATTCCTCAGGCCATTCGTGAGGCGCTGCATCTCACGGCAGGCGAGAAGCTCCGGGTTTTGCGCTACGCCGGCAGAGTAGAGTTCATTCCCGTTCGCCCGATCCAGCAGATGCGCGGCTTCCTTCGCGGCATGGGCACGACCATCGAACGGGAGGATGACCGTCTGTGAGGACCGCCAACGTCGTCGATTCATCCGGCTGGCTCGAATACTTCACGGACAGCGACCGTGCTCCGCTGTTCGCATCCGCCATCGAGGACGCCGAGAACCTTTTCGTGCCGATCATCTCCATCTACGAGGTCTTCAAGAAGGTTCTTCGAGAACGGGGCGAGGATGACGCGCTCCAAGTCGCCAGCATGATGCAGGGCGGCCAACTTATCGACCTGGACTGTGCGCTGGCGCTGGAGGCTGCGCGCCATCCGCTGCCGCTGGCAGACAGCATCATCTACGCGACGGCGATGCGCCACGAAGCGACTCTCTGGACGCAGGACGAGCACTTCAAAGATTTCCCGAATGTGCGTTATTTCCCAAGAAAACCAACCGCCTCCTCAGAGCCTGTTTGAAAAGTCCAGCCGGCCCAGTAAGACAGTCTTCCAGCCCGTGGCACCGCCTGTCTTGCGTGGGGCTGGCAGCCCCGGAACAGACAGGCCAGAGGCACTGTCCTACTTTTCAGACAGGCTCTTACAAAAGGGAACGAAGGAGTCGATGGGGGGAGAAGAGGGGACGGCAGTGGCCGGCGGTCAGCGGTGGTCGTGCGGTCGGATCAGCGGCCGTTCAGGCGGCCTTGTCCCGCGCGGCCAGCAACGTCCCGGCGAGGGTGAAGGCCGTCCACGCCAAGGCCGGGATGTAGAGCCCGAACTCGACGAAGCCCTGCGCGAACCAGCCGAACGGCCCGAGCGCCAGCGCGAAAGCCAGCGGATCCGTCGCCCGGGCGAGGCCCTTTGCGAGGGCGGCCACGACCATGCCGATCCATGCGAGGTACAGCGCGCCGCCCACGACGCCCGAGTCGGAGAACTGCTCCAGATAGTCGTTGTGGACCAGCCGGGCCATCTCCGATTCCGGGGCCTTCAGCCGCGCGTAGGGACGCTGGAACGTGCCCGGCCCGCTGCCGAGGACCGGGGCTGCCATCGTCGTCTGCGCCGCCGCGCGCCAGTAATCGAAGCGCGCAACGACGACCAGGAGCAGGTTCGGCAGCACGCACGAGATGGATGGCGACTCGTTCAGATTTTCGCTCCGGGCGTCGGAACTTATGGCGCGGAAGAATATTATGAACTGGTTCTGGAGAGAGAAATCCTGCAGTAAAAGATGGGCCTGACCAGTCGCCGGAGCCAACCGCCGTTGGCGCTGGCCGTTCCGCTATCGCGGTTCACGTCGCGAGTCGGCGGCGGCTCAGCTTTCTGCGCTACGCGTCCTCGCCAAACGGAGGAATCTCTGGCAAAATCCAGACATGAAACGCGAATTCAGCGTCGTCATCGAACGAGACTCAGAGGGTTTTTACGTCGCCAGCGTGCCCGGACTGCACGGCTGCCATACGCAAGCACGCTCACTCGACAAGCTTCTCGACCGGATCAAGGAAGCCATCGAGCTTTGCCTTGAAGTCGAAGACACCGGCATCACTCCGCCTGAATTCATCGGCCTCCAGCGCGTCGTCGTCGAGGTATGAGTCGGCTGCGACGGGTCACGGGGCGACAGGCACTCAAGGCACTTCAGAGGGCTGGATTTGTCCTCATCCGCGCCAAGGGCAGCCATCATTTCATGCGCCATCCTGATGGTCGCGCGACCGTCGTTCCGATCCACGCAGGCGAGACTCTTGGGCCAGGACTGTTCAACCAGATCCTCAAAGACGCCGAAATTGAACGCGACGATTTCGACGAACTGCTATGACCGCAACGCCTCCTGCGCTTCGGCGCCCATGAGGCTGGCAACAGTTGCGTGTGGGAACGGATTGTTTTCTTGATATAGGGAAGGTGGTCCCGCGTGGCACAGCCGAGCGCAGCCACGGCGGGCGCGTGAGCGGGGCACTGGGACTTGGTCCTGGCCGAGCCGTTCTGATGCTGGATCCTGGACGCGGGTTTCTCCCTCGATGCGGTCTTCCTTTCCCGGTCTCTCCTCCGTGGTACGCTTGGCGTCGTAGGCCGCAGCTTCTCTGGGGCGTGCCCGGTCGCCAGTTCTCATCTGCCGGTCTGCCAACGTTTTTGTGGCGATCGGGCCATAGGGATCAGCGGCCGTTCAGGCGGCTTTGTCCCGCGCCGCCAGCAAGGTCCCGGCGATGGTGAAGGCGGTCCACGCCAAGGCCGGGATGTAGAGACCGAACTCGACGAAGCCCTGCGCGAACCAGCCGAACAACCCGAGCGCCAGCGCGAAGGCCAGCGGATCCGTCGCCCGGGCGAACCCCTTGGCAAGCGCGGCCACGACCATGCCGATCCATGCGAGGTACAGCGCGCCGCCCACGACGCCCGAGTCGGAGAACTGCTCCAGGTAGTCGTTGTGGACGAGCCGGGCCATCTCGGATTCCGGGGCCTTTAGCCGCGCGTAGGGACGCTGGAACGTGCCCGGCCCGCTGCCGAAGACCGGGTCCGACATCGTCGTCTGCGCCGCCGCGCGCCAGTAGTCGAAGCGCGCCCCGACGCTGGTGGCGCCGGCCGCGAAGTAGCTCTGGAAACGCACCGCGAAGGCCGCCAATCCCAGCACCGCGATCGCGGCGACCGCGACGATCTTGCGCCGTCGCGGCCAGCGCGAACGGTGCAACAGCCATCCGCCCGCGAGGCCGAGCGCGATGAGCCAACCGGATTTCGAGCCGGTCCAATAGAGGCAGCCGAAGCCGAGGAAAGTGGTGAGCGCGATCACCAGCCAGCGGATCGGCGGCTTGAGCTCGGCCGTTCCGAAGACCGCAAGGGTCAGCGCGGCGGGCAGCAGCAGCAGCAGCGCGCCGGCGAGCGCGTTGGGATAGACCAGCGTGCCGTTGATGCGCGCCCGTTCGAGCTTGAGCAGGATCACCGGGTTGGCGACGACCACGCCGTTGGTGCGGAGGACGAGCCTGTCGCGCTGCATCTGGTCGAGGACCTCGGGGGCGAAGTTCGTCCAGCCGGTGCGTTCGCCGTCGATGAGCGTCTGGCGGTCCTGCTTGAACTCGACGTGGTGCTGGTTCGCGCCTTTCACCAGGCACAGCGCCAGCGCGCCGAGCACGCCCAGCAGCAGCAGCTTCGGCCAACCGTCTCGGCCGAGCACGAAGAGCCCGATGAGGAAGCATCCGACGCAGCCGGCGAAGTGCGCGAGCGTCACCCCGGTCAGCCGTGCATCCACCGAGGTGGTGGCGGAGACCATCTGCCAGGCGAACCACGCGATCGGCAGCAACCAGAGCGCGCGCGGAAGACGTCGTGCGGGAGCGGAGGGCTTGGCGAAGGCGACCGGCAAACTCGCGAGCCCGAGCACGAGGAGCAGGACGTTGCCCCACTTCACCGGCCACGAGACGCCCATCGCCTCGGGGAGGTCGCGCGGCGGCTCGATGTTGCGGTCAAGGATGACCGGGTTGCCGAACTTGAGCAGCGCGAGCCCGAGGAAGAGCCCGAAGACCAGCGCGTATATCTCCCGCGCACCGACGCGGAGCGGGGCGGCCGACGGGGCAGGGGAAGCGCTCACAGCTTGAGCTTGAGCAGGCCGACCTCCAGGACCAGCGCCTCCTGCGCGTTGGTGTGGAGCAGGCGTTGCGTGGATTCCCAGGCCTCGAGGTTGGCGCGGGCATCGGCCGGCGCGAGACGTCGCGCCACGGCGGCGGCGGGCACCGCGAAACGCGGGAGGAAGGCGAGACCTTCGGCCGCGCCCAAGGTGTGCAGCCAGACATCGCGGAGCCATGCCTGCAACCCGGCGAGGAAATCGCCGCGGCGTCGCCGGTACTCGGCCTCGATGGCGGCGGTGAGCTCGTCCTCCCAACGGTCGCGTTGGTCGGCTTCGGCGTCCGGATATCGCATCAGCGGCGACTGCGCGGTGAGCGTCTCCTCGATGGATTCCTTGGTCTTGGCCAGCGTGTTCAACAGCGAACCGAGCAGCCGATAGCGGCCCATCAGGTCGGGCGACGCGGGCTTCGCGAGATCGGCGAACTGGCCGACCCAGCCGGCGACCGCGTCGTCCACGCGGACCGAACCGCTGGCGAAGCTGAGCCGCTGGCAGCGCGAGAGGATGGTCTCGAGCAGGCGGTCGGGCTCGGTGCTGAGCAGGATGAGCACCGAACCGGCGGGCGGTTCTTCGAGCGTCTTGAGGAAGGCGTTGGCCGCGCTGGTGTTCATCCGGTCCGCGCCGGCGAAGACAGCGATCTTGTGGGCGGCCTCAGTCGTCTTGAGGTTCATCCGGTCGATCACGTCGCGGGTCTGGGCGACGCTGATGACGCGGGATTTCATCTCCGGCCGGATCCAGACGACGTCCGGATGGTTGCGCGAGGCGATGCGGCGGCAGTTGTTGCAGTCGCCGCAGGCGTCCACCGGGACGCCGTTCTCGCCGCGGGTGGTCGGACGGAGGCAGTTGAGCGTCTGGGCGAGCTTGCGCGCGGCGTCCTCGAGCACGCCGAGGTCGTCGCCGAGGAAGAGGTAGGCGTGGGCGAGCCGGCCGCGGCCGAGGCTGCGGCGGAGCAGTTCGGCGGCGCTCTGGGCGCGGGTCTCGTTGCTCGGCTCGGCGGACATGGAGACGGGTATCTAGCAGTGGGTGCCACCGGGCCACAAGGCTGGCCGTCGCCGGGATGGCGTCCGGTGGCCGTCGATCTTCGACAGGCCGGCACGAAGCGCGGGCCGGACCGCGACCGTCACTTCGCCTTCATCTTGGTCTTGAGCGCCGCGAGCCGCTTTTCCCAATCCACCCATGACGATATCCAGTCGTCGCCGGTGTGGCGCGCCTTCGCGTCGGACCACGACGCGTCGAGCGCCCTGAGCTGGGCCGCGGCGTCGTCGCGCTTCTTCCACTTCACGAGCGCCTCGGCGAGGCACAGACGATTCTCCGGGAATCCCGGCGCGAGTTTCACTGCGTGCTCCAGATGTGTCCGTGCCTTGGCGTGGCTGCCGATGCTGGCGGGCCAGCCCGGTGCTTCGAGGTAGAGCAGCCCGAGACTGCGGTCGGGTCCGCCGGAATCGAACGTCTCGTCGATTTCTTTCGCGGTGAGCCAGTGCTTCTCCATCTCGCGGACCAGCTTGAGCGCGCCGAGCGTCCGCGTGCGGGCCAGTTGGGCGAGGTCGAGCCCGAGATAGTAGTGGGCCGGCGCGGATCTCGGGTCGCGGACGACCGCGGCGCGGCAGGCGCGGATCGCCTCCTCGGCGATGGCGGCGCGATGCCGGTCGTCGGGAGCGCATTCGGCTTGGTCGAATGCGGCACGGGCGAACTTCCAGGCGTTGGTGACGTCGTCCGGAGCCGCGGTCCAGGTCGCGCGGGCCTTGGTGAAAACGGCCTCGGCGCGGGCTCGGGCGATGTCGTCCCCGGCACCGAGGGCCGTCGTCGCGACCGCGGCGACGAGCACGAACAGCGCGCGGAAGAGGCACGCGGACCCGGCCACGAGGCGAGATTGGGCTTGCCGGGACTTCATCCGGCTCACTATATCCCTTCCGTCTGTCTGAGACAGCAATGGTTTCCAAGCTGAACATGTTCAAACTTCAACCGGAGAGGGTCGCTTGAGTCGTCCGTTCTCCTCCCGCTTCACCCCTCCGCAGCCGCAGTACCGTGTCAACGGCAAGATCCGTGCCCGTGAGGTCCGGGTGATCGGTCCGGACGGTCAGCAGGTGGGCGTCATCGACTTGGCCGTGGCGATCAACATGGCCCGGGCCCAAGGCTTGGACCTCGTCGAGATCGCTGCGACGGCCAATCCTCCGGTCTGCCGGATCGTGGACTTCGGCAAGTTCAAGTACGAGATGGCGAAGAAGGACAACGAGTCCAAGAAGACCCAGCACGCCAACCTCGTCAAAGAGGTCCAGCTCACGCCCCGCATCGATCCGCACGACCTCGGCATCAAGCTCGACCACGCGGTCGGCTTCCTCTGCGAGGACATGAAGGTGAAGGTCGCGCTCCGGTTCCGCGGCCGCGAGATGGCCCACACCGAGATCGGTCGCGCCGTCGTCGACAAGTTCCTCAAGGACATCTTGCCGTGGGGCGTCGCCGATTTCCCGCCCAAGCTCATCGGCAAATCCATCAACGTGATGGTCAGCCCGCTGCCCAAGCAGAAGCGGGCCAAGGACCCCAAGGAGCTCGGCACGCTCCCGTCCGAGCTCCACGCCAACGACATCCCGGCCCAGGTGCTCGCTGCCAAAGCGGCCGGCATGGGCCCGGTCCATTCTCCGATCCCGCTGCGCAACCCGATGCCCACGGTCATCCGCCCGCCCGTCGTGCAACCTCTGCCGGCGCAGCCGCAACTTGTGCAGCCGCAGCCTGTGCAAGCGCAGCCCGCGCAGCCGCAACCTGCGCAAACGCTGCAGCCGAACGATCCTCCGGCGACCCCTTGAACGGGATCCGTCCCGGGAAAGAATAGAAAAGGCCGCGTCCTCGGACGCGGCCTTTTTCGTCCCCGGGCAGCACCCGTGGACGTGGCCGTCCTTGCTCCGGTCGCATCTTCCCGGCTCAGGTTGTCGTCGGCGCCGTCGGCGCCGCTGCCAGCAGCCCTTTCTTCCGCAGCATCGCTTCCATCACCTGGTCCATCGCGTGTTCGGCCAACGGCTTGGTGACCTCGTCGAGCCGCGCGGTCGCGGCCTTGAGCTGCGCGGGGTCGCCGGTGCGGGTCTTCGGGTTCTCCATGGACAGCACGGCCTCGACCGCCTCGAGCGCGTCCTCGATCTGGCGCTTGTAGTCCGCGTCGAGGTCGGCGTCGTACTCGGCCATGGTGGCACGGGTCGCGGTGAGGGTCTCGCCGGCGCGGAGCTTCGCCTCGACCCATTGGCGCGCGCGCAGGTCGTCGAAGGCGTGCTCGACCGATTCCTCGACCATCCGTTGCACGTCCTCGTCGGCGACGTCGACGGCGGACTTCATCTGCACGATCTGCTGGCTGCCCGTCTTCACGTCGCGGGCGAGCACGTGGAGCACGCCGTTGGCATCGATCTCGAACTGCACGCCGACCCGCGGCACGCCCTTGGGCGCCGGCTCGAAGGCGAGCGTGAAGCGGCCGAGGCTCCAGTTGTGCTGCGACCGCTCGCGTTCTCCTTGGAGCACGTGGATGAGCATGTCGGGCTGGTTGTCCACCGCGGTCGTGAACAGCTCGCCGGCCTTCACCGGGATGGTCGTGTTGCGCGGGATGATCACGTTCATCAGGCCGCCGAAGGTCTCGATGCCCAGCGACAGCGGCGTGACGTCGAGCAGCAGCAGGTTCTTGAAGCCGCCCGAGAGGATCTCCGCCTGGATGGCCGCGCCGAGCGCGACGGCTTCATCCGGGTTCTGACCGGTGTTGAGTTGCGGCCCCTTGGCCATGTGGTGCTCGTCGCCGAGCCGCAGGTCGCCGCGGCGCTCGGCGAACTCGGCGCAACCGAACCAGCTCCCGACCAGCCGGCGCACCAGCGGCATCCGTGTCTGCCCGCCCACCAAGATGACCTGGTCGAGGTCCTTCGCCTCCAGCTTCGCGTCGGCCAACGATCGCAGGCAGTGCGCCCGCGTGCGTTCGATGATGTCCTGCGTGAGCCGCTCCAGCGCCTCGCGCGTGAGCACGTGGCTGAAGGAGAAGGTCGGCGTGAGGAAGGGCAGGGTGATCTCCGTCTCCGTCTGTTCGCTCAGGCGGATCTTCGCGTGCTCCGCCGCCTCGCGGATGCGGCTCAACAGCGGCAACGAATCCCCGCTCCAACCTTCTTGCTCCCCTATCATCAGGTCCGGCCCGCCGGCCTCCTTGATCTTCGCGACCAACAGGTCGGTGACGCGTTTGTCCAGGTCGTCGCCGCCGAGGCGCGTGTCGCCGTGGGTCGAGCGCACCTGGAAGACGCCCTCGTTCAGCTCCAGGACCGAGAGGTCGAACGTGCCGCCGCCGAGGTCGTACACCGCGATCTTCGAGCGGTCCTTGAGCTTGTCCAAGCCGTAGGCCAGCGCCGCGGCCGTGGGCTCGTTGACGATGCGTTCGACCTTCAGGCCCGCGAGTTCGCCCGCCTTGATGGTGGCGTTGCGCTGGGCGTCGTTGAAGTAGGCCGGGACGGTGATGACCGCGCGGTCGATGGTCTCGCCGAGGGCGGTCTCGGCGTCGCGTTTCAGCTTCTTGAGGATCTCGGCCGAGACCTCCTCGGGCGTCCAGGCGCGCCCGTGCAGGGTGATGGTCACCGGGCCGGTGCCCTCGCCCTTCACGGGATAGGTGACCCGCATGTCCTCGCGCGGGATGTCCGATCCGCGGCGGCCCATGAAGCGCTTCACCGAATAGACCGTCTCGGCCGGCTTGATCAGGCGGATGCGGTCGGCCTGACGCCCGACGACCGGTTCCGCGTCGCCGGGCGGGACGTGGACGACCGACGGCGTGAGCCGTTGTCCATCGGCATCCGCGAGGACGTAGGGGATGCCGCTGTCCACGATGGCGACGAGCGAGTTGGTGGTGCCGAGGTCGATGCCGACGATTTTGCCCATGAGCGGTGCCGAAGGTGGGGGAGGACGGCCCCGGCGGCAAGGCACGCGGAACGGGAACGGAGAATGCGGGACGCCCCACACCGAAGTCTGGCGAAGGGAAGCGGGAGACAGAAAAGCCGCCTTTTATCTCACCCTCTGGATTCTATGGACGCGCCGACATGCTTTGCCTGCCTTTTCGGCAAGCCGGCCTTTTTTCTGGTGCTCGCGCCGGCGTCGGTTTCGACGCCCAGCGCACGGAGGAATTCCGGCGCGCCGGTCCGGCCGCCGCGACGGAAGTCGCTGGTCAGCGCGGCGGCGGCCTCGGCCGGAGCGATCCCGCCCGCGGTGGTGAGATGGTCCCACAGCAACTCGTAGCGGCGCGCGAGGGCGATGCCGCTCGTCTTCACACCGCGCTCGTGCAGCCAGTCGCTGAAGGCGAGGACCGCCCCGAAGGGCGACCGCGTCGCGGGCGGCCCGCCCGCGTGTCCAAGAGCCGGCGGTGGCAAAGCGCCCGTGGACACGGGGGCGCCCTCGGCGAGATCGCCGTCGCGGGCGGGCCGTTCGCGCTCCGACCACAGCAGCGGCAGCGATAGGGTGAAATCGCCGCTGTTGCCGAAGAGGTCCCAGAACTTGGCGAAGCGGCGGAGGCGTCCGAGGGATGCGAAATCGAGCAGTTTGTTCTGCAGGATCTCGTAGGGCGGCTGCGGGCTGTAGACCATCGACCACTCGCGGTCGTGCCGGACGATCGGCGTGCCGCGGAGACGCTTGAGGATGCCCACCTGGATCTCTTGCGGCCGCAGCGCGACGAGACGGTCGAAGCCGGCGGCGAAGCTCGCCATCGTCTCACCCGGCAGGCCGGCGATGAGATCGGCGTGGACGTGGACGCCGCTCTCGGCGCGCAGCCACCGGAAGTTGTCGTCGAGCCGCCCGTGGTCCTGTCGGCGGCTGATGAGCTTCTCGACCTCGGGGTCGAACGTCTGGATGCCCACTTCGAACTGCAGCGCGCCGGGCGGGAACTTCGCGATCAGCTCGCGCAGCGCGGCCGGCAAGCGGTCCGGCACCATCTCGAAATGGACGAAGAGCCCGGGTGTCCAGCGTTCCAGGAAGAAGCGGAGGATGGCCGTGCTCGTGGGCAGGTGGAGGTTGAAGGTGCGATCGACGAACTTGAACTGTCGCACGCCGCGGTCGAGCAGCCGCTGCATCGCGGCGAGGAAGCGGTCGAGCTCGAACTGCCGCACCGGGATGTCGAGCGACGAGAGGCAGAACTCGCAGGTGAAGGGGCATCCGCGCGACACCTCGACGTAGATGACGCGATGCGCCGCGTCGCGCTCATCATACAGGTCGTAGGGCAGCTCCAGTCGTTTGAGGTCGGGCAGCTCGGCCGGGATGATCCGAGGGAGCGGGGGGGTGGATAGGTTTTTGAGGGGATGGTGGATAGAAACCTGTCCAGTAGGTTGCTCTTGTCCATCCACTATCCACTCACACTGCCTATCCACTCCCCTCAACAGCACGCGGCAGACCTCGGCGAACTTGAGGTCGGCCTCGCCGGTGATGGTGTGGTCCGCGAGTCGGATGATCTCCTGCTGGTCGCACTCGAAGCTCACCTCGGGCCCGCCGAGCACGATGACGAGGTCCGGCCGCGCGCGCTTGAGCATGCCGACGAGCTCGGTGGTGAGGGCGACGTTCCAGATGTAGACGCCGAGGCCGAGGATCCGCGGTCTGCGGGCGAGGATGACCTCGGCGATGTCGACCGCCTTCTGGTTGATGTCGAACTCGAGCAGCTCCGTGCGCGGCTTCAGCTCGCCCATGTTGGCCAGCAGATAGCGCAGTCCGAACGCCGCGTGGATGTACTTGGCGTTGAGCGTGGCGAGGAGGATGTCCGGCATGGGCTTCAGCGTTCCGATCGGGTTTTTGAAAGCAGGAGGACAGGACCCGACGGCACCGATCCCTGTCGTCCTGTTTCCAGGTCGCTCCACGGCTGCGACACGGGTGATCAACGCAGCCGGCGCTGATCGGGTCCCACCCCGGTCGGGCCCGGTTTCGTGGACTGCGGCGCGGTCTTCGTCGCGGGCGGAGAGGAGGTCTTCGACGCTACCTTGGCGAACTGCGCCCGGGCATCCCAACCGGCGGGTGCGGGCACACCGCGGCTGAACCATTCCATGCCTTCTTCGGCCCAGTGCAGGCGCCAGGTGTCATAGGTCACGCCGTCGTCGTCGTCGGTCACGCCGAACTGGAAGCCGCAGCAGGGGCAGATCTCGTACGAACCGCCGCTGGAAGGGCTTCGCGGAGGTTCTTCGAGGCCGGGATAGGCGCAGATGGGACAGGAGTGGTTCATCGGAGGAGGAAGGGGCGGGATGGGCGGAGGCGCGCGGGATCGATGCGGGTGGGGCCCTGGCTCATCGGGTCTTCCGGAGGTCGACCCGGGTGCCCGGTTGGTCGTCGAAATAGCTGCGACGGCCGGGCTTGAAATAGGTCTTGGTCTTGCCGTCGCGGTTGTAGGCGGCGAAGGCACCGGACTTCGGGTCGAAGACGCGCAGCACGCCGTCGTCGTCGCGTTTGGCGGGCAATCCATCGGCCTTCGCGCGCTGCAAGAAGAGCCAGGCCTGGGCCGCGTAGTCGTCGGCGTCCTGGGCGTGGAAATCGGCGCCGTGGCGGGCGAAGTGATCGGGAAGCGAAGCGACGCTGGCCCAGGTCGCCCGGGTCGGGGGCGGTCGTGGCCGGGTGGGCGCGGCCGCTTTGCCGGTGGTGATGGTGTCGGCCGGCTTCGGTGGCGTGAGCGTGGCGGGGGTCCCGGCCGCTGCCGAGAGGCCCGGTGTGGCGAAGGAGTTGGTTGCCAGGGCGTAGCGGGCGGTGCCGACGGCGAAGTGGTAGATCGTGCCCGGCCGCAGTCCGGGGAGCTTGGCGACGTGCGCGGTGCCGACTTCGCCTTCGGCGCGTGAGGTGAGCGTGGTCGTCGCAAGCCCGAAATGGACGCGGGTACCGGCCGGGACATCGGTGGTCCAACGCACCACGGCGTGGGTCGACGACACGTCGACGGTGGGACCCTCGGTGATCTCGACGGCACCGAGGCGGACGGTGGACAGGCAGAGCAGGAACCACCCGACGGCGAACAGGCCGGACACCGAGCGGAGCGAGGATCGGATCGGATACATGGGCAGGAAAGGGAAGCGCGGCCACCGGGCCCCGCTGCATCTCGGGAAAGCCTTGATGAACTTGCCCGCCTTGGCGATGGCGATGTTCGTCGGGCCGCTGGATCGCTTGGCCCCGAGGCCGGGGACCCTCGCCGTCGGCCTCGGGCGACGTGTCGGGATCTGTAAAATTTACCGGCCCGTCGTGGGGCAGGCTTCCTGACGGCCCGACCGTGGACTTCCAGCCCGCGGTCCCAGACAAGACCGGTGCGGGTTGGAAGCCCGGCCGCGGACAGGCACAGGATGACGGTCCCACTGATCAGACAGGCGCCCGGGAGGCGCCGGTCGGGGCTCCGGAGCCGGGGGAACAAAACCTTGCCTCATCCGGCACGGATATGGCTAAGTCGCTGGCCTGCCTTGGAGGCGCGACGGAGGACGTCGTGAGCCGTTGCAGGTTGGATCCCGGATGAACCGTCGCCGTCTGCAGGTGCTGTATTCCGGCCGTGTGCAGGGCGTGGGCTTCCGTTACCAGGCCAAGCAGATCGCGGCCGGATTCGAGGTGCTCGGCATCGTCCGGAACTTGGCCGATGGTCGCGTCGAGATCGAGGCAGAAGGCACGGTCGACGAGCTGAAGGAGTACCTTCAGGCGATCCGCGAGAGCGGATCGGGGCCGATGATCCGGGGTGAGGTGGAATTTTGGTCCGAGCCGGTCGGAGGGTTCCGAGGGTTCGAGATTGTCCGGTGAACGAGATGAGATACGCAGTCATAGCAGACATCCATGGCAACTTGGAGGCCCTCCAAGTGGTGCTGGCGGACATCAAGGAACAGAAGTGCACCCATGTGGTGTGCCTCGGCGATGTGGTCGGCTACGGCGCGAACCCCAAGGAATGCCTCGACATCATCCGGGGCATGAACATCCCGGTCGTGAAGGGCAACCACGACGAGTACATCGGGGTCGACGTGAACCCCGACGGCTTCAACGACGCCGCGGCCGAGGCTGTGACATGGTCCCGGGCGCAGCTCACCGAGGACGACCGCAAGTGGCTCCGCGAGCTCAAGTATTTCCGCCTCGTCGCGAACTTCTCGATCGTCCATGCGACGCTCGATGGCCCCCAGCGCTGGGGCTACGTGTTCGAGAAGCTCGAGGCCGCCGCCAGCTTCACCTACCAGAACACCCAGGTCTGCTTCTTCGGCCACACGCACGTCCCGGTCGCCTTCATCCGTGACACGGGTGTGCGCGGCGGCACCTATTCGAAGTTCCGGGTCGAGGCGGGCAAAAAGTACTTCGTGAACGTCGGCAGCGTCGGTCAACCGCGCGACGGCAACCCGAAGTCCGCCTACGTCATCTACGACCTGGTGCAGCAGACCATCGAACTGCGCCGCCTCGACTACCCGATCGCCGAGGCCCAGCGCAAGATCCGCGCGGCCGGCCTTCCGGAACGTCTGGCGGAGCGCCTCGCTTCCGGGAAGTGAGCGCCGCGGGCGGTCCATGCGGGGGGCGGCGGATGTTTGGCGGTCCTTCCGCCGTGCCATCGACCCCGTGAAGATCCTCGTGCTCAAGCCCAGCTCGCTGGGCGACGTCGTCCAGGCGCTCCCGGTGGCGCGTCTCCTGAAGCGCCGGTTCCCGGCTGCCGAGCTCCATTGGTGGCTGAACAGCGAGCTCGTCCCGTTGCTCGGGAACGATCCCGACATCGATCGGGTCGTGCCGTTCGACCGCAAGAGCTGGGGTTCGCCCTTCGGATGGCCCGGCGCGGTCGGCTCGATCCGCGACCTGCGCCGCGAACGCTACGACTGGGTCATCGACCTCCAAGGCCTCGCCCGCAGCAGCGCGGTCGCCTGGCTCGCCTCAGGCGCCCTCACCATCGGCCTCGACGACCCGCGCGAAGCAGCTCCGATCGCCTACGACGTGAGCGTCCCGCGCACCGGCTACGACGTCCATGCGGTCGATTGGTACCTTTCCGTCCTGCGCCGGCTCGATGTCCCCGTGACCTGGGATTTCGAGTGGATGCCGCGCGATGAAGGCGCCGCGGCCGCGATCCGGTCGCTCTGGCCCGACGACGGTCTCCGGTGGATCGCCTTCCAGCCCGGGGCGCGCTGGACCAACAAACGTTGGCCGGCCGAGAACTTCGCGGCGCTCGCGGCCCGGTTGACCGCCCAGGACCCGTCGCTCCGCGTCGTCGTCCTCGGCGGCGATGCCGACCGTCCGCTCGGCGGCCAGATCGCCGCGGCCGCGCCGGGACGCTGCATCGACCTCACCGGACAACTCTCGCTGCCCGGCATGGTGGAATGGCTCCGCCGCTGCGTGATGATGGTCACCAACGACACCGGGCCGATGCACGTGGCCGTCGCGTTGGGACGTCCGGTCATCGGTCTCTTCGGTCCGACCGAACCGACCCGCACCGGGCCCTATGGACAGGTCGCCCACGTGCTCCGTGCCGGGCTCCCGTGCGCGCCGTGCATGAAGGCGACCTGCGCCAACGCCGAACCGCTGGCCTGCCTGAAGGCCCTCACGGTCGATCTCGTCGCCCGGTCGGTCATCGCCCGTCTCGGCTGATCCGGTTCAGTCGGCGAGACGGCCCATCGCCCCGGCCCGCACTTCCCAACGGGACAGGTCCCGGCCCAGCTCGCGCGGCCAGTTCTCCTCGGTGCAGGTCATGAACACCTGGCCCCCGGCGCGATGCGCCTGGCCGAGCAACGGCAGCAACCCGGCCCGCCGCTTCGCGTCCAGCTCGCCCATGACGTCGTCGATCAGCAGCACCGGCGGGCTCCCGTGGAGACCGGTGAGGAACTCGGCCTGCGCCATCTTCAACGCGATCGCCAGCGTCCGCTTCTGCCCTTCGCTGCTGAACTCGGCGGCGCTCCGGTCGTTGACCAGCAGGTCCAGGTCGTCGCGGTGCGGGCCGACCACGGTGGCGCGGAAGACCCGTTCGCGTTGGCGGCTCTGCGCCAAGGCGACCGCGAGGTCGCCCTTCACGCTCGGTGCATAGGCGACCTTCAGCTCGTCGGTGTCGTGCGCGATGCGCCGGAACGCGAGGCGCACGAGCGGGGAGAACTTCGGCACCAGCGCCTGCCGCGCCGCCATCAGCTCGCCGCCGGTCTCCACGAGCTCGTGCGTGAAGCCGGCGAGCTGGTCGTCGTCCACCGTCGGTTGCTTGAGCAGCGCGTTGCGCGACCGCAGGGCCTGCGTGTAGCGCAACAGCAACGGGAGATACGACGGCTGGGTCTGCGCGAGGAGCAGGTCGAGGAAGCGCCGACGTCCGCGCGCCGCGCCCTTCACGAGCTGGAGGTCCTCCGTGCAGAACACGACAGCGCGCAGCGTGCCCAGGTAATCCGCCAGACGTCGGACCGGGACGCCGTTGAGCGAGAGCTGGCGTTCGCGCGGCGACCAGTAGGCCTTGATCTCCGCGGTCGCCTGTCCGACCACCGTGGCGCCGACGAAGTAGCCCTTCGCGTCGTGGCGGATCATCTGGCCGCCGCCCACGCCGCGGAACGAGCGCAACGTCGCGAGCAAGTAGATGGCCTCGAGCACGTTCGTCTTGCCCTGCGCGTTGTCGCCGAGCAACAGGTGGAACCCGGGCGTGAATTCCGAGTCCATCCGCGCGTAGTTGCGGAAGTCTCGGAGACGCAGGCGGGCCAGATGCACGGGCCGAAGATGGGGAACGGCCCCGGCGAAGGGAAGCGGCGCAAGAGCGGGCGGGTGCGATCCGAGGTGGCGGACCGCTTTTGCGGGGGGCGCTGCTCTTTCGCCGCGCCGGTGGCAGGGCGCGAGGAGATCCCTTGGCGCTGGTCAGGAAGCGGCGCCTGTTTATCGCCGACCTGTGAGGCAGCGGAGTGCCATCGGCTCCATGGAACAGACGAATCTGGAAAGCAGGAAACCAGGAAGCCCTTGGGCTTTGTCGGCTCCGTTCCTGCTTTCCTGCTTTCCAGATCCTCTCTCTCCGTCCGGTGTTTGGATCAGCGCAAGCGCGACTCTGCCTGGCTGCCTTGTCCGCCACTTCGCACCCCACCCACGGTCGTGGGATGCTCGCGGGAGCGGCCGTCATCGCTCCGGCTCCAGCGGCTTGCCCCGCCTCCCGGCTGTCCGCACGATCCGCGTCGTGAAAATCCTCTTCATCGGCGACGTCGTCGGCGGCCCCGGCCGCAAGGCCGTGAAGGTCCTGTTGCCCCGTCTCCGCGAGCAGCACGGCCTTGATCTGGTCATCGCCAACGGCGAGAACTCCGCCGGCGGCGCCGGGATCACGGCCTCGACCGCGCGGGAGATCTTCGATGCCGGAGTGGATGTCATCACCACCGGGGACCATGTCTGGGACCAGAAGGAGACCGCGCAATTGCTCGTGGCGGATCCGCGCGTGCTCCGGCCGTCGAACTATCCCGCCGGCGTCCCGGGGCAGGGCAGCATCGTCGTCACCCGGCCGGGCCTCCCGCCGGTGGCGGTGCTGAACCTGCAAGGGCGCACCTTCATGCCGCCGCTGGAGAACCCTTTCACCGTCGCGGCCGCCGAGGTGGCCAAGCTGCTCGCGCAGACGCCCGTCATCTTCGTCGACATCCATGCCGAGGCCACGTCGGAGAAGATCGCGCTGGGCTGGTTCCTGGACGGCCAGGTGAGCGCGGTGATCGGCACGCACACGCATGTCCAGACGGCGGACGAACGGATCCTTCCCGGCGGCACGGCGTGCCTGAGCGACGCCGGTTTCACCGGCGGCCATGGCGGCGTGCTCGGGCGCGAATGGGCGCCGATCGTCGAGCGCTTCCTCAAGCAGACGCCCCAGCGGTTCGGCGTGTGCGAGACCGACGTGCGGCTCCACGGTTGCGTGCTCGACATCGACGAGGCCACCGGCCGGACGCGGACCATCGTGCGCGTCGCCGAGGTCTTGATGGCGTGAACGGGACCGCGCCATCCGCCGGGCCGGGCCTCCTGCGCTCATGGCGTGGGTGGGTGGTGCTCGGTGTGGTGGCCGGCTCCGTGTCCTGGGGCGTCGCGTGGAAGCCGTCACCGACGGCCGTGGAAGACCGTATCGCCACGACCTGGATCGCGGGCGTCGCGGACGGCCGGTCGACCGCGATGCTATCGGAGCGCCCGCTCGACCGGCGCGATGTCCCGGCCCCGGCGTTGGCCCGGGCGCTGGTCCGCAAGGACACCTCGGTCGGCAAGCTCCACCGGGCGGTGCGCGACCGGTTGCCGGGCTGGATCCGGCGACGGTTCCCCCGGCCGCTGGACGAGCGCTTCCGGGGCGCGGCAGCGTCCATCGGGCTGCTGGACCACCGGGACGCGGGCGATGCGTTGCCGGTGCTCGCCGCGGCGCTGACCGATCCGCGGTGCGCCAACCACGGCCTCGCCCTCCAAGCGGTCACCCGCCTCGGCGACGCGTTGCCGGATGCGCTGCTGATGCACGCGCTGAAGGATCTCACGAGCAACGACCCGTCCGCGCAGCTGCGGGCCTTGGGATCGTTGGCCCGCGTCTGGCCGGCGCGGCCCGAACTCACCCGGCGGATCGATGAGCTGCGTGGAGAGATCCGTGACCGGTCTCCGGCCCCTGCGGGTACCGGCGTGATCGAGCGGGCAGAAGATCGGCGTCGTTGATCGCGCATCGTCCCGGTGGCCGCCATCCGGTTGCCGCTTGTCGGTCCGGTGTGCCGACCGTTTACTGGCCGGGCATGGCGCGCAGCAGATCGCAGTGGGATTTTGGTGAGCTCTTCCCGGCGGCGGAGACACGGCAGGTGCTGTCGGTCACCGACCTCACGGCGCGGGTGAAACGGCTGGTCGAGAAAGAGTTCGGCTCCGTCTTCGTGAGCGGCGAGATCTCGAATTGGCGGCTGCAATCTTCGGGCCACGCCTACTTCGTGCTGAAGGACGCCGGCGCGCAGCTCAACTGCGTGTTGTTCCGCGGCACGGCCGGCGTGGAGCGCGCTTTCTTCCGGGATGGCGCGCATGTCCTGCTCGGCGGCGAGCTGACCGTCTATGAACCGCGCGGCACCTACCAGATGCGCGTCACCTCGGCGGAAGCCCAGGGCATGGGCGCGTTGCAGGCGGCGTTCGAGCGGCTGAAGGCGAAGCTCGACGCGGAGGGTCTGTTCGCCGCGGACCGCAAGCGACGGATCCCGGAGTTCCCGCGCCGCGTGGGATTGGTCACGTCGCCGACCGGTGCGGCGATCCAGGACGTGCTGCATGTCGTCGGCCGGCGGTTCGCGGGCATCGAGTTCGTGCTGGTCCCGGTGCGGGTGCAAGGGCAGGGGGCCGCGGTGGAGATCGCCGAAGCGATCGGGCTGCTCAACCGCTGGTCCGCCGGGGGCGAAGCCGACCGGAAAACCACCGGGCCGGTCGCCCGGGCCGATCGTCCGATGCCACGGCTCGATGTGATCCTGGTCACGCGCGGCGGCGGTTCGTTGGAGGACCTGTGGTGCTTCAACGAGGAGGTCGTCGCGCGGGCGATCGCGGCGTCGGCTGCGCCCGTCCTCTCAGCGGTCGGCCACGAGATCGACTTCACCATCGCGGACCTCGTGGCGGACCTGCGTGCCGCCACGCCGAGCGCGGCGGCGGAGATCCTGACCCAAGCCTACGTGGATAGCGCGGGCTTCGTCGCCGTCGCGGGGCAAAGGCTCCGCCAGTGGGTGCGGCGCCGGCTCGTCCATGCGGAGGAGGAGCGGCGCGGTTTGGCGCGGCGTTTCCTGCGGGCGCATCCGCGGCGACGGCTCGAAGAGCGCGGACAACGGCTCGACGACCTCGCGACCTCCCTGGCGCGGATGGGTCGGACGGCGACGAAGCCGGGTCAGGCCCAGGTCGCCAACCTTGCGAGGCGGCTCGCGGCGCTCAAGCCGGCGACCGCCATCGCGCGGCAACGGCGCGAGCTCGCCGAGATCGTGCGGAGGTTGTCGGGCCTCATGCAGGACCGGCTCGCGGAACGGAAGGAAGGCGTGGCCCGGCTCGGCGACGGTTTGCGCCTTCTTTCGCCGCTGAGCGTGTTGCAGCGCGGCTACTCGATCACCCTCGATGCGGAATCCGGCGCGGTGGTCCGCGACGCGGCCGGACTCGCGCCGGGTCGGCGTCTGAAGACGCGTCTGGCCCGAGGCGAGGTCGCGTCGGTGGTCGAACCGGGGCCGAGCGTCAAGGCTTCGCCGGCGCGGTGATCACCTGGATGTTCGGGACGACGGTGTCGCCGGCCTTGCTGTCCTTGGGCATGAACGCCTCGAACATCTTGATCTGCTGTTCTTGGAGTTCCTTGTAGCGGCCGAACTGCTCTTCGGTCAGCACGCCTTTGAGCGCGGCGAGCTTCTGCTCCGACAACGATCGCATGTCGACGGGCTTCACGGCTTTGTCCGGGGGCGTTCCATCGGCAGCCGGGACCGGCCCGGTCAACGTCCGCTCGGTCTGCGAGTAGAGCACCTCGAAGATCTTGTCCTGCTGCGCCTGGTCGATCCCGCCGACGACCTGCTGCATCTGGAGCAGCTCGGAATTGGCGACCAGACGGGCGTTGGTGCGCCGTTCCTCGACCTTCAGCTCCGAGTACGCGGTCTGCTGTTCCGGGCTGAGCAGGGCCTTGATCAGGGCCTCGGGGTCGCCTTGTTGGCGGACGGACCCGGCCATCTCCTCCTTGGTCATCTTGCCGCTCATCATCTTCTGGCTGATGTCGCGGCTGACGTTGGCTTGCTTCTCGAGGATCTCGCGGATGGCCTGCTCCTGGTCGGGAGTGGTCCCGACCTTCGCGTGGATCTGGATGAGCTTGCCCTCGAGCTGCTGCTTTAGCGCCGACTCCATCATCCCTTTCATGGCCTTCGCCATGCCGTTGGTGTTGCCGTCGTCCTGGCCGAACAACGCGGCGAACGGGTTCCCTGGATCAGATCTCTTTGCGGCGGCCGTGGTGGCCGCGTCGTCTTTTTTGAGGAGGTCCTGGACGCGCGTGGCGAGCTGGAGGTTGTCGGCCTCGAGCCGTGCGAGCTGCTCCTTGGCTCTGGTGAGCGAGGGGTCGGTCTCGACGCCGGCACCACTGGCGTCCGTCGCGGTGCCTGCCGTCGCCTCTTGGCTCGCGAACCGCACCGGCGCGTGGCTGCGGGTGGTGTAGAACCCCGCGGTGACCGCGCCACCGACGAGGAGTCCGCAGGCGAACGGCAGGAACGTGGGCGACATGGGGTGATGTCTAGCCAAGGTCCACCGGGTGTGCAATGGGCCGATGTCAGTCGGGCACCATCGGAAGCGGCGGGCACGTCGGCAAGCGAACGGGGCGAGGGCGTTTGAATTCCCTGCTTCCGTTCCGGTCCATATGCACGGTAAGAGACCTCCGCATCCATGAAACCAATCGCTCTGCTCGCCTCGGGCATCACGTTCGCCGTCGCTCTCCACGCCGGATCCGGCGAGAACTGGCCGCAATGGCGCGGACCGCACTTCGACGGTTCGGCCAAGGCCACGGGCCTGCCGGCGACCTTGGCCAAGGAATCCGCGACATGGGTCGCGCCGATGCCCGGAAAGAGCGGCGCCACACCCGCGGTCTGGGGCGACAAGGTGTTCGTCAGCACCGCCGATGCCCAGAAGCAGCTCAACCTGGTCTGCCTCGACCGGAAGACGGGCAAGGAGTTGTGGGCCCGGACCGTCGCCGTCGGCGACAAAGATGTCGGCCGGAACAACATGGCCGCGCCGTCGCCGGTCACGGACGGAGAACGGGTGACCATACTCTACGGCACGGGCGATATCGCCGCGTTCGACTTCGCCGGGAAGGAGCTCTGGAAGCGGAACCTCGGGAAGGACTACGGCAGCTTCGGCATCATGTGGATCTACGGCGCCAGTCCTTTGCTCCAGGACGGACGGCTCATCGTGCCGGTCCTGCAGCGCGACGAGTTGCCGTCCGATTACCCGCTCTTCGACGGCAAGCCGCAGCGTGAATCCTATCTGCTGGCGCTCGATCCGGCGACGGGCAAGACGTTGTGGAAGTACGTCCGCACGACCGATTCGAAAAAGGAATCCCACGAATCCTACGCCACGCCCATCCCGTACCGCGGCAAGAACGGCGCCGAGGTCCTGGTGGTCGGCGGCGACCATGTGAGCGGCCACGACCCGAAGGACGGCACGGAGATCTGGCGGGCGCGGTTGTACGAGAAGCGCGATGATTGGTACCGCATCGTGACCTCGCCGCTCGCGGCCGACGGTCTCATCTACGCCAGCGGCCCGAAGGGCCAACCGGTGGTAGCCTTCAAGGACGGCGGCAAGGGCGACGTCACCGGCACCCATGTCGCCTGGAAGTTCACCGAGAACCCGACCGATTGGAGCACGCCGTTGCTCTACCAGGGCAAACTCTTCGTGCTCGACGGCGGCAAACGCGTGCTCTCGCGGCTCGACCCGAAGACCGGCGAGAAGAAGTGGAGCGGCAAGCTTCCGGGCACGGGGCCCATCTGGAGCTCCCCGACCGGTGCGGACGGCAAGATCTACGTCATGAGCGAGGACGGTGTCGCCAGCGTGGTGGGCACCGGCGACGAGTTCCAGGTCCTCGGCACGTGCACGTTCGAAGGCGAGGGCCCGTGCAAAGGCAGCGTCGCCGCGGCCCAGGGGATGGTCTTCTTCCGGACCGCCAAGAACTTGTACGCGTTCGGCTCCCGCTGAGCCGCGACGATGCGCCCCGGTCGCGTCGTCCCGTCCAAGACAACGTTGCCCCGGGCCGCGATGGGAACCGCGGCCCGGGGCGTGTCCGGTCACTTCTTCAACAAGGCGTACTCCATCGAATCCACGAGCGCCTGGAGCGACGCGGTGATGATGTTCTCGCTGACCCCGACCGTGCCCCAGTCGCGTTTGCCGTCGGTGCTCTGGATGAGCACCCGGGTCTTCGCGCCGGTGCCGGCGACGCCGTCGAGGATGCGCACCTTGTAGTCGGTGAGCTTCACCTGCCGGATCTTCGGGAACGACCTCGCGAGCGCGGCGCGGAGCGCCGTGTCCAGAGCGTTCACCGGCCCGTCGCCTTCGGCCACCGTGTGGTGGACCTCGTCGCCCACGCGGACCTTCACCGTGGCTTCGCAGATGGACGTCTTGGCGTCGCCGCGCATGGAGACATGGTACGAATCGACCGTGAACAGGAGTTCCGGATCGTGGTCGAGCACGCCGCGGATGAGCAGCGCCAGCGACGCCTCGGCCGCCTCGTATTCGTAGCCGAGGTTCTCCTGCTCCTTGACCCGGGCGGTGATCGCCTTGGTCGCCGGCATCTCCGTGGTGAGCTTGAAGCCCAGTTCGGCGGCCTTCACCAGGATGTTGGTGCGGCCCGACATGTCGCTCACCAGCACGCGGCGGAAGTTGCCCACCGCGGCCGGGTCGATGTGCTCGTAGCTGCGCGCGACGCGCTCGATGGCGTGGACGTGGATGCCGCCCTTGTGCGCGAAAGCCGTCTGACCCACCCACGGCTGACGGGTGTCGTGGCGCAGGTTGGCGATCTCGTCCACGAACTCGGACAACTCTTTGAGCTTCGGCAGCGACTTCGGCGGCACGCCGATCTTGCCGAGCTTGAGCTGGAGCGTGGGGATGACGCTGGTGAGGTTGCAGTTCCCGGTGCGCTCGCCGTAGCCGTTGATGGTGCCCTGGACGTGGGACGCGCCGGCCTCCAAGGCCGCGATGGCGTTGGCGACGCCGAAGCCGCAGTCGTTGTGGGTGTGGATCCCGAGCCGGGCGTTCAGCTTGCCGTGGGCGAAGGCGGTGATCCGAGCGACCTCGCTCGGCATCGCGCCGCCATTGGTCTCGCAGAGGCAGATGACGTCCGCGCCGGCCTTCTCCGCGGCCTGCCAGGTGGCGAGGGCGTATTCAGGCTCGTCCTTGAACCCGTCGAAGCTGTGCTCGGCGTCGTAGACCACGATCTTGCCCTGGTCCTTCAGGTAGCGGATCGTGTCGGCGATCATCGCGAGGTTCTCGTCCGGCTTCACCCGGAGGACCTCGGTGACGTGGAGAAGCCAGGTCTTGCCGACGACGCAGACGACCGGCGTCGCCGCGTCGAGCAGCATCCGCACCTGCTCGTCCTGCTCGACCGGCACGCCTTTTTTGCGCGTGAAACCGAAGCTGGCGATCTTGGCGTTCTTCCACTTGCGGCGTCTCGCCTGCTGGAAGAACTCCATGTCCTTCGGGTTCGACCCCGGCCATCCGCCTTCGATGTAGTGGACCCCGAAGGCGTCCAACCGCTCGGCGATGCGCAGCTTGTCGGTCAGGGAGAAATTGATGCCTTCGCCCTGCGAGCCGTCGCGGAGCGTCGTGTCGTAGATCTCAACTTTGTTTTTCATTCGGAGGCTGTGGGGGATGGTCGTGCCGGCTGGCGATGGGTAGAAAGCAAAAACCCCGTTCCGACGGGCGGAACGGGGTTTTCAAAAGATGGAAAACTCGTTCAACGCCCTGGATGGCCGATGATGATCGATGCGATGAGGCTGGGGATCTCCGGCGCGGTTCCCCGGGAGCAACGCCCCGTGACCCTCGGGTATATGGAGACCAGCATCACTCCAGTCACCGTGCCGGACCGAGGGGCACCTGACAATGGACAATTCGCAGGTGCCCAAGGGCGACGCGCCCAAGCGCGCGCCGAGCAAAGAAACCGAGGCGGAGCTTCTCAGCCTGCGGAGGTGGGACGGCGTCCTACGATTTCGACGAGGAACCGGCCCTCCGACCGGGCTGCGATGTCCTGGAAGTTGCCTGGCCTGCGACCGGAGCGAGGACCGGAGCCGGTCCAGGGCGGGCCGTCCCGGGTGGCGGCGGCGTCCCCGTTTCGGGGCCGGCCGCCGCCGGCCGCCGCGGCCGCTCCGGTAGAGTGAATCCGAAGTGGCGGCAGAAATCGGCCGCGGGCGCGCTGATGCGCACCACGCGCTGGGTGAACGGATCGGTGTATTCCAGCCCCACCGCGCGCAACGCCAGGCCGCCGGGATGCGGCGTGCCGTACATGGTGTCGCCCTGCACCGGCGTCCCGCTCGCGGCGAGATGCAGGCGGATCTGGTGGGTGCGTCCGGTGTGCGGCTTGGCTTCGACCAAGGCCGTGTAGCGCCCGGTCTGCAGCACCTTGAAATCGGTCTGCGCCTCCTTGCCGGCGGTCGGGTCGACGCGATGACGGCCGGGTTCGCGTTCTTCCGGCCCGAGCATGTCGGTGCGCGTCCACTCCGGCTGCTTGGGCAGGCCGTCGGTCACGGCGAGGTAGGTCTTCTTGACCACGCGGTCGGCGAAGAGGCGCGAGATGGGTGCCATCGCGCCGAGATGTTTCACGCAGAGCAGGATCCCGCTGGTGCCGGCGTCGAGGCGGTGGACGTGGCGCAGATACCGCATGTTCCGCGAACGCGCCCAGTAGTCGCCCGCGCTGATCGACGACTGGATCGCCAACGGCAGGTTGCGCGCGGTGTGCTCCCAGTCGTCCGGTCCGAGGATCCAGCCGGCCGGCTTGTCGAGGGCCATGACCGTGCGGTCTTCGTAGAGGATCGGGATGCGCGTCTCGTCCGCGAGCTCGATGTAGGTCGGTTTCGCCATGGGCCCATCAAAGCACGGTTCCGCGAGGAAGGACACGAATTGCGCGGCGACGTCCGTCCTTCCCCGTGTCGGCCCCGGAAGCGTCGACCTCCCCGGACAGGCCGCTCAGGCCTTCGGCAGGATCTTCCGCAAGAACTCGCGGGTCCTCTCCTGCGACGGATCGCGGAAGATCCGCCCGGGCGGGCCCGACTCGGCGATGCGTCCGCCCTCCATGAAGAGGACGTGGTCGGCGATCTCCTCGGCGAACCGCATCTCGTGAGTGGCGACGAGCATGGTCATGCCTTCGTCGGCCAGTCGGCGCAGCACGCGCAGCACCTCGTCGCGGAGCTCCGGGTCGAGCGCGCTGGTGGGTTCATCGAAGAGCATCACCTGCGGCTTCATCGCCAGGGCTCGGGCGATGGCCACGCGTTGTTGTTGTCCGCCGGAAAGCTGGGACGGCCGGTGGTCCGCGCGGTCGGCGAGACCGACCTTGGCGAGCAGCGCCCGCGCGGTCGCCCCGGCTTCGGCGGCGGTCTGGCCGAGCACGAACCGCGGGCCTTCCATCACGTTCTCCAGCGCGGTGCGGTGCGGGAACAGATGGAACTGCTGGAAGACCATCCCGGAGAACAGGCGGAGCCGGCGCTGCTTCTCGCGGTCGGGTCGGGCTCCGGCCTCCAGCGTCACGTCGCCGATCGTGATGCGCCCGGTGTCGTGCGTCTCGAGCTGGTTCAGACAGCGCAGGAAGGTGCTCTTGCCGCAGCCGCTCGGGCCGATGAGCACGACCACCTCGCCGCGTTGTTGCGCGTGGTCGATGCCGTCGAGCACGCGGGCCGCGCCGAAGCTCTTGCCGAGGCCTTCCGTGCGGATCATCGCAGGCTCCTCTCCAGGCGCCGCAAGGCGACGGACGCGGTATGGCTCATCGCCAGGTAGATGCCGCCGGTCATCACGCCGAGGCCGATATAGTCGGACGTATCGATGGCCCGGATCTGGTACTGTTTCGTCAGCTCCACCAGCCCGATGACCGAGACGATGGACGAGTCCTTGGACATCGCGATGAAGTCGTTGGTGACGCTCGGGAGGCTGATGCGCAACGCCTGCGGCAGCACCACCCGGCGCAGTGCCGTCCAACGCGTCATCCCCAGCGCCATCGCCGCCTCGGATTGCCCCTTCGGCACGGCCTCGATGCCGGCGCGGTAGTTCTCCGCCTCGTTCGCCGCGTAGTTCAGCCCGAGCGCGACCACCGCCGCGACGCCCGCGCCGAGCTTGATGCCGAGCTGTTGCGCGAGCCCGAAGTAGATGAAGTAGATCTGCAACAGCAGCGGCGTCCCGCGGAAGACCTCGACGTACACGGTCGCGCCCCAGCGGACCACGGCCGGTCCATCGGCCCGCAACAGCGCCAAGGCGAGTCCCCAGACGACCGCGATGGCCATGCCGGCGCAGGTCACCCAGACGGTCGTCACCGCGGCCCCGAGCAGGATGGGCAGGTAGGTGCGCCATCCGCGCAGCGTCGATGCGCCGGCCTTCGCGGGCCCTTCTTCCGGCGCCTTCCAGCCGCGCAACGCGCCTTGCTCGGCCGTCCAGAGCCCGTACTTCGAGTAGATGCGCTCCAGCGTGCCGTCGGCGAGCAGGGCCTCGATGGCCCGGTCGATCTCGGGCAGCAACGCGGAGTCCTCGCGCCGCACGCCGATGGCGTAGGATCCCGGTGCGAAGGGCGGTCCCGCGCGCCGGAGCTTGGCGTTGCCGGCGAGGTTCACCTGGGCGATGGGCGTGTCGGTGAGCACCGCGTCGAGACGGCCGGTCTCGAGGTCGCGGAAGTAGTTCACGTTGTCCTGGTAGACCCGCACGTCGAGGTCGCCGCGCGCTTCGAGGATGCGGTACGACACCGTGCCCGAAAGCACGCCGACAGGACGCCCCTTGAGCGGGTCGAGCGAGGTGACGAGCGGTTGGTCGGCGCGGACGACCAGCTGCTGACCGAAGGCAAGATAAGGCCGGCTCATCGCGATCTTCGCGAGGTTCTCAGGCGAGCGTTCAAGGCCGGCGATGATGATGTCGAACGACGTGCCGTCCCCCAGCGCCGGGATGAGCATGTCCCAGTTCTGCTGCACGAAGGCGGATCCGACCCCGAGCTTCGCGGTGAGCGCGCCGGCGAGATCGACCTCGAAGCCCGTCAGCGTCTCCGGCCGCTGCGGGTCGTGGTAGATGTAAGGCGCGCCGCCCTCGGCGTCGTTGCCCCAGCGGAGGACGCCCCGTTGACGGATCTCCGCCCAGGTGACGGCGTGTGCCGCCGTCGTGAGGAAGACCGCCCCGACGAGATGCAGCACACAAGCAAGGAACGCCGTGCGACGCCGGGAGACCGGCGCGGGCAGGGTAGAACGGGAAGGTCCCACGAGCGGGCGATAAGCGGTCTTGGGGGCGGGATCACAAGGGGAAAATCGCCGGACGGCCACGCGCGACGCGACGGTGCCGCGACCGGGAGAACCGTGAGGCGCGACCACCGGAGAACCCCGCGGTCCGGCGGCGGAGGACGTGCCCCGGGTCTTGACACGTGAAATCCCGGGTTGGATCCGGGGGGCGCACCGCTAGCTTGGGCCCGCCTTCCGCCATGCAACATCCCGAACTCGTCGAGACGCACCGCGTCGGGCTCCACACCCATGAGCAGATCGTGCGCGTGTCGGAGTGCGCCTCGCTCGCGACCCACGGCATCGCCCACGTCGGCGTCGCCGATGCCGCGGCACCGTACACGATGGTGCGGACGGATCTGCCCGGCTCGCACTTCCTCGCCTGTTTCTCGGGCGAAGGGCGCATCCTGTTGGACGGCCGTTGGCAGCGGTGCGTCGCGGGCATGGCCTGTCTCGCGCCGCCGCACGTGCTCCACGCTTTCCACGCGGTGCCGGGCAAGCGCTGGGGCTTTGCCTGGGTGCGCTTCGACACCGTGGCCGGGCACGGACCGTCGATCAGCTCGTCGGCGCCGGTGCTGGCGAAATTCCCGGCGGAACCGCTACGGGCCGCGGTCGAAGGCCTCTTCCACGAGCAGGCCGGCGGCGCCCAACCCTCGGCGCTCCACCACTGGGTCGAGCTCGTCCACGGTTACGTCGCGCGGTTCGCCCAGCCGTGGCACGTGGAGGACCGCCTCGCGAAGCTCTGGGAAGCCGTCGCCGCCCGACCCGGCGAGCCCTGGTCTCTCGGCGGTCTCGCCCGATCCGCGCACTGCTCCGGCGAACATCTGCGGCGCTTGTGCCGGCGCCAGCTAGGACGCAGCCCGATGCAGCAGGTGACCTATCTCCGCCTGCGCCACGCCGCGACCTTGCTCACCGAGACCGACGACAAGCTGGAGGTCATCGCCACCGCGGTCGGCTACGCGAACCCGTTCGTCTTCTCCAACACCTTCAAGAAATGGACCGGTTGGCGCCCGAGCGAATACCGCGCCCGGCAACACGGGTGAACGATCTCCGCGCAGGGTGCTGGGGGGTGGACCTGAGCGGCGGTCGGCCGTGGCGTAGGTCCACGATCCCGCTGTCGTTCCGCGGATCTGAACTCGGCAAGGCGCCAGGAGAGGCCTGAGCGCATGGCAGGATGAGGCGCCTGCCTATCGAAGATCCTCGATACGACACAGTGCCATCGGCTGTGAAGAGTTGATCAATCTGGAAAGCAGGAAAGCAGGAACGGAGGCGGCGAGGTTCTGGGTCTCCTGCTTTCCTGCTTTCCAGATTTCTTCTCCGGCCGGTGTTTTCACCAGGGCAAGCGTGATTCTGCGCGGCTGCAGCGTCGTCCGCTTCGGGGCGCACCCGTCGGCCCGACGCAGCACTTGCGACCGAGGTCCGTTTCCCCACACTTCACACCCATGACCCTTCGCGACAACGAGGTCGTCGAACTGACGACTCCCACCGGCCCGATGCGCACGCACCTCTTCCGGCCGCAGGCGGAAGGCCGTTACCCGGGCATCGTCCTCTACTCCGAGATCTTCCAGGTCACCGGCCCGATCCGGCGGACCGCGGCGTTGCTCGCGGGCCACGGCCACGTCGTGGCCGTGCCGGAGATCTGGCACGAGTTCGAGGCGCCCGGATGCGTGCTGGCCTACGACCAGGGCGGCGCGGACCGCGGCAACGCGCTGAAGACCGAGAAGGAGCTGCGCGGCATCGACGGCGACACCCGCGCGGTGCTGGACCATCTCAAGGCGCATCCCGCCTGCACCGGCAAGCTGGGCGCGCTCGGCATCTGCATCGGCGGACATCTGAGCTTCCGCGCCGCGGCGAAGAACGCCGATGTGCGGGCCGCGGTCTGCTTCTACGCGACCGACCTGCACAAAGGGTCCCTGAGCAAGACCGGCGACGACACGCTGGCCTGCGCTAAGGACATCGCCGGCGAGCTGTTGATGGTCTGGGGGCGGCAGGATCCGCATGTGCCGCGCGAAGGCCGTAGAAAGATCTACGAGGCGATCACCGATGCCGGCGTCGACTTCACTTGGCACGAGTTCAACGGTCAGCACGCCTTCTTGCGCGACGAAGGCCATCGCTATGATCCGGAGCTGGCGCTCAGATGCCACGGTCTCGCCTTGGAGCTGTTCCACCGCACGCTCGGCGAAGGCGACCTCCTGGCCGTCGCGGCCGGCAGCGTCGCGGAATCGCGGCACTGACGGGGACGAAGTCGGGGACCCGGTCAGGAAAACAAGGGGACAGGAACCGGGCTCTTTTCCTGCCTTCCTGTTTTCCAGGTCCATCCCCCTCTGCCCGCCGGGATCCGGTCCGGTGATCCGCGTCTTTCTCCCGGCTCCGGTTGAATCGCCGGTTGCCTCGGCGCGTCGTCCGATTAACGTCCGCGCCAAATAGCCCCGATATGATCTCCCGCTCTGCCAGGTTCCTGTGGGTCGCCTTCGTGGCGGCGTCGGTCGTGTCCTCGGCCGGCGCGGTCGACAAGCCCGATTTCCAGCGGCAGATCCGGCCGATCCTCTCCGAGAAATGCTATGCCTGCCACGGGCCGGACGAGGCCAAGGTCAAATCCGGTCTGCGGCTGGATGTGGCCGATTCGCCGTTCAAGGAGCTCAAGTCCGGCAAACGCGCCATCGTCGCCGGCAAACCCGCTCAATCGGAGCTGATCAAGCGCGTGGTCACGACGGACGAGGACGACGTGATGCCTCCCAAGAAGACCGGCAAAGCGGTCACCCAAGAGGAGGCGGAGCTGCTCCGGAGGTGGATCGCGGGCGGCGCGGAGTTCAAGGGGCACTGGTCGTTCACGGCGCCCGTCGAAGCGCCGCTGCCGAAGGTGAAGAACGCGCGGTGGTCCAAGCACCCGGTGGACCGCTTCGTCCTCGCGCAGATGGGATCGAAGGGTCTCGCGCCCGAGGCGGAGGCCGACAAGCACACGCTGCTCCGTCGCGCCTCGCTCGACCTGACCGGCCTGCCGCCGACACCGGACGAGGTCGAGGCCTTCCTCGCCGACACCTCGCCGGGGGCGTACGAGAAGCTGGTCGACCGGCTCCTCGACACGCCGGCCTATGGCGAGCGCATGGCGCAGTGGTGGCTCGACTTGGCGCGCTATGCGGACACCAACGGCTACCACATCGACACCCATCGCGACATGTGGCTGTGGCGGGAATGGGTGATCGGCGCGTTCAACAAGAACACGCCGTTCGACCGGTTCACCGTCGAGCAGCTCGCCGGCGACCTCCTCCCCGGCGCGACCGTCGAGCAGCGCGTGGCCTCCGGATTCAACCGGAACACCATGGTCAACTTCGAGGGCGGCGCGGATCCCGACGAGTACCAGACCAAGTACGTCGTGGACCGCGTCAACACCACCGCGGTGACGTTCCTCGGTCTGACGGTCGGTTGCGCCGAGTGCCACGACCACAAGTACGACCCGATCTCGACGAAGGATTTCTACCAGTTCTACGCCTTCTTCAACTCGATCACCGAGAAGGGGCTCGACGGCGAGAAACTGAACCCGATCCCGAGCCTGCGCGTGCCGACGCCGCAGATGCAGGCCGAGGTCGACCAACGCAAAGCCGAGGCCGAGAAGCTGGCGCAGGAGCACGAGAAGCGTCTGGTCACGCCGACCGCCGTGGAGGCCGAAAAGCTGGCGACCTGGGAGAAATCGGTCCGCGGTGCGTTGCGCGAGGGATGGCAGGCGCTCGCGCCGTCGGAGACGAAGTCCAGCGGCGGATCGACGCTCAAGACCTTGCCGGGACGGACGATCCTGGTGAGCGGGGCGAACCCGGCGAAGGATGTCTACGACCTGGAGATGTTGCCGACCGAAGGACGCGACCTGCGGGCGCTGCGCATCGAGGTGCTGCCGCACGAGGCGATGGCGAACCAGGCGTTCGCGCGGAGCTTCAACGGCAACTTCGTCCTCACCGGCGTCGAGGCGGTCGCCGAGGCGGCGGATCCGTCGTCCGAGCCGCGTGCGGCCACACCCGAGCTCTCGGTGTGGCGGGCGATCGGGCCGTTCAAGGGCAACGACCAGAACGACGCCTTCAACCGCGCCTTCATCAACGAGACCGACGTCGACCTCGCCAAGACCTACGACGACGGGAAGCTCAAGTGGACCGAGAAGCCGGATTGGAAGGACCGCGAGGTCACCAGCCTCTCCGGCGACAACGCGGCGACCTATCTCTTCCGCACCATCACGGTGCCGCAGGCGCAGATCATGCACCTCTCGCTCGGCAGCGACGACGGGCTGCGCGTGTGGCTCAACGGCCAGCAGGTGCTGGCGAACAACGCGTCGCGCGCCGTGGCGCCGGACCAGGAGGACGTGCAGCTGTCGCTCCACGCCGGCGAGAACAAGCTGCTGATGAAGGTGGTCAACGGCGGCGGCGGCTACGGCTTCTACTTCGACCTGAAGACCGAGCCGGTCCTCGGCTATCCGGTGAAGTTCACCGTCGCGGCGGCCGACATGAGCCAGAAGGATTTCTCCGCCGGGGGCCTGATCGACGACAAGGCGGACACCGGCTGGTCCATCGCCGGCGACAAGCCGGAGAACCGCGTCGAGCACCAGGTCGTGCTGGTGGCGAAGCAGCCGTTCGGTTTCGCCACCGGGACGCGCCTCCGGGTGAAGCTGCGGTCCGAATCGAAGTTCGCCGGCCACGCGCCCGGGCATTTCCGGCTTTCCGTGAGCAGCGCTCCGGCGCTCGCGGAGCTCGGAGCGTTGTCGGTCCCGCTCCAAGAAGCGCTGGCGCGTCCCGAGGACAAGGTGACGCCGGACGACCGGACGGCGCTGACCCGGTTCTTCGTCGCGGACCGTTCGCCGGACGCCAAGGCCTCGGCCAAACGGGTCGCCGATGCGAAGGGCCTGCTCGACAAGGCCGAGAAGGCCGTGCCGGAGACCATGGTGATGGCCGAGATGGAGAAGCCCCGCGACACCTTCCAGCTGATCCGCGGCGATTGGCAGCACAAGGGCGACAAGGTCCTGCCCGGCACGCCGAGATCGTTGCCGCCGCTGAAGCAAGCGGATCCGGCGCGCGCCACGCGGCTCGACCTGGCCAAGTGGTTCACCGACCCTGAGCATCCGCTGATGGCGCGGGTGATGGTGAACCGGTTCTGGCAGCTCGTCTTCGGCACCGGCATCGTCAAGACGGCGAACGATCTCGGCAACCAAGGCGACCTGCCGAGCCATCCGGAGCTGCTCGATTGGATGGCCCACGGCTTCAGCCACGGGATCCCCGCGACGGACGGCACGCGCGGCAAGGCGTGGGACGTGAAGGCGATGATGCGCCTGCTGGTGACGTCCTCGGCCTATCGCCAGAGCAGCGTGGTGGCGCCCGCGAAGCTGGAGAAGGACCCCTACAACCGGCTGCTCGCGCGCGGGCCGAGGTTCCGGCTCGATGCGGAGTTCCTTCGCGACCAGGCGCTCGCGGTCGGCGGGCTGCTCGACCGCCGTGTCGGCGGTCCCAGCGTGAAGCCCTACCAGCCGGCCGGCCTGTGGGAAGCGATCGGCTTCGGCGCTGGTTTCAGCTCGCAGAGCTATGAGCCGAGCAAGGGCGATGATCTCTACCGGCGCGGGCTCTACGTGTATTGGAAGCGCTCGTTGCCGCACCCGGCGATGACCACCTTCGACGCGCCCAACCGCGAGGTCTGCACCGTGTCGCGTCCGCGCACCAGCACGCCCCTGCAGGCGCTTGTGCTGCTCAACGACCCTCAGTACGTCGAGGCTGCGCGCGGCCTCGCGCAACGCGTCCTGCGCGAGGCGAAGGGCGACCTCCGTTCGCAGTTGGAGCACGCCTTCCGCATCACCTTGGCGCGTCCGCCCCGGGCCGAGGAACTCGAGCTGATGGAGCGGCTTTATCGTCAGCAGCTCGCGAACTACACGGCCAACCGCGAGGCCGCGGAACGGCTCGTATCCGTCGGCGACAGCCCGCGTCCGGCCGATGTCGAACCAAGCGTCCTCGCCGCCTGGACCGCCCTCGGCAACATCCTTTTGAACCTCGACGAAGTGGTGACCAAGGGGTGAACCCCGAGGAGGAACCGTCATGCGCCCCACGTTGAACACGATTTTCCGGGCCCTCGTCGGACTGACCTTCGTCTTCGCGCTGGCGGTCGTGGCCCTGGACGCCGGAGTGCGCGCGACGCCTTATGAGACCGCGGACAGCAAAGGGCGCACGATGGGGTTCAACGACCAGTTCTCGACGGAGCACTACCGGATCGTCCTGGGCAATATCCGCCCCGAGCAGATCCTCCAACCGCGTTATTTCTACGAGTGGATCCTGCTGGCGATGATCGCCGTCGGGGCTTGGCGGTTGATGTCGGACGGGATCGGCGGGATGCGTGCGACGCGATGGTTCTTCTTCGGTCAGTCTGTGCTGTTCATCATCGGGTGGCTCTCGCTCGGGTTCCTCCAATGGCCGAGGATGGTCGTGGCATTGTTGCGCTGCACGCTGGACCGCGAGGATTTCGTCGACATGCCGTTCACCTGGATGATGGCCCAGCCGCCGTGGGTGCTGGTGTCGTTCGTCATCGGTGCCGCGCTGCCGGCCCGGTCGCTGGGGATCCGCGAGGCATCACGACACCTTGCCCGGCAGATCGCTTGGCGAGTCTGACGGGCCGCCCTGACCTGAGGAAAATCTTATGTTCGCTGAATCCGAGTTCGCCAAGATCCACAACCGCCGCACGTTCCTGAGCCGCTCGACCACGGGCATCGGGATGGCCGCGCTGGCGTCGCTGCTGGGCAAGGACCTGTCCGCCGCTGCCGCGGCGGCTCCCGGGCTCGCCGTGCCCGGCATGCTCAAGACGCTGCATTGGGCGCCCAAAGCCAAGCGCGTCATCTACCTCTTCCAATCGGGCGCGCCGTCGCACATGGACCTGTACGATCCGAAGCCGCATCTGCGGAAGGTCTCAGGGACCGAGCTGCCGGCGAGCATCCGGATGGGCCAGCGCATCACCGGCATGACCAGCGGACAGAAGCAGTTCCTCTGCGTCGGATCGGCCTATCCGTTCAAGCGCTACGGCAAGTGCGGGATGGAGATGAGCGAGATCCTGCCCGGCATCGGCGCGGTGGCCGACGAGCTCTGCCTCATCCGGTCGATGACCACCGACCCGATCAACCACGATCCGGCGGTGACCTTCTTCGCGACCGGCAACCAGCAGCCTGGACGGCCGACCATGGGGTCGTGGACGAGCTACGGCCTGGGCAGCGAGAACGCGAACCTTCCCGCCTACGTCGTCCTGCTCAGCGGCGGCGGCGGACAGCCGTTGCAGGCCCGCTATTGGGGCAACGGTTTCCTTCCGGGCCAGCACCAGGGAGTGCAGTTCCGCGGGGCAGGGGACCCGGTGCTCTACGTGTCGAATCCTCCGGGCATGGACGGCGCCATCCGCCGGCAGCTGCTGGACGGCGTGCAAGCCTTCAACAAGCAATCCCTCGGCCGCATCGGCGACCCCGAGATCCAGACGCGTATCGACGCCTACGAGATGGCCTACCGGATGCAGACCAGCGTGCCGGAGCTGATGGACATCGCGAAGGAACCGAAGGCCGTGCTGGAGGCCTACGGCGCCGAGCCGGGCAAAGCATCGTTCGCCAACAACTGTCTGCTCGCGCGGCGCCTCGCCGAGCGCGACGTGCGGTTCATCCAGCTGATCCATCGCGATTGGGACCATCACGGCAGCCTTCCCGGTGAGATCAAACGTCAGGCCGGGCTCACCGATCGCGCGAGCGGGGCACTGGTGGCCGACCTGCGGCAACGCGGCCTGCTCGATGACACGTTGGTCATCTGGGGCGGCGAGTTCGGTCGCACCAGCTACAGCCAGGGCGAGATCACCAAGGACAGCTTCGGGCGGGACCACCATCCGCGTTGTTTCTCGCTCTGGATGGCCGGCGGAGGCGTGCGCGCGGGCCATGTCCACGGCGAGACCGACGACTATGCCTACAACGTGGCCCGCGATCCGCTGCACGTGCACGATTTCCACGCCACACTGCTGCATCTGCTCGGCATCGACCACAAGCGGATGACCTATCGCTTCGAAGGCCGTGATTTCCGCCTCACCGACGTGGCCGGCGAGGTCGAGAAACGCATCTTGGCCTGAACCACGGGCCGCCGGACGGCTGCGATGCGGCGATCACGGCCATGTCGGAGGCCCCGGCCGAGCCTTCCATTTGCCCCGCGGGCGGGCAGGCGTCCGAGGGCCCATCCTGTGATTGCAGGCCCGTAGGACGGGCCTTCGAGCGCATTCCGTACCGAGTTGGTAGGGTCCTCGCCGAGGTTTCGGAACAGCCCGTCTTCGATCGGCTCCGGAAAAAATCTAAAAAACGTATTGCACACCAAAAGTCGGTTGATACTTTCTGCGCTCCCGTTGCCTTCCCTTTGTGGAAGGCCACACGTCAACATTTAGGCCGCAATGCCAACGATTAACCAGCTGGTCCGCAAGGGCCGTACGAAGCTCAAGTTCAAGAGCAAGGCTCCGGCGTTGGAGAACGCCCCCTTCCGCCGAGGCGTCTGCCTGCAGGTCATGACCCGCACGCCGAAAAAGCCCAACTCCGCCATGCGGAAAGTCGCCAAGGTGCGACTGACCAACGGCTACGAGATCATCGCGTACATCCCGGACGAAGGTCACAACCTCCAGGAGCACTCGATTGTCCTCGTCCGCGGCGGCCGCGTCAAAGATCTCCCCGGTGTCCGCTACCACATCGTCCGTGGTACACTGGATGCCGCCGGTGTCGAGAAGCGTCGCGTGAGCCGTTCCAAGTACGGCGTCAAGCGCCCGAAGGCCGCGAAGGTCGCTGCCAAGAAGTAATCTTTCCCCGCTCAATCCGTTCTTTGTATGTCTCGTCGTCGCCAAGCGGTCAAACGTTCCGTCACCCCGGACGCCAAGTTCAACAGCGTCCTGGTCGGTCGTCTCGTCAACACCATCATGCGTGGTGGCAACAAGAACGTCGCCCAACGCATCGTCTACGGTGCGCTCGACACCCTCGCTGAGAAAAACCCGGGCGTGAACTCGCTCGAGATCCTCCAGCGGTCGATCGAGAACGCCAAGCCGCGTATCGAGACCAAGCCGCGTCGCGTCGGCGGTGCCACCTACCAGGTGCCCCTCGAGATCCCCGTCGAGCGCCAGACCGCGCTCGCCATGCGTTGGATCGTGGATTTTGCCGATGCCCGCAAAGGTGTGCCGATGCAGCAGGCGCTGGCCACCGAGTTGATGGAAGCCTACCAAGGCCAAGGCGGCGCCATCCGCAAGCGTGACGACGTGCACAAGATGGCGCAGGCCAACAAGGCGTTCGCGCATTTCCGCTGGTAGCATCCGCGACCCGCATATCTCCGCCCCAGGGGTGACCCCGGGGCATTTTTCTTCCCTACAACCGCCGATTCTGCTGAGGACACCATGAGCGAGGCCATCGCGATCAACGCCGCACTTAATGCGCCGAACCGCCAGTATCCGCTGGAACGGACGCGCAACATCGGCATCGCCGCGCACATCGATGCCGGCAAGACCACGACGACCGAACGGATCTTGTTCTATACCGGTCTGATCCACAAGATCGGCGACGTCGATGACGGTAACACCGTCACCGACTGGATGGAGCAGGAAAAGGAACGCGGTATCACCATCACTTCAGCGGCGGTGACCTGCTTCTGGACCCAGAAGAAGGAAGAAGGCTTGTACAAGGCCCGCGAGGCCTTGGCCCACCGCATCAACATCATCGACACCCCGGGCCACGTGGATTTCACGGCCGAGGTCGAGCGTTCGATGCGTGTTTTGGACGGAGCGGTCGCCGTGTTCTGCGGTGTTGCCGGTGTCCAACCCCAGTCCGAGACCGTCTGGCGCCAAGCCACGAAGTACAAGGTTCCCCGCATCGCGTTCGTCAACAAGATGGACCGGACGGGCGCCAACTTCGAAAACGCGCTCAACGACATGCGCAAGAAGCTGAACGCGTATGCGTTCCCGATTTTCTTGCCCATCGGTGCCGAAGACCAGTTCGCCGGGGTTATCGATGTGGTGAACCAGAAGGCCATCGTCTGGGGCACGGGCGATATCGAGAACGAGGGTCTCAAGTACGAGATTCAGGAGATCCCGGAAGGGCTCAAGGAAGCCGCCAAGCAGGCTCTTGAAGAGTTGATCGACGCCGTCTCGAACAAAGACGACCTCATCGCCGAGATGATTCTCGAAGAGAAACCTATCAGCTCTGAGCAGTTGAAGGCCGGCATCCGCCGCCTCACCTGCAAGATTGAGATGATTCCGGTGCTGTGCGGTTCTGCATTCAAGAAGAAGGGTGTGCAGGTCTTGGTCGACGCGGTCGTTGATTACCTTCCGTCCCCCATCGACATCCCCTCCGCCGTCGGCCATGAGCTCGGTTCTGAGAACATGCTCGACGTCCCGACGAACGATAACGGCAAGTTCTGCTCGTTGGCGTTCAAGCTCTGGACCGACCCGTACGCCGGCAAGCTGGTGTTCTTCCGCGTCTATTCCGGCCAGCTGAAGAAGGGCGACACGATCTACAATCCTCGCACCCGCAAGCGTGAGCGCGTCAGCCGTCTGATGGTCATCCAAGGCAGCGAGCGCAAGGACATCGACTCCGTCTACTCCGGCGACATCGCCGCGCTGGTCGGTCTGCGGAACATCACGACCGGTGACACCCTCTGCAACGAGGACTTCGACATCACCCTCGAGCCCCCGACCTTCCCCGAGCCGGTCATCAGCATGGCCATCGAGCCGAAGACCAAGGCGGACCGAGACAAGATGTCCGAAGGTCTGCAGCGTCTGGCGGAAGAAGACCCGACTTTCCATGTCTTCACGAACGAGGAGACCAGCCAGCTCATCATCGCCGGCATGGGCGAGCTCCACCTGGAGATCATCCGTGATCGTCTGAAGCGCGAGTTCAAGGTCGAGGCCGATTCCGGTGCGCCCCAGATCGCGTATCGCGAGACGATCACCAAGTCCGCTGAAGGCGAAGGCAAGTTCATCCGCCAGTCCGGCGGTCGCGGCCAATACGGCCACGCGTGTGTGCGGGTCGAGCCCAACGAAAAGGGCAAGGGCGTCGAGGTCATCAACGAGATCGTCGGCGGCGCGATCCCCCGCGAGTACGTCCCCGCGGTCGAGAACGGCATCCGCGAGGCGATCAAGTCCGGCGTCTACGCCGGTTACCAGGTCATCGACATCAAGGTGGCGATCACCGACGGTTCCTTCCACGAGGTCGACTCCAACGAATTGGCGTTCAAGATGGCGGGCATCTTCGGTCTCAAGGACGCCTTCGAGAAGGCAGGTCCGATCATCTTGGAGCCGATCATGAAGGTCGAGGTCACCACCCCCGACGAATACCAGGGCGACCTGCTCGGCGACGTCAACCGTCGCCGGGGCGTCATCCAGGGCGTCGACGCGAAGAACGGCCAGACCGTCCTCAACGCTACCGTCCCGCTGGCCGAGATGTTCGGTTACGCGACCGCGATCCGCTCCTTGTCCAAGGGCCGTGCTTCCTACAGCATGGAGCCGATGAACTTCGAGCAGGTCCCGAACAGCGTGCTCGCAACCGTGCTCGACGCCGCGAAGAAGAAGCCCGCGGCCCGTAGCTGATTTTCCGTCACACCATAAATTATAATCTGTTCTTTGTATGGCTGGACAACGCATCCGAATCCGATTGAAGGCATATGACCACAGGGTCATCGACGCCTCGGCGAGTGAGATCGTCGAGACCGTGAAACGTTCCGGCGCCCGTGTCGCGGGCCCGATCCCTCTTCCCACCAAGATCGAGCGCGTCACCGTGCACCGGTCACCCCACGTGGACAAGAAGTCGATGGAGAGCTTCGAGCAGCGCACCCACAAGCGGCTCCTCGACATCCTCGACCCCACCGCCAAGACCGTGGACGAGCTCAAGAAGCTCAACCTCCCCGCGGGCGTGGACATCACCATCAAGATCTAACCGACCAGACCATGCCCCTCGGACTTATCGGCAAGAAAATCGGCAACACACGCGTCTATGACGCCCACGGTGTCATGACCCCTGTGACGGTCGTGCTCGTCGGCCCGAACCGCGTGCTCCAGGTGAAATCGAAGGAGAGCAAGGACGGCTACAGCGCCGTGCAGCTCGGTTTCGACGACCAGAAGGAACACCGTCTCACCAAACCGTTGCTCGGCCACATCAAGAAGCACAACGGCGCGGCGGTGAAGCGCATCCGCGAATTCCGTGATTTCACCAAAGAGGTGAAGCCCGGTGACGTGATCGGCGCCGACCTCTTCGAGGCAGGCCAGTTCGTCGATGCCATCGGCACGACCAAGGGTCGCGGCTTCGAGGGCGTCGTCAAACGCCACGGTTTCGCCGGCGGCGACCAGACTCACGGTGCGAAGGGCTGGCATCGCCGGAACGGCGCCATCGGCCAACGCCTCTTCCCCGGCACCGTCATGCGCGGCATGAAGATGCCCGGCCACATGGGCCAGGTGCGCCGCACCGGCCAGAACCTGGAGATCGTCCAGGTCCGCAAGGACGACAACGTGCTCCTGATCCGTGGCTCGTTCCCCGGCAGTGAAGGCGATTATTGCATCATCCGCGAGGCGAAGAAAATCGCCATCGGGTCGAAGCGTTTCCAGTCCATCCTCGACGCCCGCAAGAAGGCGAAGGACGCTCTGGCCGGTGGTGCCGCGAAGAAGGACGAGAAGAGGGCGGCCGCCAAGAAGAAGTGAGGAGGAACTGATCGATGAAACTTTCTGTCCAGACCCAGTCCGGCTCAGTCGCCGGCGAACTCGAAGTCAAATTCGAGGTCATCCAAGACAACAAGGGCCAGCAGGCCGTCCACGACACCGTGGTCGCCTACCGGGCCGGCATGCGCCGCGGCACCGCGTCGACCAAGACCATGGGCGACGTCGCCGGCACGGGCAAGAAGCCCTGGCGCCAGAAGGGCACCGGCCGCGCACGCGCCGGTTCCTTCGCCAGCCCCTTGTGGCGCGGCGGTGGCGTGACCCACGGTCCGCAACCCCGCGACTTCAGCAAGAAGGTCAACATCAAGGTCAAGAAGCTCGCCTTGCGCCGCGCCCTCAGCGAGCGCCTCAAGGCCGGTGATGTCCTGATCGTCGACGACCTCAAGTTGTCGAGCCCCAAGACCAAGGACTTCGTGACCTTGCTGCGCCAGCTCGACCTGTCGGACAAGACGTCGCTCTTCCTCCTCGGCGAGGACAACCGCAACGCCTCCCTCGCTTCCCGTAACATCCCGGGTGTCGCGTTTGCGACCGGCGCGTCGGTCATCACCTACGATCTGTTGAAGTACGACAAGCTCGTGTTCACCAAGACCGGTTTCGAGCAGATCGAGGCCCGGCTCGTCAAGAAGTCCTTCTAGCCATGAAAAAGCTCACCTCCTTCGACATCATCAAGACCGTCCGCGTGACGGAGAAGGCTGCCATCCTCACGGAGAAGCAGAACAAGTACACCATGGCCGTCGATCCTCGCGCGACCGCTCCTGAGGTCAAGCTGGCCGTCCAAGAGCTCTTCAAGGTGAAGGTCGTCAAGGTCAACACCGCCAACATGCGCGGCAAGCTCCGCCGCCAGAACACCAAGGCCGCTGGCTGGACCAGCGACTGGAAGAAGGCCGTCGTCACCCTCAAGGCGGGCGACAAGATCTCGCTCATCTGAGCGGTCCATCGACCGGTCCGACAGGCGCGTGGGCATCGTCCACGCGCCTTTTCGTTTTCAGCGTGGGAGCGACGGCCGGCCGACGCTAACTTCGAGGACGTGCGCGATCCGACCCCATCGCCCCTGTATCCCGAGACCCAGGCGGGACGTGACGCATGGATCGTCGCGTATCGTCCGGATCTCGATCACCAACGCGCGGCGTTGTCCGTCGACCGGCCCGGAGCCCAGTTAGTCGAAGAGGAGCCCGATTCCCAGGGCCGCCGGGTCCGGACCCTGACGGTTTTCCTCACCAACCGGGAATGCCCATGGCGTTGCCTGATGTGCGACCTTTGGAAGCACACCACGCACAAAACCGTCCCGGACGGCGCCATCCCGCGGCAGATCGATGTCGCGACCCGATCCGTCTCCGGCGAGTTCGGCCAGATCAAGCTCTATAACGCCGGCAGTTTCTTCGATCCGAGGGCGATTCCGACAGAAGACCACACAGCGATCGCCGGACGGTGCCACAGGTTCCGAAGTGTCGTCGTCGAGAGTCATCCGACCCTCATCGGCCCCAAGGTGCCGGTGTTCCGCGACCGTCTCGATGGGGCGCGGTTGGAGGTCGCCATCGGGCTGGAATCAGCCGAATCGTCCCTCTTGGCCCGGCTGAACAAGCGGATGACGCGCGAAGATTTCGCCCGGGCCGCCGGCTATCTGCGGGAGAACGGCATCGGCGTGCGTGTCTTCCTGTTGGTGAAACCTCCATTTGTCGACGACGCGGCGGCGCTGGACCAGGCCTCCCGGTCGGTGCAGTTCGCCTTCGCCAGCGGCGCCGATGTGGTGTCGCTCATCCCGACGCGGCCGGGCAACGGCGCGCTCGATCGATTGGCGAGGGCCGGGCTGTTCACGCCGCCCACGCTCACCTTGTTCGAGGACGCCGTGGACGCCGCGTTCGCCTTCCGACCTCCTGGCGGCCGGATCTTCGCGGATCTATGGGATCTGGAACGGTTCTGCGATGATCCAGGGTCGCTCGATGCGCGCGCGGCTCGCATGGCCGCGATGAACCTCGGGCAACAGGTCCTTCCTCGCGTCGGTGCCGCGGTGGCGTCGCGGCACAGGCCCTGATCGTTCTTGGTCTCGCTCAAGCCGGCCCTTGGGCGGACCACCGCATGGTCGGTCCGCGATACGCTCATGGAACGGTCCTTGTTCCTCCTCGTCATCGGCCGGTTGGCCGCCGGTCTTTGAGGCCGGTCCAGTGGCTCCGGGACGATGGCCACCGGGACGGCCCGCGATCAGGTCGCCGATCCGGCCGGCCGCCCCCGGAGTTGCAGCCAGACGTTGGCGGCGAGGATCAGCCCGCCACCGGCCGCGAGATTCCAGGACAGTTGCTCGTCCGGATACGGCACGCCGGCCCAGCGCGAGATGAGCCCGGGAAGGAACAAGCTGACCGCGCTCGTGAACACCGGCTCGGTGCAGTAGAGCAGCCCGGCCTCGGTGGCCGGGACCTCGGGTTGCCAGCGGTTCGCCAGCAAGAACGAGATGAGCGTGCAGACCGCGACGAGCAGCGCGATCAGCGCCGCGGCGGCGGGGGAAGCGTAGGCGGTGAGCAGATCGGACGGCCGTGCCGCGGTCGCGAATGCCAGGGGAAGGCAGGTCGCCACCATCACGGCGAACATCACGAGGCTGAAGCGCTTGACGTCGTTCCCGGCGAACTCCGGCCGTTCCAGCCAGAGGATCTGTCCGGCGAAGAGCATCGAACCTGCGAGGTTCTCCCATTCGCCGCGACCGAGATGGAACGACTTCAGGTCCACGCCGGCCAACACCGCGGCGCCGGCCAGGACGAGCGCCGAGCCGACCCAGACCGTCAAGGACGGCATCTTGCGCTTGCGGAGCGCGAACCAAAGCGGGATCCAGAGGCAGTAACCTTGCGTCAGGAACGCGGCGGTCGAGGCGTGCGTGTAGGCGAGACCGTCCATCTGGAGCACCAGCCCGAGGCCGCCGAAGAATCCGAGTCCGGCGCCCTGCTGGATCTCGCGCCGGGTGATCCCCGCGAGCGAGCGTCCGCACATCACCGCCACCACGATGGCCGCGACCGCAAAGCGCACCACGACGCACAACGCGGCGAAGAAGACGCTGCCGTTCCCCGGCGCGCCGCGTTCGCCCACCATCGCGAGCGCCTTCATCGCCGGGAAGCTGAACGCCCAGCAGGCGCAGCAGAAGACGAGGACCTTCGCGGCCGTCGCGCGACGTGGATAGGGCGGGTTCATCGGAAAAAAAAGACCGCCGCCGGGAAGCGGCGGCGGTCGGGCCAGGATCTTGGCGGCCTGGGCGTCCCGGACTATCCGGTCACGGATTGATCTTGGAAGGGTAACGGCGTGCCAACCATTTCACGTCGTTCGGTGCCTTCGAGTCGTTCGGGGAGGCGCTGAACTTGTTCGGGTCCATGTTGGCCGAGTACTTGATCATCACCGGGTCGTTCCATTTCCGGGTCTCGGCATGGCCGTCGGCGAAGTTGAACGTGCTCGCGTTGCCGTGGAACACGGCGGTCGAATCGACCAAGCTGGCTCCTTTGTAGTCTTGGGCGATGTTGCCCTGGTTCATGATCCACGACCCGACGTTCTCACCGCGAGGGTCGTTCTCCTCGATCCAGATGAACCGGTCGCTCGGGCTGGTCAGCGCGGATTGCAGGTACAACTCCCGGACTTCGCCGTTCAACGTGCCCACCCCGGACAAGCTGACGTAGGTGTAGCCTTTGCCGACTTTGAGCTTGTTCCGCGTGTCGCCCGGGCAGTGGATGATCCCGGGGCTGGGCGCGTACTTGTACAGCGCGCCTTGGCGATAGCCCTCCTCGATGGCGATCTGGACCCGCTTCTCCGCAGAGGTCCCTGCCGGGATCACCGGCTTCACCGGAGCAGTCTCGTACCTCCAAGGGATGTCTTTGACGTTGCCCGAGTGCTGCTCGAAATTGACGAAACGCTCGTTGTTGTCGCCGGAATACATGATCCAGCCGAGGATGAGCTGCTTCTGGTTGCTGATGCAGGCGGCGCCGGTCGCCTTGAGCTTGGCCCGGCTCAACGCGGGCAGGAGCATGCCGGCGAGGATCGCGATGATGGCGATGACCACCAAGAGTTCGATCAAGGTGAACCCGGACCGGTCGGTCGGACGCGTGTGGCGCGATGTCTTCATGGTTTTACGTTTGGTGTGGACGTCCCCTTTGTCGGCGGAAGCGCAGGGGCAGTCAAACCCGGAGTCCGACGTCCGGGGAAGAAAGTTGGAAATCGCCGCTCGCCGCGCCGGGTCCGGGAGCGCAATCTCCGATGAGACTAAGATGCAAAAACCCAATTATCAGTTCGAGAAACGCCGCAAGGAGTTGGACAAGAAAGCCAAGAAGGCCGAGAAGCTCCGCCGGAAGAACGACGCTCCGACGACGCCCGGGACCGATGGCGCCGAAGGTGCCGCCGAAGGTGCCGCCGAGGGTGCCGCCGAAGGTGCTGCCGAGGGTGCTGTCGAAGGTGCCGCGCCCGTACCTTCAACCACGGAACCCGTCTGATCGCGCCGTTGACGGAGCGGGCTACTGCCTCCGGTTCTTCCGCTTAGTCCGAGACATCGACCGGTCCTTTCATGCAAAGGCCGGTCCTTTTCGCATCCCCTGAGCCCATGGCGACCTTCTTCGACACCCACGCGCACCTCGATTTCCCTGATTTCGAGGCCGATCTGCCGGAGATCGTCGCGCGCGCCCGAGCCGCCGGAATCGAGCGTATCGTATCCATCGGCACCGACCTGGAGAGCAGCGCCCGCGCGGTCGCGCTCGCGGAACGCTTTCCCGAGGTCCATGCGGTGGTCGGCTGGCATCCGGGCCACGCGGAGGATGCTCCCGACGACTTCCGGGCCGAGCTGCGCGCCCTCGCCGCGCACCCGAAGGTCGTGGCCATCGGTGAATGCGGCTTCGACTACTATCGCCTTCCGAGCGCCAACGGCGGGACGCCCGAGGCCGATGCCCGCATCAAGGCCAAGCAGGCGGTCGTGTTCCGCCAGCAGCTCGAGGTGGCCGCCGAGGTCGGTCTCAACGTCGTGGTCCACACGCGCGGCGGATCGTTCGGCGACACCATCGCGGCGATGGAGCCGTTCGCGTCGCAGGTCCGGGGCGTGTTCCACTGCTTCATCGGCACGCCGGACGAGATGCGGTGCGTGGTCGCGATGGGCTCGTGGGTGAGCTTCACGGGCATCGCCACCTTCAAGAACGCCGCCGATGTCCGTGCCACGCTCGCGGCGACGCCGATGGGCCGGTTCATGCTGGAGACGGACGCACCTTTCCTCGCACCGGTCCCGTACCGCGGGAAGCGTTGCGAACCGGCCCACGTCAAGGAGCTCGCCGACGCCGTTGCGGCCGTGAAGAGCTGCACGCTGGACGAGCTGAGCGCCGCGACCTGTTCCGCGGCCCGCGAGTTCTTCCCGAAGCTCGGTTGAACAACCGGGAAAGCCGGAGCCCCGACGATCGTCCGGGTGGTCTGGGTCGGTCCGGTCGGGCCCGATCCCTTCACCGACGAAGCCGGCGCGGGGAGCTGGCGCCGTCGCCGTGGGCGAACTCCGTCGTTCCTCCTTCGTGCCGGTCCGGATAACCTCGGTCGCATGTCCAAGGTCCCGTGCTTTCTCGGCGCACTCGCGCTCGTCGCTCTCCAAGCGGTCCGTGCGTCCGTCTTCTTCGTGTCGCCGGACGGCGATGATTCCGCGCCGGGCACGGAGGCGAAACCCTTTCGGACGCCGGCCCGTGCCCAGGCCGCGGCCCGCCAAGCGAAGGACCCGAAGGGCACGACCGTGACCCTGCGTGGCGGCACCTACTATCTGGCCGACACGTTGGTCTTCACCTCGGCGGATTCGGGCACGCTCGAAGCGCCGGTCGTCTGGCAGGCGTCCAAGGGCGAGACGCCGGTCTTCAGCGGCGGCATCCGGCTCGATCTGCGCTGGGAGCCGTTCCGCGACGGCATCCTCAAGGCGCAGGTCCCCGAGGGGTTCACGACGGACCAGTTGTTCGTGGACGGGGAGCGCCAGGTGCTCGCGCGCTACCCCGACTTCGATCCCGCGGTGAGGATCCTCGGCGGTTATTCCAAGGACGCCTTCGGCCCGGCCCGCGCCGCGCGCTGGGCGGATCCGCGGGGCGGGTTCATCCACGCGATGCACCAGCACATGTGGGGCGATTTCCACTATGTGATCACCGGCAAGGACGCGTCCGGTGCGGTCACGTACGAAGGCGGCTGGCAGAACAACCGCCGCATGGGCATGCACCCGGAGCACCGGTTCGTGGAGAACCTCTTCGAGGAGCTGGACGCGCCGGGAGAGTGGTTCCTCGACGCCAAAGCGCGCACGCTCTACTTCCAGCCTCGCGCCGGGAAGGACATGGCGAAGGCCGTGGTCGAGGGCGTGCGCCTGCGGCATCTCGTGGAGTTCCGCGGCGACGAGCGCGACCGCGTGATGTCGATCTCGCTCAAGGGGATCACCTTCCGGCACACGGCGCGGACCTTCATGGAGAACAAGGAACCGCTCCTGCGCAGCGATTGGACGACCTATCGCGGCGGCGCGGTCTGGTTCCGCGGCGCGATGGAATGTTCGCTGGAGGATTCGGTGATCGACCAGGTCGGCGGACACGGCGTCTTCGTCGACGGCTACAACCGGCACGTCACCCTCCGCGGCTGCGAGATCGTGCGCGCCGGCGGCAACGGCATCGCCTTCGTCGGCCGGCCCGGGGCCGTGCAGAGCCCGCTCTTCGAGTACGGCCAGGTGCAGGACCTCGCGTCGATCCAGCGCACGCCCGGTCCCCGGTCCCAAGACTATCCCGGCGACTGTCTCGTGGACGACTGCCTCATCTATCTCAGCGGCCGCGTGGAGAAGCAGACCGCCGGCGTGCAGATCGCGATGTCCCGCGGGATCCGGGTGCGCGATTGCTCCATCTACGACGTGCCGCGCGCCGGGATCAACATCGGCGACGGCTGCTGGGGCGGGCATATCATCGAGGGCTGCGATATCTTCGACACGGTGAAGGAGACCGGCGACCACGGCTCGTTCAACTCATGGGGACGCGACCGCTTCTGGCGGCCCGACAACGCCGAGGTCGAGGCGTGGGTGAAGGAGGTCCCCGGCTTGCCGTTGCTCGACACGGTGCGGCCGGTCCTCCTGCAGAACAACCGCTGGCGCTGCGACCACGGATGGGACATCGATCTCGACGACGGCACATCGAACTACATCATCCGCGACAACCTGTGCCTCAACGGCGGCCTCAAGAACCGCGAGGGCTACCACCGGGTGGTCGAGAACAACGTCATCGTCGGCAACTCGTTCCATCCGCACGTCTGGTACAAGGACAGCCAGGATGTCTTCCGGCACAACATCGTCTTCACGCCGTACCAACCCATCCGCGTCGGGAAACCCTGGGGCAAGGAGGTCGATTCCAACCTGCTGCACGCGCCCGGCGCGCCCGGCGCGACGCCGGCGAAGGTCCTCCAGGAGCAGAGCGGCCGCGACGAGCGGTCGGTCGTGGCCGACGCCCGGTTCATCGATCCCTCACGGGGCGACTACCGCGTGAAGGACGGATCGCCCGCGCTGGCGCTCGGGTTCCGCAACTTCCCCATGGACCGCTTCGGCGTGCGTTCGCCGCGGCTGAGGGCCAAGGCCCGGACCCCGGAGCTGCCCGGCGCTGACCGGATGTCGGCGGCGTCCCCGGGCCGGCGCGACGGACGCGTGGTCGGTTGGCTCGGCGGCCAGATCAAGGAGATCGTCGGCGATGGCGAGGTGTCGGCGGCCGGGCTCCCCGGCGAGATCGGCGTCGGCATCGTCTCGGTCCCGGCCGGAAGCGTGCTGGCCAAGGCGGGACTGCGCGAGGGCGATGTGGTCCTTCGTGCCGGCGACCAGGAGATCGTCACGCGGGCCGATCTGGCCAAGGCGTTCCGCGCCTTGCGGACCGGTGGGACGATGCCGCTCGAGATCTTCCGCTCGCAGAAGCGCACGAAGGTCGAGCTGGTCGGCGTCGGCGGCGCGGCGGATGCCCCGTAGGCCGTCCGTTCTGTCTTTCAGCGCCGGAGGAGCGGCAGCACCACCTTGTCGAGTTCCGCCTGGGTCAGTGCGCCGACGTAACGTGCGACGAAGCGGCCGTCGCGTCCGATGATGAACGTCGTCGGCAACGGGAAACCGGCCGGTCCGGTCGGATCCATCGGCACGCCGCCGAACAGGCCCTGTGTCTCGGTGGAGGCGAGCACGACGGGATAGCCGAGCTTCCGGCGCTCGACGAAGGGCTTCACCGCCGCGGCGCCGCCTTCGTCCACTGCCGCACCGATGACGGCGAACCCTTCGGCCTCGTGCGCGGCGTGGAAGGCGTCGAGTTCGGGCAGTTCGCGGATGCAGGGCGGACACCAGGTGGCCCAGAAATTCAGCAGCACGACCTTGCCGGCGAAATTCGTCGAGGCCACGGCGCGGCCGTCGAGGTCCGGCATCGTCCACGCCGGTGCCGGCATGGGGCCGACCGGCAGGCGCATGAAGGACGGCCCGCCGGTCCCGCGGGTCGAGAGCCATCCCAGCGCCACGGCGAGCGCGACGACGACAAGCCATTTGGAACGGTCGGATCGCATGGCGCGAGACTAGGCGGGGGTTCCGCCGGAGCAAGCGGTCCGCGGCGCGCCCGAGGTCATGGCCGGTGCGGCCAGGCGTCCGTGACCGCCTTCCTCCAGACCGCGTAGCCGTCGGCGTCCAGGTGCAGGCCGTCCTCCCGGTAGAGCTCCGGTCGCATCGAGCCGTCGGGCGCGAGCAACGGCGTGGCGGTGTCGATGAAGCTCAGCCGGGGTTCCTTCGCGGCCAGCTCGCGCAGGCGCCGGTTGAGATCGCGCTGCTCCGCGAGGAGCAGCCGCCGCGCGGGGCTCGGCTTGACCGCCAGCAGGGCGACCGACGTGTCCGGAAGCGTTTCCCGGACGCGTTGCAGGAAGGTCCTGAAATCCGCGAAGACGGCGTCCACGGTCTTGCCGTCCGCAAGGTCGTTGTCGCCCTCGTACACGACGATCATCGCCGGATGGTAGGGCAGGACGACGCGGTCGAAGAAATGGAGCAGGTCGCTCATCTGCGATCCGCCGAAACCGCGGTTGAGGACGGTCCGCCCAGGAAGATCCGCGGTCAGGTGGGGCCACAGTCGGATGGACGAGCTGCCGGTGAAGAGGATGGCGCCGACGGGCGGCGGTGTGCGCTGGTCGACGACCTCGAACTTCCGGATCTCGGGCTCGAACTTATCGGGCGTGTGCGGCTCTCCGGCGGCCCGGGTGTCGAGGGTCCAAGACAACATGACGGTCGTGAGAACGGTCCAACGGAGCGGCATGGCGGAAACGTCCCTCGTCGCGTCCTGGCTATCGAGCCTCGGCGTCAGTTCTTCACGCTCGTGCGCTCCGCGAGCCAGATCACATCCCTGTTGTTCGGCGACGCGACATTGAGCGGTATGTCGTAGAACTTCACCGGCTGGACGGTCCGGGGATCCACCCATTTGCGGATCTCCGCGTGGCCGTCGGCGAAGGAGATGCCGGCCGCGCGGTTATGGTAGCTCGCGGGGTAGTCGATGATCCGGGCGGTGGCGGGTCCGTCGACCATCTGGTTGGCGTAGCCACCGGCGTTGATGCTGTCCGGATGCTCGTCGAGCAGCACGAACATCTGGCTCGCGCCCACCGCGGCGATATCGGCGGCCTTGTAGAAGGTCCGGTACTTCTTCTGGCTGGAGACCATCGATCCGCCGGGAGGAAGCCATTCGCCGGGTCCGCCCATCGCCTGGCTCATGCTCATGCTGCGCACGCGGTCGTACTTCTTCCCGCCCAAGGTCACGCGGCTCTTGTCGGCCGGGCATTTGTAGACCGCCGGTGTGCCGAGATACTTGGAGAACTGGGTGAGCTTGGCATCCAACAGGATCGCGGTGTTCGTGTTGTCGCTCGGGTTGGGTCCGGGCCATCCGAGCCAGCCGCCGGCCCATTGGTAGGGCTCGTCGCGCGAGTTTCCGGGCGCGGTGAGGCGGTCCTGGTTGTCGTTCGGGTACATGAGGTGCGCGAGCTGCAGCTGGCGCAGGTTGTTCATGCACGAGATGCCCTGCGCCTTGGTCTTCGCCTTGCCGAGGGCCGGCAGGAGCATGCCTGCCAGGATGGCGATGATGGCGATGACGACGAGCAGTTCGATCAACGTGAAGGCCGCGGGGCGGAGGTTCCGGAAGTTTCTCATGGGATGGGATGGTCAGGCGCCGATCAGGCTTTGGATGACTTCGCCGTGGACATCGGTCAACCGTCGATCGATGCCGTTGTTGCGGAAGGTGAGCCGGGTGTGGTCGATGCCGAGCAGGCGCAGGAGGGTCGCGTGGATGTCGTGGACCGTCGTGGGGGCCGAGCGGTCGAGCGGTTTGTACCCCCATTCGTCGCTCTCGCCGGCGACCACGCCGCCCTGGATGCCGCCGCCGCACAGCCAGTTGGTGAAGCAGTACGGGTTGTGGTCGCGCCCCTTGCCGCCTTGGGAACTAGGCATGCGGCCGAACTCGGTGGTCCACAGGATCACCGTGTCGTCGAGCAGGCCGCGTTGCTTGAGGTCCTCGATGAGGGCCGCGGCGCCGCGGGCGAACCCCGAGGCGAGCGGACCGTGGTCGCGGCGGATGTCCTCGTGGGAATCCCAGTTGCGCCGCGGGAAGCCGTTGTCGTTGCCGCTCCAGATCTGCACGAACCGGACGCCGCGCTCGACGAGCCGACGGGCGACCATGCACTTGGTGCCGAAGTGGTGCATCTCCTCCTCGGCGTTGATCTCTTTCGGCCAGGTCGGCGGGTCGCGGCGGATGCCGTAGCGCGCGAGCAGGTGGTCGGGTTCCTTCGAGATGTCCATGGCCTCGGGCGCGGCGAGCTGCATGCGAGCGGCCAGTTCATAGCTCTGGATCCGGGCCTCGAGCCGGGCGTCGTCGGCCCGCGTCGCGGCGTGGCCCTCGTTGAGCCGGGCCAGCACCTCATGGGTCGCGGCCTCGCTCCGTCCCGAGACGTAGCGGCCGGACTTGCCGGGGAAGAGGTCGGTGATCGGGTTCTCCCGGCCAGGATAGATGATCGTGCCCGCGTGCTGGCCGGGCAGGAACGCGGAATCCCAGTTCTTCGGTCCGTTCGACGCGAAGCCCCGATGGTCCGGCAGCACGACGAACGCCGGCAGGTTGTCGTTCATGCTCCCCAGGCCGTAGCTCACCCACGAGCCCACGCCGGGGAACCCGGGCAACTGGAACCCGGTCGATTGGAGATAGGTCGCCTGGCTGTGGACGCCGGTCTTGCCGACGAGGTTGTGGACGAAGGCGATGTCGTCCACCACGCGCCCGAGGTCGGACACCACGTCGCTCAGCATCTTGCCGGACCGGCCGTACGGCTTGAAATCCCACACGGGCTTCATCCAAGGGCCGAGACCGTCCTGGAAGGCCTCGACGTGCTCGCCGAAGTCGCTCTTCTGGCCGTCGCGGCGGACCAGCTCCCGCTTGAAGTCGAACAGGTCGATGTGGCTCGCCGCGCCGCCCATGAACATCTGGATCACCCGCTTCGCGCGCGGCGGTCGGTGCGGCAGCGGAGCGCGGCGGAGGCGGGGCGCGGTGTCGTCGGGCGCGGCGAGCAGGCCTTCGCCGCCCAGGATGCTGGCGAGCGCGATGCCGCCGAGCCCGCCACCGGAACGCCACAAGAACTCCCGGCGCGAACTTCCCGCGGCCGACAGCGAGGTCGAGGAGCGTCCGTCGGGACGATGCCAAGGGGAGGGATGGGGGATGTCCATGGGGGTTTGTCCGTGATGCTCGTCAATCCACGAAGGAGAACTCGTTCAGGTTCAGGAGCACGCGGCAGAAGTGGGTCAGACCGAAATCTTCCGCGTACCGGACGAGGGCCTTTTCTTCATCGGGCCCCGGAGGACGTCCCAGCGCGATGAGGTGACCCCGTCGGACCTTCGCCGCGAGGTCGCCGCCGCCTTGGTCGAGTTGCTCGGCGAAATGCCCCGCCATGGCGAGGATCAACGGGTTGTTCAACAGCGCCAGCGCTTGCAGGGGCGACACGCTCTCGTTGCGCTTGCCGACCTGCATCGACGGGTCCGCGCAGTCCAGCACGGTCATGAACGGCTGCTGCTGCGACCGGACGATGAAGCGGTAGGCCGACCGTCGGTGGGACCGCGGGTCCTCGGGGTCGTGGAGATGATATTCGTAGTGCGGCGAGTGCTCGGGCTTGTCGATGACGAAGTCCTTGAAGCTCGGTCCGCCCATCGCGAGGTCGAGCTTGCCGGACACGGCCAGGACGGCGTCGCGCACCGCTTCCGCTTCCAGCTTGCGCCGGTTCTGGCGCCACAGGAGCCGGTTGTCCGAATCGACCGCGGCGGCCTTGTCGGCCATGGCGGCGCCCGCGGTCCCGGCGTCCGCCGAGCGTTGCCGATACGTGGCGCTGGTCACGATGAGGCGATGCAGCGCCTTCAGCGATCCGCCGCCGTCGCGGAATGTCGCGGCCAGATGCTCCAGCAAGGCCGGGTCGGTCGGCAGGCTGCCCATGCGGCCGAAGTCGTTCGGCGTCTCCACCAGGCCTCGGCCGAGATGATATTGCCAGACGCGGTTCACGATCGACCGCCAGGTCAGCGGATTGCGCGGATCGGCGATCCAACGCGCCAACATCGCCCGGCGCTCGCCCTCGACGTGCCCGGCCGGCAGGTCGAACCGGGCCGGCAATCCCGCGATACAGCGCAACGTCCCGGGCCCGACCTCGGGTCCGGGCTTCTGCAGGCTGCCGCGGGCCAGCAGATGGATCGGACGGGCGCGGCCCCCTTTCCCACCCGTCCCGGTGAAGGCACCGGACCCGGTGTGGACCGCCCCGATGTACACGGTGCTCTGCGGTGGCAGCGCGGCGAGCCCGGCCTTGACCGTGGCGAGGTCCTGGTCGGCCGTCGTGGCGGTGCGTCGCGTCTCGTCGGTGGCGGATTGGTCGAGCAGGCGGATCCGTTCCAGCCTCATCGCCGCCAACTCCGCGGTCTCCGCGTCTTTCACACCGGGATACCATCCGTCGGTGAGGTTCGACCGCTGCCATCGGACCGGTGCCTCGATGGAATCCAGCGCCGTCACCGTCGCGCCGAGGGCCGCGTTCTTGCCGTCGACCGAGAGCGCATCGAGCTCGGCGATGGCGAAGATGAAATCATCCATCCTGGTTGCCAGCCGGGTCGCGGTCACCCGGATGAACCGCGCGGTCCGGCCGTCCGCCTTGATCGTCTGCGCCTTGATCTTCGGGTCAGCGACATCCTCACGCGTGAGATCGGCCACGACGACCGTGCCCGTCCGGAACTCCGCGTCGTCCGAGAGCTCGACCTTGTAGCGGGACGGGAATCCGAAGCCCTCGCCGATGCCGTTGAAGTCGTCCTTGCACGGATGCAGCACGACGCTCGCGAGCGGGACCGCCCGTCCGAGGTCGACCTGCACCCATTTCACCGTGTCCCGCTTCGCGGCGATGGCGCTGTGATAACCCATCGCGTCGCCACCCTTCGCGGCCTTCGCCGCCGCGGCGATCTTGCGGTCGAGCTCGACCAGCGGCGCGCCGGCCCGGGCGGTGATCTCTTCTTCGACGGATTTCCGGCGGGCGGTGAGGTCCGTTTGCCGGTCGAGGAGTTCCTTGCGGCGGGCCGCCACCGCGGGATCGATGTCGTAGCGCTTGTCCGCGCGGTCCACCGCCGCGAACACGGCTTGCAGGCTGTAGTAGTCCTCTTGGGTGATCGGATCGAACTTGTGGTCGTGGCACTGGGCGCACTGGGCGGTCAGGCTGCCGAACGTCTGCATCGCCGTCGCCACCATGTCGTCGCGGTCGAGATGGCGCGCGATCCGGCCGTCGAGCTTGGTCTCCGGCACCTCCGCGTGGCCGATGAGGTCCCAAGGACCGGCCGAGATGAAACCCAGCGCCTCGAACCCGTCGCGCGTGCCCGGATACAACACGTCCCCGGCCAGCTGCTCCTGCACGAAGCGGGCGTACGGTTTGTCTTGGTTGAAGCTCCGCACGACGTAATCGCGGTACGGCCAGGCGTTCGGCCGCGGCTGGTCCTTGTCGTAGCCGTGGGTCTCGCCGTAGTGGACGACATCCAGCCAATGACGCGCCCAGCGTTCGCCGTGGCGCGGCGACGCGAGCAATCGGTCCACCAACCGCTCGTAGGCGTCGCCCGCCGGATCGGCGGCGAAGGCGGCGATCTCCTCCGGCGTCGGCGGCAACCCGATGAGATCGAAGGAGAGCCGGCGGATCAGCGTGCGGCGATCGGCTTCCGGCGACGGCGCCAGGCCTTCACGTTCCAGCCGGGCGAAGACGAAGCGGTCGACGGCGTTGCGGACGCGCGCCGCGAGCTCCGGTGATCGGAGGGCCGGCTCGACCGGCCGGACGACCGGCTGGAGCGACCACCAGTTGAAGTCGTCCATCCGCGACTTGGCCGGCGCCGCGCCGGACATCGACGCGAAGAGGCAGAAAAGAATGCTCGCGCAGACCGGGCGGAGTGACCGGCCGGAGTAGATTCGGTGGAATTCGCGCATGGCGTTCAGACGTCGGTGGCCGACCCGGTTCTCGTCGCCGTCCTGGTGAGGCGACGGGCGAGATGGCCAAGTGGGGGACGACGTCGACCCAAGCTACGTCGCCGCGTCGGGGTTCGTCATCCTTGGACTTGGGGCGGGTGCGCTGCGAAATGCTCGGCACACGTGCCGCAGACCGTCTTGTCGGTCTCTTTCCCTCGTCCTTGTCCGGCGACCGGCGGACGGGAGGGTGAGGTCGCCGCAGGGCCTTGCCGCGGCGGTGCCGACGGATGTCGTCGGATGTCGTCGGATGTCGTCGGATGTAGGGCAGGCTTTCCAGCCTGCCGGTTCGGCGGACTTTCCAGTCCGCCGAGATGCCCGGGTGTTCCGGTGCCGTGGTGTGTCCGCACCGTCCTGGGGACTGACAGTCCCTGGAACCGGCAGGCTCGACAGCCTGCCCTACGAGCTCTCG
>CAIWVP010000200.1 GCA_903916195.1 uncultured Verrucomicrobiota bacterium | reverse complement strand
TTTGCCTTTTGCCTTTTGCCATCCTCCCTACTCCCCGTCCGGGTCCACCATCATGTAACCGGCCGCTCGCAAGGTGCGGATGAATCGCGGGGTCTTCGGGTCGTCGCCCAGCTTCTTGCGGAGCGCGGAGATATGGACGTCGATCGAGCGGTCGAAGACGTCGTAGTTGCGGTCACGGCATTCATCGAGCAGCTGCTCGCGCGAACGGACGCGGCCTTTCGACTTCGCCAGCGATGCGAGCAGGTCGAACTCGACCGGGGTGAGCACCAGCGCTTGATCCCCGAGCACCGCGGTCCTCGAAGCGATGCGCACGCGCAATCCGCCTACCACCAGCTCATCCTGCTCCGCCGCCTCGGCCGGTTTCGACCGCGTGCCGCGCCGCGTCACCGCGCGGAGACGCGCCAGCAGCTCGCGCGTCGAGAAGGTCTTGGGCAGGTAGTCGTCCGCGCCGATCTCCAGGCCCACGATGCGGTCGGCCTCGTCGCCGCGCGCCGTGAGCATCAACACCGGCACGTCGGACCGGGCGCGGATGCGTTTCAATACCTCGAAGCCGTCCATGCCCGGGAGCATCAGGTCGAGGAGGACCGCGTGCCAGGCCGTGGCCACGGCCCGCTCCGCGCCCTCGGGCCCGGTGTGGACCGCCTCGACCGCGTAGCCCATCGGCTCCAGATAATCGCGGATCAGGCGGCAGAGCTTCCGGTCGTCGTCGATGACGAGGATGCGCTGGGCGGCGTTGTCGGACGGGGTGCTCATGCGGTGCTCGCGGCCGGACGATACCGCGGCCCGGACGGATGTCCGCTCTGTTTACACCGGCTTAACAAATCTCCTGCCGGGGCCCGGCAGAGAGAGGAGCCGGACATCGGGGCGGCCGGGAACGGCCCAAGGTCCGAACCGGTCCGTGATGAGGCACCGGCCACCCTCCCCCCGTCGAGAAAGGCCACGGCCGGTGGGTGACCCGCGGCACGGGCCAGGTCACGCCGCCGGCAGCCGGAGCGTGAACGTGCTGCCCGCACCGGGCCGGCTCGTGACCGAGAGCCGCCCTTGGTGCGCATCGACGATTGCCTGGCAGATGGCGAGGCCCAAGCCGGTGCGTCCGTCGCCGTGCGAACGGGCCTTGTCGGCGCGGAAGAAGCGCCGGAAGACATGGGGCAGGTCCGCCTCGGCGATGCCGACGCCGGTGTCGGCCACGGTCAGGACCGCCCCGCCCTCCTCGGCACGGACCGTGACGCGCACCTCGCCCTGGTCGCGGTTGTGATGGATCGCGTTGGTGAGGAGGTTGGTGACCACCTGGGTGATCTTCTCGGCGTCGCCGGTGCAGGGCGCGGCCGACAGCTCGGTCGTCCAGCGGACCGATCGTTCTTCGCCCAGCGGTCCCACGAGCTCGAGCGCGTCGGCGACGATCTTCGAGAGGTCGAACTTCTGCCGGTCCATCGGATCCTGGCCGGCGTCGAGCCGCGCGAGCTCGAGCAGCGACGTGATGAGGCGGCGCATGCGCTGGGCGGAGCGTTGGCAGGCTTCGAGCGTCGCGCGGTATTCCTCCGGAGACCGCGGCCGGGCGAGGGTCGCCTGCGTCTGCGACAGGATGACGGACACAGGCGTGCGCAGCTCGTGCGAGGCGTCGGCGGTGAACTGGCGCTGCCGCGCGAAGGCGTCGTCGAGCCGGGCGAACGTGCGGTTCAGCACCGCGGCCAGCCGGCCGAGCTCGCTGTCCGCCTCCTCGGTGCGGATGCGCTCCGAAAGGTTGCCCGCCGCGATCCGGGCGGCCGTGTCGCTGATCGCGTCGATGGGCCGGATCACGCGGGACACCAGGAACCATCCGCCGGCGAGCCCGATGACCAGGACCCCGCCACCGACCGCGAGCAGACCCAACGCGAAACCGCGCAACGCGGCGAGCTCGGGAGCGATCGATCTTCCGGCCAACACGACTTCTCCCGGAGGCGTGGCGGAATACGCCTCGCGCACGGTTCCCCGCGTCCGGGTGATCGTGCCGGCTTCCGGCCGCACGCCATCCGGGGTCGGGACGTCGGGAGGCGCGGTGTCGGAGCGTCCTGATTCCTGCCCGTCGCGGGTCCAGGTGACTCCATAGTAGGCCGGCGAGTTCTCTTTGGAGAAGTAGCGGGACAGGTGCGGCGGCAGATGGAGCTCATGACGCGGCGGCGGCGCATCACCGCGGCGGCCGGGTGGACCGTCCGGCGGGCCCTCGCGCGAACCTTCTCGCAGGCTCTGTCGGAGGTTCTTCTGCCGCACCTCCAGCTCCTGGTCGACCTGGTGCATCCGTGTCGCCCTTTCGAGCTGGTAGGCGGTGACGCCGAAGCCGATGAGGACGCCGACCATCATGAGGCCGTGCCAGATCTGCAGCCGCCAGCGGATCGATCGGAAGATCATGGGATGTCGCCGTCGGGGCCGCCGACCTGATAACCGTGGCCGCGCCGGGTCGCGATGAAGTCGTGGCCGAGCTTTTTGCGGACGTTGGAGACGTGGACGTCGAGCAGGTTCGAGAACGTGCTGTCGTCCTCGTCGAAGAGATGCTCGTACAGCGTGGTGCGGGTGACGACCTCGCCGCGGTGGAGCGCGAGGAACTCCACCAGCGCGTATTCGCGGGCGGTCAGCTCCACGTGCTTCCCGGCGCGGGACACGGTCCGCGCCGCGGTGTCGATGAGGACCTCGTCGATCTGCAGCCCGTTGGTGGCGTGCCCCGCGCTGCGCCGGATCAAAGCGCGGAGGCGGGCGAGCAGCTCGTCGAGGTCGAACGGTTTGACCAGATAATCATCGGCGCCGGTGTCAAGCCCGCGCACGCGGTCGCGACCGGTGTCGCGGGCGGTGAGCATGAGCACCG
>CAIWVP010000199.1 GCA_903916195.1 uncultured Verrucomicrobiota bacterium | reverse complement strand
CCCTACCCACGAGGGTAGGGACGGGCTGCCGCCCGTCCGTGACTCCTTCCCGCGTCGGCGGCATCGGCAGCACGCCGGAGCGAGCGGCGTCTTCGCGCATCCGCTCGAATGGCACCAACCGCGCATCCCCGGCTTCGGCGAGATGGATTGGTCCCGGTTCCTCGGCTCGCTGATGGAGACGACCTATCGCGGCCCGGTCTGCATCGAGGTCGAGGACGACACCTTCGGCAAGTCGCTCGAAGGCCGGCAGCGCGCGCTCAAGGTCGCGGGCAACGTGCTGCGGCCCTTCTTCGCCTGAAGCGGACGACCGCACCGTCCGCGTTCACTTCGCCCTGGCCGTCGATCCGGTCGTTCTCACGACCTCCTCGAGCCGCTGCGCGTCCATCTCCACCAGATGGCACCGTTCGGGGAAGCGCCCGGCGTCGACATCGGCGATGTACTCGCGGAAGGCGGCGACGCGTTCGGCCTGCAGGCGGCGGTTCTCGGCGAGGAAATCGCGGTAGGCCTTGGCGTGGCGCGGTGCCCGTTCCTCGTACTCGCCGAGGATGTCGTCGGAGAAGAGGAACTGCGTGTCGCATCCGCTGCCCGACCCGAGCGACATGAGCAACAGCGTCGTCTGCGAGCTCAGCCAGCGGGCGAGGTTGTGCGGCACCACCTCGAGCTCGGCCGCGTAGGCGCCGGCATCCTCGAGCCGCTTCATCCGGCGATGGAGCTCGCGGGCTTCCTCGACCGACTTGCCGATGGCCCGGTAACCGGTCCAGGTGATGTGCCGTGGCACGAGCCCGAGATGCCCGACCACCGGGACGCCCTCCCGCGCCATCGCTTCGATGATCGACGGGCTCGCGGAGCAGTAGACCGAGCTGGCCCCGGCCTCCAAAGCGCGGAACGCGACGCGGATGGCCTCTTCCGGCGAGGCCAAGCCGTGCGGCGTCGCCGCGGACAGGAAGCTGGTCGGCGCCGCCGCGACCAGCAGCGGCAACCGCGCCTGCGCCTCGGGCGAATCGAAGCTGCAACTCATCAGGTCCACGCCCGCCTGTTCCGCCGCGGCGGCCTCTTCGGGCGATTTGACGTGGATATGCGTGAGGCAGCGTTTGCCCTTGAGCTGGCGGAGGTCGTGGACGGTGTAGCGTTTCCGCGGTCGGAGCATGGTGCCCAAGGACTACGAGAACACCGGTGCGGATTCAACCGCGATCCGGTCGGACCCGGGAGCGAGGGTCTCCCGGCCCGCAGCGGCCACGCCGTCGCAAACAGTGCGCGGATGTGCATCCCGGAATTCCAGGAGCGAGCCGCGTTGCTGGTGGCGCTCGCATTGTGGGGCCCCGGGGGCAAAGCGGTAGAGGACTACCGCACTCCAGGACGCTGCCGCGCCCGCCGCGGCCGAGAGGAGTCCGCGAGGTCTTGGAGTGCGTGTGGCTTGACACCGCTCTTCGTCCGCCGGACGTGGCAACGAACCTCGGGGCCGTTTGACCGCACCCCGCCAAAGCGGCAGCTCCGCTCTGCTCCGCCGCACGCACTCCAAGACGCTGGCGCGACCAGGCCGGCCGCGTGAGGAGTCCGCGAGGTCTTGGAGTGCGGCAGTCCCCTGCCGCTTTCCCCGGGGCGGACGACGGACCATGACGTGCGATGCCTATGGCGACCTGGGACCTGAGACTTGGGACCGGCAGGAGACCGGCTCACTTCGCCACGCCGGTGGCCAAGCCTACCTTGGTGATGTCGGCCTGCTGGAGCAGGTCGATCACGCCGACGATGTGGCGGTAGTCCACGTCGTCCGCGCCGCGCACGACCACGCTGGGGTCGGTCTCCGCCTGCTTCAGCGCGGCGAAGAGCTTGGGCAGCTCCACCAGCTTCACCGCCTGGCGGTTGAGCAGGAGGCCGCCCTGGGGATCCACGTCCACGTAGTGGAGCTTGGGCTTCTCGGCCGGGCGCTGCGCCGGGGCCTTGCCCGTGGGCAGGCTGAGGTCGAGGTCGTTGGAGAGCTGGGGCGTGGTGATCATGAAGATCACCAGCAGGACCATCACGAGGTCCATCAACGGCGTGATGTTGAGCTCGTGCATCGTCGCGTTCGACGATTTGGAAAGGCGGCGGCGGCCTCGGTTGGAGCTGGCGGCGGGTGCGCTCATGTCATTGGACGGGCTCGGTGTCGGCGACCGCGTCGAAGCGCACGATGAACCGGCCGGGGAAATCTTTCGGCAGCTTGCGGCCGATGTTCTTGGTCTGGGCGAGCGCGGTGCGGACGGTGCCGTCCCACTTGGCGTCGCCGGAGCCGCGCTTCCAATCCACCGCGGTCACCGCGCCGTCGGGCGCGACGCTGACCTCGGCCTCGGCGACGAAGGCGGTGTCGTCCATGCCGTCAGGCTTCATCCAACGGGAGCGGAAGGCGTACTCGACGGCCTGTTTGTAGAGCTCCTTCGGGTCGGAGGTGCTCTGCACGACCTTGGCGCCGTCGTTGAAATCGAAATCGGCGCCGATCGCGGGCGGCGGCGCGGCGGCGGGGGCGGCGGACGGGGGCGGCGCGGCGGATACGGCGGCGGGCGGGGCGACGAGCGCTTTGGGCGCCTCGACCTTGGCCTCTTGCTTGGCGGGTTCGGGTTTGGGCTCGTCCTTGGGCTTCTGCGGCTCGGGCTTCTTCTCCTCCTTCGGCACGATGACGGCGGTGATCTCCTTCATCTTCTTGCCGAGGATGCCCTCGCGCGCGGCGAGGAGGAAGATCGCCAGACCGAGCACGATGTGGAGGCCGACGGAGAAGAAGAAGCTCGTCCGGGACTGCTTCTTGGGCTGGCGCTGCGGGATGTCCATGTCAGGAGGCCGGGTTCACTTGGCGACGAACACCTCGGTGGCGAGCTTCACCTTGGCGACGTTGCATTGCTGGAGGGTGTCGAGCGCGGCGCGGATCTGCTTGTAGGGCGACTTGGCGTCGCCGCGCAGGGTCACGTTGAGGTCGGGGTCGTCGGTGCGGAGCTGGATGACCTCGTCGCGCAGCGCGTCGAGCGTGACCTCCTTGCGGTTGAGGAAGATCTTGCCGCCGGCGTCCACCGTCACGTAGTTCACCTTGGGCACCGGCTCCTTGGAGCGGGGCGCGGCCTTGGGCAGCTCAAGCGCGAGGTCGTTGGTGATGGGCGTGGTGGTGAGGATGAAGATCACGAGCAGCACGAACGCGAGGTCGAGCAACGGCGTGATGTTCATCTCCGTCATCGTCGTGTGCGCGGATCGTGAGCACTTCCTCATGGCGTGGGACGGAGGGGGAGGAACAGCGGGACGACGTGCGTCACTTCGCGATCAGCACGTCGTCGGAACGGACGGCGGTGTCCGAGAGGGCGTCGCGGATCTCGTCGGCGAGCGCGCGGTTGTCCACGTAGCGGTGCTCGAAGGCGGTGACGAGCTCGCTGACGAAGTTGTCGAGCTCGTTGGTGATGCCGCGGATGTTGGTGACCTGGAAGTTGTAGGCGAACATCGCCGGGATGGCGACGAACAGGCCGATGACGGTGTTGAGCAGAGCGCCCGCCACGCCGGGCGCCATGGCGGTGATGCTCGCGGCCTGCTTCACGGCGATGCCGGCGAAGGTCTCCATCACGCCGAAGACGGTGCCGAGCAGGCCGATGAACGGCCCGCCCGCGACCGCGGTGCTCAGCACGATCATGCCCTTCTCCAGGCCCATCGCCTCGGCGCTCGCGGTGCGCTCCAGCACGGCTTTCACGAGGTCGAAGGAACCGTGGCTGATCTTGGTGGAGGAAGCCCGGGCGAGCACGTCGGTCTGGCCCAGGTCGGCGGCCTTGCCGCGGCCTTTGGGCCGGGTGCCGACCTCGATGGGGTTGTTCTTGAGATGGTAGGCGAGCTCTTGCGCGCCGGCGACGTAGATCTCGTAGGCCGGGGCGCCGTCGAACTGTTGTCCGCCGCGCGCCAGCTCCAGCGGGTCCTTGGTCTCGCGCCAGGCGGCAAAGAACTTGGCGCTCATCTTCCGAGCTTTGTGGAGCTGGAAGAACTTGTTGATGATGACCGACCAGCTGAAGAGCGAGACCACGGCCAGCATGACCATGGTGATCGCGCCTTCGGTGCTGACCTGTTTGAACGAGAAACTGATGGCGTTGGCGAGGATGTAGGGCATGGCGGAAAAAAGTAGGTTGCGGGCGTCGTAAAGGTTCGGGGATCAGTTCGCTTTCGATGTGCCGGGAAGGATCACGGTGACGCGTCCGATGGTGCGGGCGAGGACTGGCTTGGGCGCGGCGCGGCGTTTGTCGTCCTCGTCCTTCGTCTCGGCGATGGCGGCAGGTTTGGCGTCGGAGGTGGCGGCGGCCGCGGCGGTGGAGGTCGCGCCCGCGGCGTTGGCGGTCGCGAAGCCGACCTGCCCCGAGGTGCCTCCGGCGGCGGTGACGTTCTGCGAGAGCAGCGCGGCGTCGATCGTGCCGCCGCTGGCGTTGACGGCGCCGATGCCGGCGACCGTGCCCGAGATGCTGCCGCCGGCGGTCACGGTGGCCGTGCCCTGCGCGAGAGCGGTCACGTTCACGCTCTGGGGCGTGTCGATGTTGATGTTGCCGGAGGCGAAGATCACGCCGATGACCGGCCCGGTCGCGTCGAGGCTCACGTTGCCGCCGATCACGCCGGAGCGGCTGGCGTCGATCTTGCCCTCGAAACCCGGGTCGCTGTCGGTCTTGCGCGTGCCGGCGGTGAGCTTCACCGAGGAGGCGGCGGTCGAGGTGCGGTTGAAGGCCGCCTGCACCACGCCGCCTGCGCGGGCGAGGATGTCCCCGCGCGGCGTGTCGATGGTGATGTCGCCCACCTGGGTCGAGCCGTAGGAGAAGGTCGTCGCGAGGATGCCGCTGCCCGGGATGTAGTCGCTGAGCACTTCCACCCTGCCGTCGGGCGTCACCCGCACCTGCTCGACGCTCTGGAGGCTGAGGCCGCCGCTGCCGGCATCCACGCTGCCTTCCAGCGAACGCACGGTGATCGCCCCGCCGTCGTAGGCGGCGATGCGCGAGCCGTTGAGCAGGATGTCCTTCTTGGCGACGACCGAGACCGGGCTGCCGGCCGAGGTGTAGATGCCGCGCGCCAGATCGGAGGTGGGAAGGAGGATCTCGGAACCGACCTCGATCCGCCCGCCGGACACCACCCGGATGTCGCCGCCGGCTTTGGAGACGATCGCCGAGGAGGTCATCGACAGATCGCCGCCGAGCTGGATGTCGATGTCCGCGCCTTTGCTTCCGGCCTTGGCCAGCGCGGGGTTGGACTGGGCGCCGGAGCTGATGATGCCCGCGGTCGCGCCGAGGTCGAGGTCGTGGGCGCGGACGGTGAGCTTGCCCGGGCCGGCGATCTGGTAGCCTTCGGGCTGGCGTTGCGGCACGTCCTTGCTCGCGTCGTAGAGCGCGTTGATCACCGCGGCCGGTAGCAGCGGATAGGGCGTCGTGAGCTGGATGCCGTCGAGGTCGACCACGCGGACGCCGAGCGGATCGAGCGGCGGATCGAACACGAGCACATGGAACGCGAGCAGCGCGTCGCGGGTGTCGTCGGTCAACCGGCCGCGGAACCCGAGCCGGCGGTTCTTCGCGTCGAAGATGAAAGTGCCGGAGACCTTCGGTTCGGCGATGTCCAGCAGGGCGAAGTCCGGCACCGGGAAGCCCTCCGGGAACGGCACGAAGGTGTAGTCGCTGCGGTTGCGGACATCGCCGGCGACCTCGATGCGGGTCTCGTCCGAGTCGTGGAGGTTCTGCCCGACGAAGCTGGCGTTGACGACGTCGCCGCCGACGCGGATCTCGGCGCGCTTGGGCACCGCCACGAGCAGGTCGCGCAGGTCGCCCGCGATGTCGAGCCGCGCGGGCCGCGTGTCGTCCTGATGGACCGGCACCGGCGCGTGGTCGTCGCGGCCGAACTGTCCGTTCGCGAACGTGAACTGCGTGGCCGCGCTGTCCGACATCACGAGTTCGTAGGTCTTGCCCGCGTCTCGGCTGCGCAGGTCGCCGCCGGCGGTCGTCTTGACGGACAACTGGCCGAGCGGCGACGGGAAGAGCGTGAGGTTGTTGCCGAGCAGCACGCCGCCGGCGCCGGCGGTGATGTCCAACGTGGGCGGATAGAGCACCGGCACGCCCGCCTCGTTCGGGTTGCGCGGCAAGGCGCCTCCGAGCAACTGCACGCCGTCGGTCGCGGTCAGCGTCACCGACGCGGCGGCATCGTAATCGAAACGGTGGAAGGTCGCGTCGCTCGGCCGGCCGGCGCGGTTGAAGATGCCGTTCGGGTTGCGCACTTCTTGCAGCGCGATGTCGGTCGCCGCGACGTCCCACGAGCCCTTCACCAGGCTGAGCGCGAGCTGGCGGTTCGCTTCGCCGGCCGCGTCCACCGCGGTGATCTTCCCGGTGCCGTTCCGCACGACGAAGTGGCCGTAGACGCTGCCGCCAGCGGTCACGGTCACGTCGCCCGGCCCGGCGCCGAACGCGCCGCTGCCGCCGTCACTATGCGCGCCGACCTGCGTGGGCAGGAAGCTGACCACGTCCTTGCCCGCGGTCAGCGAGACGTCGCCGCCGGCCGCGGTGCTGATGCCGCCCAATCCCGGCGCGACCTCGTAGCCGGCGCCGGTCGAACGGAACACAAAGCCGTCGACGCGGGTGCCGGTGTTGATGGATCCACCGACCGCCGCGATGCTGATCTCGCCGCCGCTGGTCGTGTGGATGAACCCGCGCTGGACCGTGACGTCTTTGCCCGCCGCGATCTTGACCGATCCGTCGGCTGCCGTGATCGAGCTGCCGCCGTTGAGCAGCACGGATCCGGTGCCGCTGACGACCTGGCCGCTCGTGAAGTCTTTGCCCGCCGTGAGGTCCACGCTCCAGCCCTGTCCAGCGATGATCCCGCCGGATGGACCGAAGCGGAGGTCCTTGCCGGCTTCCAGCGTGAGCTTGGCGCCGGAGGCCGTGGTATCGGCGAGGTTCCACAGCGTGTTCACGTCGATCGTGCTGCGCGCCTGGAGGGTGATCCGGGAGAAGTTCTCGAAAGCCGACGGGCTGATCCGGAGCTGGTTCGGAACGTCGCCCGGCTGGATGACGCCCGTGCCGCCGGAGCCCGTGCCCGCAGCGTCGATCACGATGGTGTCGGGATCGATGAGCAGACGTCCTGCTACCGAGCCCGCGACGGCCGAACCATCCACTTCGGCGCGGACACCGGGAAGATCGACCGCAGAGACCTCGATGAAGCCGCCGTCACCGCCGGTGCGCCCCCCGGCGACGCTGACCTTCGCGGTCGGGTCGTCGCGGTAGGCGCGACCGGACTGGATGATGACCGAGCCGCCCGGGCCGGTGGTGGAAGAATCGCCGCGCGCCGACGTCAGCGAGCCGGCACCGAGCGTCACGAGGTCGCTGGCGATGAGCTCGATCACCCCGTTCCGTTCGCGCACCGAATCGGCCCGTACGATGCCCGATTGGTTCACGACCTGGGCATGGATGGCGATGGTGCCGCCATCGGCGACCAGCTTTCCGAAGTTGTCCACGCTGCCGCCGGGGAGCGAGACCTTGGCGCTGAGGCCGCGGCCGTCCGGGCGATCGGAGACGAGCAACTCTTTGCCCGCGTAGAGGCCGATGTTTCCGTCCGGCGCCATGAGCACGCCCTGGTTGACGACCTTCTCGGCGACGAGGAAGACGGATCCTCCTTTGGCGGCCTCGATGTGTCCGTAGTTGATGATGCTCGCGAGCGGCGGTGCGTAGCTGAGGTTCCAAGAACCGCCGCTCGCAAGATCAGGGGGCGGTCCGCCGGCGGTGGTGGCGACGAAGCTGGCCGCCTTGACCACGGAATCCGGCCCGAACCAGAAGCCCGCCCGGTTCGCGAGCACGACGATGCCGTTGGCCTGGATGTTGCCGAACAGGCGCGAGGGGTTCGCGTCGAGCACCTGGTTCCAGACGACGGACGCCGCGTTCGGTTGCTGGAAGCGCGTGGTCTCGCCCGGTGCGAGGTTGAAGGACTGCCAGTTCAGCACCGCCCGGTCCGATACCGTGAGCGTCAGCGTCGGTCCGGCGGGGACCGCGGTGGCGGAGCCGGCCACGACGACGAGGCCCTGCGGGTTGGCCCATGCGACCGGAGCGCAGAGCAGCGACACGAGGCCGCCGCAACCGAGCATCCACGGCATCATGGCCGCGGCGTTCGGACGGGGATCTGGGGTCGGTGTGGGCATCGCGGGCATCGATTCTATCGGGTGGGAAGCGGGAGGAAAGGGGGTGATCGTGACGTTCAGGTCGCGGTCAGAACTGGGCGCCGACGCCGAAGTAGATCTGCAGGTCGCCCGGCCGGCTGAGCGGCGTGGAATGGAGCGCCCACGCGATCCCGAGGCGGAAATCGAAGGTGTTTCCGATGGCGCCGTTGAAGCCCGCGCCCGCGCCCCAGAGCTGCACGATGCTCTCGGTGCCCTTCGCCGCGCCCAACGAATAGCTCTGGCCGTAGTCCATGAAGACCGACGCGCGGATCCGCATCGGCATCGATCCGTCCACCATGCCGATGTCCACCCACGGCGTGCGGGGTTCGAGCGCGAGCCGCCATCCGGTGTCGCCGTAGCGCTCGCCTTCCTGGTAGCCGCGGACACCGGCGGTGCCGCCGACGCCGAACTGCTCGTTGCTGATGAGCGGTTCGTTCGCCCACTGGCCGTCGGCGCGGAGCAGCACGGTCCAGTCCTCGTAGATCCGCTGGTCGCGGCTCGCGCTGGCCTGCGCGGTCACGTAGGTGCCGGAGGTCTTGGCGTTGCCCGAGGCGTCGGAGAACTCCCCGCGATCGGAGAACGGGCCGCCGGCGAAGTTCACGTTCGCGCCGGCACCGAAGGAGGTGCTGCCCGTCTTGTCGGGACGCGAGGCGTCCCAGCGCGCGGCCAGCGGAAGATAGGTCACGCGTCGGGACCGCGTCGGCTGCGGCGCGGCCGACGCGTTCACGTTGTGGATCAGTTCGCCGGTCGACGGGTTCACGTAGGTGGACTCGACCGTGAAGTTGTTCGTGTTGTGGCTGCTCAGATGGTAGTCCTTGAGGTCGGCCCCGAGCGACAAGGTGGAGCGGATGCCCTTCAGCTCCGCGAGCGGCCGGGTCCAGCGGAAGCCGGTGCTTTCGGTCGTTGAGAGGTCCTGCCCGGATTCCCCTTTGTAGAGCGCGATGTCCGGGGCCTTGCCGGTGACGGGGTCGGGGTTGAGCAGCGAGAGCGGCGTGGATTTCACGCCGGTGTCGGTGGTGGAACGGCTGGCGAAGAAGTTCAGCTCGCTGCGGCCGGACGCGGGCGGCAGACGGAACTGGCGCGAGGTCTCGTCGTAGCCGAAGCGCTGCGGTTCCGCCTCGACCAGCGCGGGCAGCGACCTCGGCGCGGACACGGGCATGCGGTAGAAGGCGCTGTAGTTCGCGATGGCCGGGCGGTCGAAGAGGTTCCAGCCGGTGTCGGCCTCCTTGAACTGCTGCATCGCGAACCCGTACTGCAGGCCGAAGGAGTGCTCGCGCTGCCAGAGGTTGTTGTACTGCGCCGAGGCGCTGCCGCGGAGCTCCGGCGTGCCGGGCGTCGCCTGGTTGTTCAGTTCGAAGCGGCCGTGCAGCGGGAACTGGTCCTTCACCTTCAGCAACAACGCCGAGGTGCCGGGCTCGGGCCCGGGCTGGATCTGCGGATAGATCTGGCGGTCGCGGTTCCCGTTCGCGATGTCGAGCTCGGCCTGGAACAGCTTGCTGTTGAGGAAGACGTTGGTGGTCAGCCCGGGCAACGAGCGGCGCACGTTCTCGGCGCTGAACCAGCGGTTCCCCGTCACGTTGATCTCCACCAACCGGCCCTCGGTCACCTTCACCGTCACCACGCCGTCGGTCAGCTTCTGCGGCGGCAGGCTCAGCGAGACGGTCGCGAACCCGCGGCCGCGATAGGCCAGCTGCAACGCGGAGAGCGCGGCGCGGAGGGTGTCGAAGTCCGCTTTCTCGCCGAGGAAATCAGCGACGATGGTGTCGATCACCTCGGCGGGCAGCAGCGTGTTCCCTTGGAGGTCGAAGCGGCGGATGGCGAAGGTCGGCCCGGCGGGTGCGTTCGTCGTGGAAACGGAAGCAGCGCCCGGAGCGGTCGGGGCAGGGGACGTCGGGACCTCCGCCGCGAGCGCCTGCGACCCGATGGTGAGCAATGCCAAGAGCGCCACGGCCGCGGCCAGCGCGCGGCCGACCGGGGCAGGACGCCGGCGAGGTCCGGATGCCGGCTCGTTCTGGCGGCGCCAGTTCGTCGGCGTCATGCCGAAGCGCCGCTTGAAGAGCGCGTTGAACAGCCCGAGATGCCGGTAGCCGCTCTCGAGCGCGACGTGGATCACCTTGGCGTCGCTCCCGACGAGCAGTTCGCGCGCCTTGAGCAGCCGCAGCTCGGTCTGCTTCTCCCGGAACGAGGTCCCGACCATGTCGTGGAAGAGCCGGCTGAGATGACGCGCGCTGCAGCCGAGCTCGCGGGCGAACTCCTCGACCGAGCGTTCCATCAGCTCGGCCTCGGGGAACTGCGCGAGCCATCCTTGCAAGCGCGTCCGGGCATCGGTCGGCGCGGGCACCGAGGCGAGGGGACGCGATAGCTCGGCAGCCAGGATCTCCACCAACAGCGACAACAACCGGCAGCGCCGGAGCACCGCGGACGATGTCGTGTCGGCGAAGATCGCGCCGGCTTCGAGGGCAGATGGATGGTCCGCGGCATGCCGCCTCGGTGCGGCGGACCTCGATGCGACATCGAGCGACTGCTGCTCCGCGAAGGTGAAGAGACCGGGCAAGTTCTCCGGCCGCACCACGGCCCACGAGAGCACCACTTCGCCCAGGCGGCTGGCCAGGAGCGTGCCTTCCGTCCGCGGCGGCGTGACCAAGAGGTCGCCCGGCGCCAGCTCCAGCGCGGTTCCGGCATGCCGCCAATAGCCGTGCCCGAGGCCGAGCCGGCAGACCAGCCAGCCTTCGGCAGGCGCCGACCATTCTCCCGCGGGCGGGAGGGTCAGTTCTCGGACGGACAAGTTCTCGGTTTTGGACACGCGCTTCGCACACTGGGAAACCCATGTGACAGCCCCGCGACACCATGCCGACAAACCCGTGAAGCTGGCGTGACGGTCCGGTGACGAGCTTCGCCTACCGAGGTCCGATGCAGGGCCGGCCCGAAGCCCGCGAGCGCCGGCAGGCGCGACGCGGGGAGAAGTCGCGGACGGGCGGCAGCCCGTCCCTACCATCGTGGGTAGGGTCCGCGCGACCGCGCGGAACCATCTGTCCTGCGGGGCCCGCTCAGGCAACTTCCACGGGTCGGAAGTAGCTGCCGACCTCAGCGTCGCTCGCGCCGCCCTCCTCGGGCACGCCTACTGGAATCTTCCCTCGCACCCCCGGTCACCGATCCGCTTGAAACGCCGCCCGAAGCCGACGAGAGTGTATAGATGAATTCCCTCCGCATCGGTGCGCTTGCCGTCGCCTGCTTGGTCTCATTGGGTCGTCTGGCCGCGGACTTCGCGATCCGCGATGGCGACCGCGTCGTCTTCCTTGGCGACAGCATCACGGAGCAGCGCCTCTACACCACCTACATCGAGGCCTACGCCCTCGCCCGGCATCCGGCGTGGAAGCTCAGTTTCCGCAATGTCGGTTGGGGCGGCGACACAGCTTGGCTCCGCCAGCGGGCCCATCCGGACGAGAAGATCTTGTTCGCCGCCGAAGGCAGCGCGCTGGACACGATGGTCGTGGACTCCGTCGGCAAGGGGCTGGGGCGGGATGTGCTGCCCCTCAAGCCCACCTTCGTGACCGTGAAGTTCGGCATGAACGACCATTCCTACCAGAAGTTCCGGCCGGACATCTTCCGGGCCTATGCGCGGAGCCAAGCGGAGATCGCCAAGGTCCTCGGCGGAGCCGGCGCGAGGGTCGCCTTCCTGACGCCGCAGCCCATCGAGGACCGGCGGCCCGATCCGGACAAGGACGACCGCAACCTGTCCCTCCGACAGTTCTCGGACGGGCTCAAGGAAATCGCCGCCCATAACGGAGCGTCGTTCGTGGACCAGTTCGCACCCTACCTGGGCCTCATGATGGCGGCGCGGGCGAACGATCCTGCCGCCTTCATCGGCGGCGGCGATGCGGTCCACCCCGGACCCGCCGGGCAGACGCTGATGGCTTGGGCCGTGCTAAAAGGCTTGGGAGCCTCGGCCGCCGTGTCCGAAGCGGAGATCAAGCTCCCTGCCGGAACGGTCACCGCGGTCGGCTGCACGGTGGCAGGTCTGAAAGTCGCCGGCGGCGGTGTCGCTTTCGACCGCCTCGACGAGGCGCTTCCCCTGCCGATCGACCCGCGGGCCGAACCGGCGCTGAAACTCGCCCCGGTCCTGGACGATCTGAGCCGATACACGCTGCGGGTGACCGGCCTCGCCGATGGCAATTATGACATCACCATCGATGGCGAACCGGCTCGGAAGGCCAACGCCGCCGAACTGGCCGCCGGGGTCAACCTCAGCAACGCCGACGGCCCCGTGACCCGGCAGAGCCGGGAGCTGCTGGCGTTGGTCTTCCACAAGAACAACCGCTATTTCGACCGCTGGCGCTCGGTCCAGCTCTACTCCTTCCCCGACTGGGCCAAAGGCTCCGATGCCGAAGCGCGCCGGACGGCAGAGCTCACCCGCATCGACGGGGAGATCGCGGACGACGAAGCCAAGATCGAGACCGTCCGGAAACCGAGGTCGCATCGGTTCATGGTCAAACCGGTCAGCCCGTGACGATCCGGGCACTCCGGCTCAAGCCGGGGTGTCCTATCTCCGATGTTGGCCGGCAACGAGGGCAGTCCGGGCACCCCGCCCGTGGGTCACTGGAATAGTTCCGGGACGAACTCGGCGAGATCGGGCCGCCCGCCGGGCCGCCCCGGGTTGCCTTCGGTGAGGTGCCGTTCGTGGTGGACGCCCTCGTCTTTGAGCGAAGCGAGGAACTCTTCGTTGCGCTTGAGCAGGAAGTCGTCCTTGCCGACCTCGATCCAGGGCAGCATCAGCTTCTGTTCCGCCGCAGCAAATCCGCTGAGCGGGCCGGCCCCGGCCACGCTACCAAGCAGCAACGCGAGCAGGCGGAGCTGCCTGGGAGGATGGATCTCTCGGGCAACGGCCCGCATCTGCGGTCTCAAAGGTCCGACGGGCAGCGGCAGGAAGTGGTCCGCCTACTTTTTCAGGCGTCGTTCGAAGTAGGCGATGAGCGCGGCCTCGGCCTTCGCCGCATCCGCTCCTTGGAAGCCGTGGCCCGCGCCCTCCAACGTCAGCAGTTCGACGGCCACACCGGAGGCCGCAAGACGGTCGCGCATCCAGAGCGCCTGCTCATAGGCCACATACTTGTCCTCGGTGCCGTGGATGAGCAGCGTCGGTGCGGCGGCGGGCGTGACCCAGTTCAACGGGCTCGAACGGATGTGCCGCGGGAGCGCGGTGTCCAGGTTTCCGCCGAGCCAGAGCGGCAGCACCTCGTGCGCGTCCACGCTCTTGCCGTAAGACTTGGTGAAATCGCTCGGCCCATAGACGTTCACCACGCAGGCCACGCCGCTGGAGTAACCGGGGTTGTCCGTGCCCTCGAACTCCGCCACGCCCGCCGTGACGCCGAGGAACTGCGCGAGGTGCCCGCCCGCCGAGCTGCCGGTCACGCCGATGCGCGCCGGGTCGAGGCCGTGACGCGCGGCGTTCGCGCGGAGCCAGCGCACGGCCGCTTTCGTGTCGTGGACGGCGGCCGGGAACGGGTGGGTGGGCGCGAGCCGGTAGCTGAGGGTCGCCGCCACGAACCCATGCTGCGCGAGCGTCACGCAGAGCGCGTCGTAGCCTTGGCGGCTCCCGGCGCGGAATCCGCCACCGTGGATGCACAGAACGGCGGGCAGCGGGCCGTCGGCGGTCTTGGGTCGCGCGAGGTCGAGCCGCAGGTGCGCGCCGCCGGCGGCGGCATACTCGATATCCTTCTCGAAGCGGACACCGTCCGGAACGATCAGGTCGGCGGCGCGGGACGAAAGGGCAAGGCAGCCCAGCAGCGGGATGAGAGCGGACGCCAGACGTTTTTTCATGGGTACGGTGCGGAGCGTGTCAGCCTTCGACTCCCTGTCAGCTTGTTTGTGCGGACGAAGATGCCGGACGCCGGACCGGTCATCGATCACGACCGGTTTCAGTCCTCGGCTTCGTCGCGGTCACCTTCGTCGGACGCGAGCGCGGTGCCGGTCTTCGCGGCGATGGCGGCGCGGAGTTGCCGGCGGAACTCGTAGCGGTGCTTGGGCGTGATGACGAACCGGCGGAGCAATCCCGACCGGCGATGCACGACGAGCAGGCGCCGCGAATCCCCGAACGTGTTCCGCCAGTTCTCGGTCTGCGACCAGCGGAGCTCGCTGTGGGGTTTGCTCACGCGGTCGATGTCGTCGAAGCGGATCCGTCGGAGCACCAGCTTGCCGAGCTGCACGCGCAACGAATCACGGCCGATCTGGTAGCTCATATGCTGCTTGGCCGATGCCCAGGTCCACGCGAGCACGAGGAGCCCGACGGCCGCCAGGATGACGGCCAGGAGCGGGCTGATGACAGGCATAGGGCAGGGGGCCGCGCGGAGGTTCAGCGGTGCTGGCCGGCCCAGAGCACGAGCACCGGCGCCAGGATGCCGAGCACGAGCGAGAGCGCCACCGGCCACAAGCTGCGGCTGAAGCGGAACGCGAGCACGAGGCCCAGCACGGTGGTCAGGATCAACGCGACGGACATCACCACGACCAGCGTCTGGAAGAGCTTGGGCGAACCACCTTGCCGGATGGCGCCGGTCTCGGGATAGATCTGGTCGGTGTGGACGACCCGGAGCTTCTGCGTCCAGGTCTCGGCCTCGCCGGGTGATTTGAGACGGTCATGGTCGACGGTCTGGAACCATCCCGTGCCGATGAAGAAAAGCAGCAGCGGGGTGAAGAAGACGCCGAGATAGAGATGGAGCTGACGGAGGCGTTTCATGGTTCCGAGGAGCGCGGTCCGCGGGGACGCACGTTCGTCGAACGTGCCGGGCGACGCACGCGAAACCTGCCGTCACTTCACCGCCGGGATCTGCAGCTTCATCCCGGAGAAGATCTTCTTCGGATCCTTGAGCTTCGGGTTGGCCTTGAGGACGTGGGCCTGCCGGACCTTGAGGCCCTTCTCCTTGTTGTAGGCGGCGATGATCGCGCCGAGCGTCTCGCCTTCGGCTACGACGTGCTCATAGTACTCGGCGGGGAGTTCCGGGCCGTCGTCAGCGTTTTTCGCTTCCGGGGGGGCGCTTTCGTTTTTTTTTGAATCGTCCTTCTTCGCGACCGGCGCCTTGGGTTTCGGGGGCTTCACCTCGTCCACGGGCGGGAGCACGACCGGTTTGCTGGCGAGCTTGGCGATGCTGTCGAGCTGCTCGCGGACGAGCTTGCCATCGGCGACGCGCTTGCGGTCCACCTCCTCGATCTGGTCGACGACCTTCTTCAACTGCTCGCGGGAGGCGTTGTCCTTGCCGGCGAGGCCGATCTCGTTGCGGAGCCGGGCGTTCTCCTCGCGGAGTTGGTTGATCTTCTCGTTGAGCTGGGTGGCGCGGGCGTCGGAGCGGTCGCAGCGCTCGGTGAGTGCTCGGACCTCGGACTCGAGCCGGCGATGGTCCTCCTCGGTGACTTCGGCGCGGACGACCGGGATGGCGGAGGCTAGGGAAAGGGAGAGCAGCAACGGAGCGGCGAGACGTCTCATGGCGACGGCGAGGCTAGGAACCTGCCGAGCGTGGGGCAAGAGCCACGTGGCACGGGTTATCCACCGCGCGGCGTGGCGTGGAACCGGGTTCCGCTCCGGCGACGGCGCCAGAGCCCCCATCCGGCCAAGGCCAGTCCGGTCAAGGGCGCGAAACCGGAAAACTCCGGTATGGCCGAGACCTCCAGGCCGCCGCCGCTGAAGTCGTAGGTGTAATCGGGATCCGTGCCGAAGGGGACGGCCAAGCTGTACCCGAGCTCGAAGACGTAGTTCTGCCTCCCGTCGAGCACGACGGTGAGCGGCGCGGATCCGGGTGCCCGGCGGATCGGGCTCATGCCGCCGCCGGAGAGCTCGACAGAGAGGCTTTCGTGACTCGGGTCGGTGAGCGTCGGGATCGAAGGCAGCGTGACCCGGTACGACTCGCCGTCCGGCTCCCCGAGCAGCACGTAGCTGATGGCGGCGGAGACCGCCAGCGTCGCTTCGTTCAGCGGGGACCCGACGAAGGAGTGCTCCGCGCTACCGTGGACGCTGAGCTGGATGCGCAAGGAATCGGGCGCTGTCGGGCCGCCGTTGGTGTAGGTGAAGTCGACCTGTGCTGATCCGTAGTCCTTGGCCGACACGCTGGTCGGAGTGGCGATGCTGCGGACCGACGCGTTGTAGGTGCCGCCGATATTGCCGGCCTCGATCACCGGCGGGCTGTCGAAGCGGTCAAGGTCCTCCAGCCTGCCGGAGGTGCTGTAGTAGTAGACCCGGGTGGTGGCCTTGAGGCGGATGGCCTCGGTGAGCCGTCCGGAGATCAGGCCCGAGAAGATCTGTGCATGGACCGGCGCGCCGATGGCGGCCGCGGCAGCGAGGAGAATCAAGGATCGGTTGTCGGAGAGTCTCATCAAGGAGTCATCCGCGACGGACGACCCGAATCTTTCACGGAATCGTCCGTGCCGGTCCCGGGGCGTCATTCCCGGAGACCGAGCCGGGACAGTTCCGCGTCGAGCTCCGGCAGGCACCAGGAAAGGATCTCACCTTGGACCGTCGTCGCGGCGAGCACGCGTCCGTCCGGGCTGAATGCCAGCGACAAAAGCCGCCGGCTGCCGGGCGCTTCGAGGGTGAGGCCGGGCGCGCCTTCCGGCAGGCGGAACAGCCGGATCTCGTGGTCGCCGTAGACCGCCGCCAGCGTCCGGGAATCGGGGCTGAACGCGGCGGCTCCGGCGACGGTGTTCGCCGGGCCTGTCGGCAGCTCCGGGCCGGGCTGCCAGCCGTCCGTGCGCCACAAAGAGCACGCCGGTCCCGACGTGGCGAGCCAACGGCCATCAGTGCTGAACACCGGATGCACCGCGAGCCCGGACGGCACCTGCGCGACCCGCCGGCCGGTGGCCGGATCCCAGACCAGGACGTCGGGGACCGTCAACGAGCCGCTCGCCACGAGTCCGCCGTCGGCGCGGATCGCGGCGAAGCGCACGAACTGGTGCGGGCCGAGCCGGATGTCGTCCCGACCGGCGGCGCGGACCACGAGCGCTTCGGCGGCGCCGTCCGCCAGCACGACGGTCCCGGACCGCTCGGCGACGGCCAGGTGCGTCCACGGGCGGCCCGGTTCCCGACGGAGCGAGGCTTCGAGCGGTCGCCCGTCTTCGAGCGTCACCGAGCAGGCTTCGTCGCCATCGAGCCAGCGGAGCGACGCGTCGGCCGGACCGAAGGCCAGGGCGCGCGTCCCGCGGGTCGGCAGCGTCGCGACCGACCTGCCGCTCGCGGCGTCGATGATCTCGATGCCCACCGAGGTCCCGCTGGCCAACCAGCGCCCGTCTGCCGAGAACGCGAGCGCGCCGTCGCCGCCGCTGGTG
>CAIWVP010000198.1 GCA_903916195.1 uncultured Verrucomicrobiota bacterium | reverse complement strand
TCCTTGGCATGGATGTCCTTACCGATCTCGGTGTTCGTCTTAAAGTTCACGCCTTCTTCGGCGAGCAGGTTCAAACGCCGCTCGACGATGTCCTTTTCGAGCTTCATGTTCGGGATGCCGTACATGAGCAGGCCGCCGGGGCGGTCGGCACGCTCGAAGACGGTGACCCAATGGCCGGCACGGTTCAGCTGCGCGGCGGCGCTGAGGCCGGCGGGACCGGAGCCGACCACGGCGATCTTCTTGCCGGTGCGCTTCTTCGGCGCCTCGGGCACGACCCAGCCTTTTTCCCAGGCGTGGTCGATGATGGTGCACTCGATGTTCTTGATCGTGACGGGCGGCGCGTTGATGCCGAGCACGCACGAGCCTTCGCACGGCGCCGGGCAGACGCGGCCGGTGAACTCGGGGAAGTTGTTCGTCTTGTGCAGCCGGTCCAGCGCCTCGCGCCAGAGCCCGCGGTACACGAGGTCGTTCCACTCGGGGATCAGGTTGTTGATCGGACAGCCGCTCGCCATCCCGCTGACCAGCGTGCCGCTGTGGCAGAACGGGATGCCGCAATCCATGCAGCGGGCGCCCTGCTCGCGCAGCTTCTTGTCGTCCATGTGCTCATGGAACTCGTTCCAATCGCGGATGCGGTTCTGCGCGCTCCGGTCGAGCGGGAGCTCGCGGACGTATTCTAGGAATCCAGTGGGTTTGCCCATTTCTCAGTCTTTTTCGGGGTCAAGGTCTTCCGTCCATCCGATCAACCGCCACCGACGCGCGCGGCGTCCTTGGAGTTCGCCTCGAACGCGGCGTCCAACGCGTCGTCGCCGGTCAGGCCGTCGGCTGTCGCCTTCTTGATGGCCTGCAGCACGCGCTTGTAGTCCTTCGGCATCACCTTCACGAACTTCGGAAGGAACTTGTCCCACTCGGCGAGGATCTTTGCCGCGTGGGTGCTCTTGGTGTTGATGGCGTGCTCGCCGATGGTCGCCTTCAGGTCGGCCGCATCCTCGGCGTCGGGCTTCTCGATGGCCACCATCTGCATGTTGCAGCGGGTCGCGAAATCCCCCTTCTCGTCGAGGATGTAGGCCACGCCGCCGGACATGCCGGCGGCGAAGTTGCGGCCGGTCGGGCCCAGCACCACCACCTTGCCACCCGTCATGTACTCGCAGCCGTGGTCGCCGATCGCTTCGACGACGGCGGTGACGCCGGAGTTGCGGACGGCGAAGCGTTCGCCGGCCATGCCGCGGATATAGACCTGGCCGGCCGTGGCGCCATAGAGCGCGACGTTGCCGGTGATCATGTTCGCCTCGGGCGCGAAGGTGGACGCGGCGGGCGGATACAGGATGATCTTGCCGCCCGATAGGCCCTTGCCGATGTAGTCGTTGGCATCGCCCTCCAGGAAGAAGGTCATGCCCGGCGGCATGAAGGCGCCGAAGCTCTGGCCGGCGCTGCCGGTGAAGGTGATCTGGATGGTGTCCTCCGGCAGGCCGGCGGCGCCGTGGCGCCGGGTGAGCTCGCTGCCGGTGATGGTGCCGACGACGCGGTTGACGTTCCGGACGGGCAGGGAGGCGCGGACCTTCTCCTTGCGCTCGAGCGCCGGACGGCAGATCTCGAGCAGCTTGGTCATGTCGAGCGACTTGTCGATGCCGTGGTCCTGCGTCATCTGGCAGAAGCGCCCGATCTCGGGACCGGCCTCGGGCTGGTACAGGATCTTGCTGAAATCCACGCCCTTGGCCTTCCAGTGCTCGATGGCCTTGCGCGGTTCCAGGCGATCGGTGCGGCCGACCATCTCCTCCAACCGGCGGAAACCGAGCTGGGCCATGATCTCGCGGACCTCCTGGGCGATGAACGTCATGAAGTTCACCGCGTGCGCCGGGTCGCCGGTGAAGCGCTTGCGCAGCTCAGGGTCCTGCGTCGCGACGCCGACCGGGCAGGTGTTCAGATGGCAGACGCGCATCATGATGCAGCCGAGCGCGACCAGCGGCGCGGTCGCGAATCCGAACTCCTCGGCGCCGAGCAGCGCGGCGATGACCACGTCGCGGCCGGTCTTCAGCTGGCCGTCGGTCTCGACCACGATGCGCGAGCGGAGGTTGTTCAGCACGAGCGTCTGGTGCGTCTCGGCGAGGCCGAGTTCCCACGGGATGCCCGCGTGCTTGATCGATGTCTGCGGCGAGGCGCCGGTGCCGCCGTCGAACCCGGAGATCAGCACGACGTCCGCGTGCGCCTTGGCGACGCCGGCGGCGATGGTGCCGACGCCGACCTCGGACACCAGCTTGACGCTGATGCGGGCGTGGATGTTGGAGTTCTTGAGGTCGTGGATCAGCTCCGCGAGGTCCTCGATCGAGTAGATGTCATGGTGCGGCGGCGGCGAGATGAGGCCGACGCCGGGCGTCGAGTGGCGGACCTTGGCGATCCACGGATAGACCTTGGTGCCGGGCAACTGACCGCCTTCGCCGGGCTTGGCGCCCTGCGCCATCTTGATCTGCAGCTCCTTTGCGTTGACGAGGTAGTTGCTCGTCACGCCGAAGCGGCCGCTCGCGACCTGCTTGATGGCCGAGTTCTTGGAATCGCCGTTCGCCTCAGGGATGTAGCGGGCCGGGTCCTCGCCGCCTTCGCCGGTGTTCGACCGGCCGCCGATGCGGTTCATGGCGATGGCCAACGCCTCGTGGGCCTCCTTGGAGATGGAGCCGTAGCTCATCGCGCCCGTCTTGAAGCGCTTGACGATGGACTCGACCGGCTCGACCTCCTCGATGGGGATGGCGTCGGACGCCTTGAAATCGAGCAGACCGCGCAAGGTCGCCCAGTGCTTGAACTGCTCGTTCACCAGCTTCGAGTAGTCCTTGAAGGTGGCGTAGTCGGCGTTGCGGACCGCCTTCTGGAGCTTGTGGACGGTCTCCGGGTTGAAGAGGTGGTACTCGCCCTCCTTGCGCCATTGGTACTGGCCGCCGACGTCGAGCGTGTGCAGCTCGGTCGGGCGGTCGGGGAACGCGTGCCGGTGGCGGGTCTCGACCTCCTTGGCGATGTCGTCCATGCCGATGCCCTCGACGCGGGTCGAGGTCCAGGTGAAGTACTTGTCCACCACGGACTCGTTGATGCCGATGGCCTCGAAGATCTGGGCGCCGCGGTAGGACTGGATGGTGGAGATGCCCATCTTGGAGGCGACCTTCACCACGCCCTTGACGGCGGCCTTCACGAAGTTCTTGCAGGCCGTCTTGTGGTCCACGCCCACGAGCAGCCCCTGGCGGATCATGTCGTCGATCGACTCGAACGCGAGGTACGGGTTGATGGCGCCGCAGCCGTAGCCGATGAGCAGCGAGAAGTGGTGCACCGCGCGCGGTTCGCCGGACTCGAGCACGAGACCGACGCGCGTGCGGGTGCCCTCGCGGATCAGGTGGTGGTGCAGGCCGCTGACGGCGAGCAGCGCCGGGATGGCGGTGTGCTTCGCATCCACGCCGCGGTCGGAGAGGATGAGGATGTTGATGCCCTCGGTGATCGCCTTGCTCGCCTTCTTGAAGAGGTCGGTGAGCGCCGTCTCCAGGCCATCCGTGCCCTTGTCCACCTTGTAGAGGATGGAGAGCGTGACCGACTTGTAGCCGGGCTGGTCGAGGTGCTTGAGCTTGGCGAACTCCTCATTGGTGAGGACGGGCGCCTTCAGCTCGATCAGATGGCAGCTCTCGGGGACCGGCGCGAGCAGGTTCTTCTCGGAGCCGATGGTGGTGATCGCGCTGGTGACGATCTCCTCGCGGATGCAGTCGATCGGCGGGTTCGTGACCTGCGCGAAGAGCTGCTGGAAGTAGTTGTAGAGCGACTGCGGCTGGTTCGACAGCACCGCGAGCGGGGTGTCCGTGCCCATCGAGCCGATGGCCTCGACGCCGTCCCGAGCCATCGGGATCATCAGCATGCGCAGGTCCTCGGAGGTGTAGCCGAACGCCTTCTGGCGCTTCAGCACCGTGTCGTGGCCGGGCTCGGGCAGATGCTCCGGGTCGGGCAGCGACGCCAGCTGGATCATGTGCTGGTTGAGCCACTGGCGGTACGGCTGCTCGCTGGCGATCTGGTCCTTGATCTCCTCGTCGGCGACGATGCGGCCCTTCTCGGTGTCGATGTAGAACATGCGGCCCGGCTGGAGCCGGCCCTTCTCGAGGATGTTCTCCGGGGCGATGTCGAGCACGCCCACCTCGGACGCCATGATCACGTGGTCGTCCTTCGTGACGTAGTAGCGCGACGGGCGGAGGCCGTTCCGGTCGAGCGATGCGCCGATGCGCACGCCGTCGGTGAACGCGATGCAGGCGGGGCCGTCCCACGGCTCCATCAGGCACGAGTGGTACTCGTAGAACGCCTTCTTCTCGTCGCTCATGGACTCGTGGTTGGCCCACGGTTCCGGGATCATCATCATCATCGCGTGCGGCAACGAGCGGCCCGCGAGCACGAGAAGCTCCAGCACGTTGTCGAACATCGCCGAATCGCTTCCGTTCGGGTCGACGATCGGCAGGATCTTCTGGATGTCGTCGCCGAAGGCCTCGGATTCGAACAGCGCCTCGCGGGCGTGCATCCAGTTGATGTTGCCCCGGAGCGTGTTGATCTCGCCGTTGTGCGCGATGTAGCGGTAGGGGTGCGACCGACCCCAGCTGGGGAACGTGTTGGTGCTGAAACGCGAGTGGACCAGCGCCAGCGCCGTCTTGGTCAACGGGTCGCGGAGATCGGCGAAGTACTTGCCGACCTGTTCGGTCAGCAGCATGCCCTTGTACACGAGCGTCCGGCTCGAGAGGCTGCACACGTACCAGAACGCCGCGCCGTCGAGCGTGGAGCAGCGGATCTCGCTGAACGAGCGCTTGCGGATGACGTAGAGCTTGCGCTCGAAGGCCAGGTCGTCGGCGAGTTCCGCGCCGCGGCCGATGAAGATCTGGCGGACATGCGGTTCCGAGGAGCGCGCGGTCTCGCCGAGCGAGCTGTTGTCGGTCGGCACGGTGCGCCAGCCGAGGAAGTCCTGGCCCTCGGAGTTGATGATCTTCTCGAACGCCTCCTCGATCTTGCGGCGCTGCCTCGCATCGGGCGGCAGATAGATCATGCCGACGCCGTAATGGCCGGGGGCCGGGAGCTGGATGCCTTCTTCTTGGGCCGCCCGGGCGAGGAACTCGTGCGGCATCTGGATCAAGATGCCGGCACCGTCGCCCGTGTTCACCTCGGAGCCGCAGGCGCCGCGGTGGTCGAGGTTCTGCAGGATCTGCAGGCCTTGCTCGACCAGCGCGTGGGATTTGACGCCCTTGATGTTGGCGACGAAACCGACGCCGCAGGCGTCGTGCTCGTTGCGCGGGTCGTAGAGACCTTGGCGCACCGGCGCGTCCAACTGAGGGGTGACCGAGGTGCCCGAATGTGCGTTGCTGTTGCTCATGCTCGACGATTGAAAAACGACCACCGCATCCGATCTGGCTGCTCCGGCGTCCGGGTTTCCGGCCGCCCGCAGCGGCAAATTCCCGCTAGCCTAGGCGAGAACAGCCAGTGGGGGTCAAGCAGGAGATGCGGCGAGGTCACGATTAGAAGCGGCCGACCGAAGCGGGGAGGGGAAACGAAGCCCCCCTTCTTACCTGGGTCCGGCCCGGGCGCCCCCTGTCCACCGGCCCGGATCGGGCCGGCTGCGTCCGTCGGGCCGGCCCCGGACGCCTCCGCGCGGGCCTGCGTTTTGCCCTTCCCATGGACCGCTCGTTCTCCCCGGGGGGCTGGGGTGCGGCGGCGGAGCTGCCGCTTTCGGCGAAGCCCGAAGGCGTGGCCGCACCCGACCGGCTGGCGAAGCCCGTGGCGCCAAGAAAGCGGTGGCAACCCATGCGCCCTCCATGACGCGGGCGCGCCGACGATGCCTTGACGCGGTCCAGGGGCACATCTCGTGGGCCGTAGCGGATCATTGGCCCCCTCCCTCCGGGAGAGGGAGGAGCGCTAGGTCAAGCCGGTGATGCCTCCTCCCTTTCGCCGGATCACTTCGATTTGTCGGGATACGCGGGGGGCGGGGGGATCGTGACCGGGTTGGCCGCGAGAGCGCGATTCAGCTCGGCGATGGCGCGCGCGAGCTGGTCGTCCTCGCCGGCGAACTCGCGGGCCGGATCGTTGTCGACCTCGATGTCGGGGTCCACGCCGTGGCCTTCCATGATCCATTCGCGCGCCTCCAGGTCGAAGCGGCTGAACTCCGGGCGCATCAGCGTGCCGCCGTCCAGCAGCGGCAACGAACCGCGGATGCCCACGACGCCGCCCCACGACCGCTGTCCGATGATCGGGCCGAGCCGGTGCTTGCGGAAGCGGTAGCCCACGATGTCGCCGTCGCTCGCCGAATGTTGGTCGATGAGCAGCACCTTCGGCCCGAGCACCTGGCCGCTCGGGTCCACGTTCACCGATCCGTTGCGCGCGATGGTCCACATCGCCGGCTCGCGGCGCAGGCGCTCGATGATCATCGGCGACACGTTCCCGCCGCCGTTCCCGCGGCAATCGACCACCAGCGCGTCCTTGTGCAGCTGCGGATAGTAGAACTTGGCGAACTCGTTCAGCCCCGGCACGCCCATGTCCGGCACGTGGACGTAGCCGATGCGCCCGCCGCTCGCCTTCTCGACCGCACGGATGTTCTTCAGCACCCAGTCGAGATAGTACAACGGCTGCTCGTCCGCCGTCGGCACGACCGTCTCCTCGTGCGCGCCGTCCTCGTTCGCGGCGGCGTTGAGCTTCAAGCGCACCTGACGGCCCGCCTTGCCGACCAGCGCGGCGTACAGGTCGGGCATGTCTTTCGTCGACCGGCCGTCGATCGCCACGATGAAGTCGCCGGCCTTCGCCGCGACGCCGATCTCGGTCAACGGCGACCGGTACTTCGGGTCCCAGTTCTGTCCGGGCAGGATCCGGTCGATCTGATAGAATCCAGACGCGTCGCGCCGGATCTGCGCGCCGAGCAGGCCGAGCGGGATGCGCTCCGGCTTCGGCTGGTCGCCACCGCCGACGTAGGCGTGGCCGATGTTCAGCTCGCCGATCATCTCGCCGATGACGTACGTGAGATCGGCCCGGTGCTGCACGTGCGCGAGCAACGGCTCGTACCGTTTGCGCATCGCCGGCCAATCCACGCCGTGCATCTTCGGGTCGAAGAGGAAATCGCGCATCTGCCGCCAGCATTCCGCGTGGATCTGCGCCCATTCCGCATGCCGGTCGAGCGACACCTGCATCTCGCCGAGACCCAGTTTCTTGTCCGTCAGGTCCAGCTTGGCGGACGGCAGGTCGATGATCGCGAAGTCGCCGCCGGTCTTCACCAGCATCTTCTTCCGGTCCGCGGTGATCCGGTAGCCGGCGATCTCGCCGATCTCCGTCTCCTTCTCCTTCGGGAGCTCGAAGACGTTCAGCTTGCCCTTCTTGAGATAGAACAGCTTGTCGGCCACCGAGGTCAGCTGGCCGTAGCCCGAGGCGGCCGGCGCCAGCACGGCGATCCGCCCGGCCAGGCCCTCGGCATCGACCTTCACCACCACCTTCTTGTCCTCTTTCTTGTCGTCCTTCTTCTCCGTGGCGGCCGCGGCGGCATCACCGGTCTTCGCCGTCCCGCCGCTCTCGCCGGTCTGCGTGTCCGGCGGCGAGGTCTTCGCCGCGTCAGGCTTCTTCTCGTCGGCCAGCTTCACCTCGTCGGACCTCGGCGCGAAGGGCGACTTCGTGTCGCGCGCCAAGGTCACCAGATAGATGCGCTGCATGTCGGTGTAGACGTGGTTCCATTCCGTGTCGCCATAGGTCGGATGGAACGTGCGGTCCGAGACGAAGAACAGGTGCTTGCCGTCCGCGCTGAACTCCGGGGAACCCACCGCCGACCATCCATCGGTCGCCGGCACCGTCGCCTGCGTGTCCAACGAGTAGAGCTGGATCACCGGGAACTTCCGCGCCAACGGCTCGGTGAAGGCGATCCACCGGCTGTCCGGCGACCACGCATGGTCGCGGATCTCCGCCGCCTCCGACCGCGCCACCCGCGTGACCTTGCCGCCGTCCAGGTCGACGATGCTCAGCCGGTTGAGCTTGTCGCTCCAGGCGATGTGCCTCGAATCGGGCGACCAATCGGGCTGGTATTTGTAAGTGTCCGCTCCGGTGGTCAGCTGGCGCGGCGTGCCCGAGCCGTCCTGCGCCTCGGTCCAGATCTCGTCCTCGCCGCTGCGGTCGCTGATGTAGGCGATCCAGCGTCCGTCGGGCGACCACACGGCATCGCGCTCGTGCACGCCCGGCGAAGCGGTGAGGTTCCTCGTGGGACCGTGCTTCGCCGGCACGCTGAAGACATCGCCCCGCGCGCCGAGCACCGCCCGTGATCCGTCCGGCGCCACGTCGAAGCTGGTCGTGTCCTTCGACACGTCGCGCCGCGCGTCGCGGCCGATGGCCAGGTCCTCGCGGATCTCGACCGGCACGCGGGCGACCTTCTCCGTCGCCAGGTCGAAGCGATGGATGTATCCGCCGTTCTCGAACACGATCGCCGCGTCCCCGAGCGACGGGAACTTCACCGCGAACTCGGTGAACGTCGTCAACTGCCGGACGGCCTTCGTCCTCAGGTCCGTCACGAACAGGTTCGCCTGATGGTTCGTGTCGCGTTCCGAGACGAAGTAGACGCGGTCGCCGTGCCACATCGGGAAGATGTCCTGCGCGCCGTCCTCGGTGAGCCGCGTGGTCTGTTTGCTGGCGAAATCGTAAAGCCACAGGTCGTCCGCCTGGCCGCCGCGGTAGCGCTTCCAGGTGCGGAACTCGCGGAACACGCGGTTGTAGACCATCTGTTTGCCGTCCGGCGAGAAGGAGCACCATCCGCCCCGCGGCAACGGCAGCACCTCGGGCACGCCGCCCGAGAGCTTCGCCAAGGTGAGCTCGCCCTTGAAGGGGTTCCACTGGGTGCGCCGCGACCGGTACACCACCGTCCCGCTGTCGCGCCACGCCATCACGATGTTGTTCGGCCCCATGCGGTCCGACACGTCGTCGCGTTCCAGCGTGGCGGTGTAGGTGAGGCGCCGCGGCACGCCGCCCTCGGCCGGCATCACGTACACCTCGGTGTTGCCGTCGTACTGGCCGGTGAAGGCGAGGGTCTTCCCGTCGGGCGAGAAGCGCGGGAACATCTCGTAGCCCTTGGGATCGCTGGTGATCCGCCGCGCCACGCCGCCCCGGGCGGACACCGTGAACAGGTCGCCGGCGTAGCCGAAGACGATCTGGTCGCCATGGATGGCCGGGAACCGGAGCAACCGCGCTTCGGCCGCCCCAGCGCCGACCGCCTCGCCGAGCGCCAAGAGACAACCAAGCCACGCGCGGGCCGCGAGAGCCGACAGGACGAACCGTGATGTCATGCCCGCGACGCTACCGGCCTGCGCCCGAGTGGCAACGCGGATGAACCGGCGGGGAAGGGGGGATCCTTGTGCAAAGTCCCGGGGTGAGCAGTCGCGGTCGAGAGGAACGGGATATCGGAGCCTCTTCACCTCGGCTCCGACCCCGTGGCGGAACATCCTCGGACAGGCTGTCAGCGCTTCTCGCTCCGGATCTTCACCTCGGCTTGGCCGGCGGCCACGGGCTCGATCTGGATCTCTCCGCCCGGCCAGCGGACCCACACGGCTTTCGGTGCCGTCGGCAGGCCGAGCACTGCTGCAGCCGAATCCTGCGAGCCGTAGCCGGAACCGCCTTGGACCGCGCGGACCGGACCCTCGTGCCCGTCCTGGAACCGCACGCGCACCTGGGCGCCGATGCCGTCCGGGTTCGATGACGGGCCTTCGAGGACGACGCGCAGACCGGGTCTGGCCCGTTGGTTGAGGAAGAGCCGGGTCGGTCCGTCGACCTGGGTCACGACCAGGTCGATGCGGCCGTCGTGGTCGAGGTCGGCGATCGCCGCGGCGCGTTGCTCGCCGTGGACCGTGATGCCGGTGAGGCCCGCGTCCAAAGCGGCGAACGTGCCGTCGCCTTTGCCCCGCAGCCAGAGCCCGCGTCCGGCATCGTCGCGCGAAAGCTCGGGGAGCAGGTCCGAACGGTTCTGGCTGAGGAAGAGGTCCTCGATGCCGTCGCCGTCGACATCGCCGACGTTCACCGAGAAGACCGGCGCGAGCTGGGCCTCGCGGGGCAGGGGATGCCACTCGAACCGGGAACCGCGGTTCAGCAGGATCCCCGAGGCGGATTCGTTAGCCTCCAGGTACCGCGCCTTGGCGGCGTTGTCCCCGAGGATCTCCGCGACGGTGGCTTTGCCGAAGGCTTCGTGGGTCGGGAAGCGGGCGGTAAGATCGGGCAGGCCGGTGGCGAGGAGGTTGCGGTTCTTGATCGGCAACCAGGACCCGTCGCGTCGCCACGCCTCGAGGATCTCCACACGGTCCGGGACGCTCCATGCGCCGTGGTAGATGCGGATCGGTCCCGGCCCGAGCAGGGCGTAGCCGGTGTTGTTGCCGGAGTTGCCCACGGCGAGGTCCATGCGGCCGTCGCCATCGAAATCGCCGGCCACGATGCCCGTCCACCCACCGGTCCGGTCCGCCAGGCCCATCGATGCGGTCACCTCCTCGAAGTGTCCGCCGTCGTTGCGGAAGATCCGGACGGGGCCCCATTCCACCGCAAGCGCGAGGTCGAGATCGCCGTCGCCGTCGAGGTCCACCAACGTCGCACCGCTGACGAAACCTGCCGAGGCGAACGGCCGGCTCGCGTCGGCCGCCCGGCGGAGCGTGCCGCCGTCGTCGGTCCAGATCGCGGACGAACCGGACTCAGGATAACGGCCGGGGCGGGATTGCCCGCCGGCAAAGACATCGAGGTCGCCGTCGCCGTCGATGTCACCGACCGCGAGCGGGCCGATCGGATCGTCACCGCCGTCGAGGTATCGTGGCGCGGACTGGCCATCTCCGTGCACGGCCAACCGGCCCGTGGATCGCTGGCCAGGGCGGGCATCGGACGCGGCCCCGAGCCATTTCCGTCCGGCACCTGCATCGGCCCATCCGACGACCCCGCGTTCGCCGCCCGGGACGGCATCGGGCCGGGCCGGTTTGAACGACTTCCCTTGCTGGTTGCTGAAGATCGTGGGGCGTCCGCCGCGAGGAGCGCCGATCACGAGATCTTCCCAACCATCGCCATCGAGGTCGGTCCAAGCGACGCCGGGACCGGACCGGCTGAGGCGTCGCGGCAGGAGCGGCTGCAGGCCCGCATCGTCGAAGGGTTCGCCGACGCCCGCGTGGTCCAACCAATCGCTGACGTCCCGGAACATCGGTGCCGTGGCAGGCGGAGGGGCCGCTGGGGCCGGAGCGGCGGTCCCCGCCTCGCCGATCTCGTAGATGTGGTCGGGTGCGACATCGGTGATCCGGCTGGTGGCGCCGTTCCGCCAGCGGACCTCGATGGCCAACGCGTTGGTCCGGGGAAGGTCGGTGGCGAAGACGCGCATCGATTGGTCGCCGGAGAGATAACGTCCGCCTGCGACCATCTCCTGGCTTTGGGTGATCGAGGGGCCGGTGAGGCGGATGCGCGCGCCGACGCCGGCGGTGTTCGGGGCGGTGCCGCGCAGGCGGACGCCGACGCGGCCGGCGGAGGTGTCGTTCCGGTACAGGGCCGCGGGAGCGTTCATGTGGCTCACCACGACGTCGAGGTCGCCGTCGCCGTCGAGATCGCCGAGCGCCATGCCGAACGCGAGCCCCTTGTCGCCGAAGCCCCAGTTGCCGACCACCGGTCCGAACGTGCCGTCGCCCCGGTTCCGGAAGGCAAGGCTCTCGCTGCGCCAATCGGGGAAGTCCTTCATCCAACGCTTCTGTTCCTCGCGCGTCCGGCGTCGTCGCGGGTCCTGGCGCCGGTCGTGCGTATCCTGGTCCATCAGGTCGAACCCGAACCCGCTCGTCACCAGCAGGTCCTCGTAGCCGTCGAGGTCCACGTCGAGGAACACCGGCGTCCAGCTCCAGCCGGTGGCGGCGATGCCGGCCATCAGCGCCGTCTCGGCGAAGTCGGCGCCCGGGCGGCCCATGAAGAGCATGTTGCGGTTGTACTGCGGCCGGCCGGCGATGGCGTCGCGTTCGCGCGGGTCGGGCGGGGTCTTTGCCAGTTGGCGCATGCGGCGCTCGTGCTGCGGCGCGAGCAGGTCCACGACGAGGATGTCGTCCAAGCCGTCGCGGTCCACGTCGGCGACGTCGATGCCCATCGAGTTGAAGCTCGTGTGCCGGAGCTTGAGCGGATCGGCCGCGCGGAAGTGGCCGTGCCCGTCGTTGATCCACATGCGGTCCGGGGACGCATAGTCGTTGGAGACGTACAGGTCCGGGAAGCCGTCGCCGTCGAGGTCGCGGAAGACGACTGCGAGGCCGTAGTCCCGCGGTGCCGGCATGGGGCGTCCCGCGGCGTCCGAGAAGACCCCGGGCTCGCCTTGGACCGCGGTGAAGCGGCCGTCCCCGTCGTTGCGGTACAAGGCGTCGGCCTCCGGGTTCTCGCGGATCTCGCCGTCGGGCATCACCTCGAAGCGGTCCTGGTAGCGAGGGTCGTTGGTCGGCACGTCGTTGACCTTGCTGACGACCCAGCGTCCGTCGCGTTGGCCCATGGCGAAGCGCGTCGTCGGATCGACCAGGTGCATGAAGTCGATGTAGTGCGCGACGTAGAGGTCGAGGTCGCCGTCGCCGTCCATGTCGGCCAGGGCCATCGACGTGCCCGAGGCGGTGCGGGAGAGGCCGGAACCGGTCTTCTCGGTCCAATGCCCATGGCCGTCGTTGAGAAAGAGCTTCGTGCCGGCCGCGATGCCGTTGACGAGCAGGTCGAGATCACCGTCGCCATCGACATCGGCGAACACCGCGCCGGTGGACATCTGGCCGGCGCACGCGGCGGGGCCGATCTCCATCGGTGCGAACTTCCAGCCGCCGAGGTTCCGGAAGAGCTGGTTCGTGCCCTGCAGGCTGCACAGGTAGATGTCGGGCCGGCCGTCGCCGTCGACATCGCCGATGGCGACGCCCGAACCGTTGTGCGCGACGGCGTTGGTGAGATACGCGTCGCCGGCGAGGAGGTTGGTGAAGACCAGACCGGTGGCCGCGGGGTCGAGCCGGCTGAAACCGGCGTGGCCTCCTGAGGGTGGCGTGACCGCGGTCGACCGGACCTCCGATGGTGCGGCCACCGCTGCCGGGATCCAGATCACGGCCAAGACGCCAAGCAAGAAGGGGAGCTTCCCGGTCCACCACGTCCGGCAGCGCCGCAGGACGTCACGGCAACGACCCGCGTCGCGGAAACGGTCGGGATCGCGGTGGAGCTGGGACGCGATGGATGAGGGCTCCGCCGTTGGCATGAGGAAGGTGGAATGGACCGTATTGGCCGCATGGAAGCCCCGCAAGCGATGTCTCCTGATGGCCGCGGGCGATCGGAAGTGGCGGACGGCTTGTGGCGCCGGTTTTTGCTCGGGTGTCTCGCCGAGCCGGACGAGGCCGGGGGGCGACGAAGCTTGAACGAGCGAAATGGGACAGCCTCTGCGGATCGCCGGACCGCGATGCTGCGGGGTGCGACTTGCTCTGTGGAGAAAATGGAGCCGCAAAGCACGAAGACAGGAAAGGACCAAGAAAAGCCCCTTTTTTTCCGACTCTCCAGATCCTCTCGCTCGAGCTTTTTTGGACCCGTGCCGTGCCAGATCCTGTGGACGCCGCTTCGGATCGCACCCGCAGCCGGCGTCTCGCAAAACAAAAAGGCCGGCGGCCTCGAAGAGACCACCGGCCTTTCATCCGGGCGACCTGGATCAGACCGGGACGGCCGCTTTCTTGCGCCACATGGCGACGAACATCCCGTTGCCATGGGTCTGCTGCGGCCAGAACGTGGTCTGCGCCGCCGGGACCGCGTCGGCATCGAACGGATCCGCGAACGGCAGGGGCTCGAAGTCCGGATGCGCCGCGCTGAACGCCTCGGCGACCTCGGTCGTCTCGGCACGGGTGAGCGTGCACACGGCGTACACCAGCTTGCCGCCGGGTTTCACCGAGGGTGCGACGTTCGCGAGCAGGCTCTTCTGCACGGCGGCCAGCTCGGAGACGTCGTTGGTCGTCGCGGTCCAACGGGAGTGCGGGTTGCGGCCCCAGGTCCCGAGGCCGGAGCAGGGGGCATCGACAAGGATGCCGTCGAACAGGGTCTTGGTGGGCGGCTTCGTTCCACCGTCCCAAGGCACGGCGCGATAGTTGAAGCACTTCGCCCGGCTGGCCCGGAGCTGGAGGCGTTCGAGACGCCACTCGGCGCGGTCGCTCGCGTAGATCAGGCCTTTGCCCTGCATCAGGTCGGCGAGGTGGAGCGTCTTGCCGCCTTCGCCGGCACAGGCATCCCACCAGAACTGGCCGGGCTGCGGCGCGCAGAGATTTCCGACCACCTGGGACGCGATGTCCTGGATCTCGAACTCGCCGGACTGGAAGGCCTCGTTGTGGAAGAGGTCCTCCGTGCCGTCGTAGGCCAGGCTCTCGGGCAACGGACCCGGGCGGGACGAGCCGAGCAGGGTGGCGATGCCGGCGCGGCGGCCGGTGCGGGCGCGCAGCCAGAGCTGGGGCTCGCGCTGCAAGGCGCGCAGCCACGCGACGTCGGCGGACAGCGCATCCCAGGTCCACGCCGGGACGGTCTTCGCGCGGAGCTCCTCCTCGGTGAGGTCGGTCGGACGGGAGCGGAAGCGTTCCGCGAGGCCGTTCGCTTGGACGATCCGCAACCCGACGGGGACCTGTGGATCGAGCCAGCCCGACCAGCGGAAGTAGCGGAACACCGTGCGGGCGATCTGCGCGGCGGTCTCCGGCGGGAGGCTGCGACGGCGCTTGAGTTGTTGGCGCAACGCGAGGTCGGCCGCCACTTCGCGGCTCGATTTCTCGATGATCCGCTCGATCAGCTCCGTGGTGCTGACCTGCGTCTCCGTCGGCGCGGTCGCCTGACGGTTCTCTTTGACCGGATGCCGCGGAGCGTTCGACCGGCCGGCGGCAGGCCGGGGGCGCGGAGCCGCTGGGGCCGGCCGGGGCGCGGCGGGCGCCGGTTCAGCGGGCAAGTTGTCGTCGTCACCGTCGTCGAAGGCCGCATCGGGGCGCGGAGCGGGTGCCGGGCGGGGCGATGGGTTGCGTGCGAAACGGTTATAGAACGCTCGCGGCGCGGCGGGCTGTGCCGGGGCACGGTGCTCGCGATCGTCGCGGTCCCCGCGGTCCTCTCGGGGTTGCGGCGGTCCGGCCGGCGGGCGCGGACGGAACGGCGGACGCGAGGGTCCGGTGCCGTAGTTCGGCTTGCCGCCTTCATAATCGCTCGGGCCCGCACCGGCACCGGGGACGGCGGTCGGGCCGGAAGCGGTCTCGGGCGAAGAGCGGCCTAGCCAGAACGGGCGTTCGCCACGCTTGATGGCCTCGCGCTCCAACCGGCCGGGCCGGGGGCCGCGCGGCTCGCGCATCGGCGGGACTGCGTCGCCATCCGGTCGCCCGCCGGCCGGGCCGTCCATCGGACGTTCATGGGGGCCGTTGTCGCGGAACGGGCGAGGGCCGCCGGCCTGTGGCCGTTCGTCCGGGCGATATGCCGGCGGACCGCTGCGGAACGGCCGCGGTCCGGCGCCGCCTTCGGAGCGGAACGGGCGTGCATCTTCGCCGCCGCTCGGGGCACCGCCACCGTAGGGACGCGGTGCTCCAGAGGGGCGAGGGGCTCCGTAAGGAGGACGCGGCGTGCCATACTGCGGGCGCGGAGGACCCTGCTGCGGCCGCTGCTCGTCGCGGAACGGCCGGGGACCTGGAGCGGCGGGACGCGGACGCGCGTCGTCGCGGAAGGGGCGGGCGGGAGGACGGGAGCCATCGCGCGCCGAAGGAGGGCCGCTACGGAACGAGGGACGACGGTCAGGGCCGCCGGGACGGGGATTCATTTGGATTTCGGAGAAAGTTCGGCCGTGAGGCGCTGCGCATGGACGCGGGCGACATCGCCCATGTAGTCATCGCGCGCCGCGAGCGGCAGAGAGGCGAGGATATGCTCGCGCATCCGCGCGGCATCGCCGAGCGCCTCGAAATAGAGACCGAGATAGAGATGGGCGTAGAAAGTCCGGTTGCGACGGTCCGCGGGCGCGGCCTCGCCGGCAGCGGCGGCGGCGAGCACGTCCTCCGGCGTCGCCTTCGAGGCGAAGAGGTCGTGGATCTCCTTCATCGGGATGCGCGTGTCGCCCCGGATGGGGATGAGCTGCTTGCGGGCGGCCTCGACACCTTGTTCGCGCGCGGTGCAGAGAAAATGCCAGACGGCGTTCTCCACGTCGTCGGGGTTCACGGTCTGGTGCAGTTCGAACTGCTTGCGTCCTTCCGCGAACTTCCCGGCGTAGTAGAGCGCGATGCCCCGCTGCCAGTTGTGCGGCGCGGACTTCGGCAAGAGCTCGTTCACCCGGTCGAAATCAGCGGCGGCAGCGGCGAAACGGCCCAGCTTGAACAAGGCGTTCGCGCGTTCGCGGACGAGGAACCCGGAATCGGGCTCCAGTTTGATCGCCGCGTCGAGGTCGGCGACGGCGGCCTCGTGGTCGCGCATCATCGACCGCATCTGGGCCCGAAGGTTCAGGAGGCGGGATTCCTTGGGCGACGTGCTGATGGCCTTGGTCAGGATGGCGATGGCGTTGGTGTGCTTGCCGTCGCGCCAGGCCGCCATCGCGCGCCCGAAGTCGTCCTTCGCCTCGGACTCGGCAGCCGGGAGCGCGCCGGCGGACCACACGCAGGCGAGCAACATCAAACAGACCCATCGGAGATTCGCTCTCATGGACTGGCCACCCAACCAGAATGCGTCCATGTCCGCGAGCCAAATCTGGGCTGTCCACGCACCGCGTATCGCCGGGAGGGCGGACTTTCCGGTCCGCCCACGCCGCCCTTGCCCAGGCACCCGGGCCTCACCTCATGGGTTCCTAGAGCCTGTCATGCACTTTTGGCGAATCAGGATCGTGGCATGAGGAGGGCGAAAGCGCGCCAGTGATAAGCGGCCAAGGTGGTTGTGAGTCGTTCGTGGTCACGAGCCGACCTGCGAAAGCGAGCGGACCAAGCGAAGGAGCGTCGCTGGGCTATCCCGCGCGATGTCCGACGGTCCATCCGCGGCCAAGATCCCCAAGTGGCGGGTCTTATTGTCCACCGGGGCCGCCAGCGGCGGGAGGCACCCGGACTCGGTGCCCCGGGAAGGTGGTACCCCGGTGATGGGAAAGAGCCGGAGGCTGGGGGTGAGCCGCCCAGTTCCTCCGGCCGTTGCAGGGCGAAGTTCGCCCGTTTGTTCGGATGACCAACCGCCCCTGCCCTCTTACCAGGGGTAGGTATAGTCGAGGGGTTCGGGCGGAAGGATCCGGTACATCCGCATCACGGAGGCGTCGAAGGAGTCGAAGGCGTAGCGCTCGGTATCAGCGCCTTCGAAGATCCAGTAGGGGCGCCAAGGGCCCGCCGCACCCGTGTCGGAAGACTCCAGCCGGACTTGATACCCGCGGGACACACGGGTCGAAAGCATCGCGCCGCGCTGGCCGCCCCCGACGTCATACTGAGAGATTGTCAGCGGCTCGCCGGAACTGGGCGTCTCGTCGTCGGCCAAGGTCAACACGGTGCTCTCGAGGCCCTTCATGAGCTTCAGGCCCCCTTCACCGGACCCGAGTATGAGGGTCACATCCAAGGTGCCCTGCGCCTCGGAATTGTTCACCAGCGGGATCTGGACGAAAATCTGCGACTGTCCCGGCTCGAAGGTCGCAGTGCGATTGGTTTGACCGCCCAGGACGGCCAGCGCCGAGGCCGCGCCCTCCAAACGATAGGTCACAGTGGCCGCCTGCCGGGTGTCGAGGGTGCGCCACAAGCGGATTTGGGCGTAGCCGTTGGCGGAGCCTTCGTTGACCTGGAAGCGGGTCGAGACGAACCCAACCTCGCCCGGGTCCATGTCGTCGAGGAGGCTCACTTCCATGCGGACCGGAGCGTTAGTACTGCCATCGATGGACAACTCGAAGACAGCCGTCTCGGTACCCTCGTTGATCTCGTCGAGAATCGTGGGCAAGGACACCCAGAATTCCCGTCCGCCCTGCGCCGGCATGACCTCCACGGCCGGGTCCATCACGAAGTCCTTTCCCGGGGTAGCGGTGCCGTCAATGAAGCGGGCCCGCACCACAATGTCATTGGTACCCTGATAATCGCCCAGGATCGTGAAGAACAGAGGGATATAGGCACGGTCCTCCGCTATCTCGAGCTTCGGGTAGTCGAGTTTCAGGGACAGGCTTTGCTGGCCATTGGCGACGTTCGAGACGGGCTCGGTCACCGCCGGGTCGGACGGGGGTGTCGGGGGCGTCGGCGGCAACGGCCACTCCGGGGGCGGTTCAACTTGCTGCTGCGGCGGCACCGGGTTGGTGTCCGGCATCGGTCGGACCTGCGCCAACAGGGTGGCGTTCGTCAGGATGGCGGTGGCAACGACCACGGCCCAGAGGGGCCGCATCGTGAGGAGACATTCGAGGAACGCGGGTTTTCGGGTTCGTTGAGTGTTCATGGCTCTGGATTTGAGTTTTTTATCTTTTGGACAATTTTTGCTTGCTGAAAGCAGACAGCGAGCCCCGGAGGGCATCCTTGTTGGAAAAGCGGAAAAGCGATCAGTACCGTTCAGGCAGTCCGGCGTGGCGTAGCGGTGAGGGCTCCTCCGGACACCGCACCGAAGAGCGCGAGGATCCCAAGGGCCGCCGGGGTCAGGGCGAGACTGTTGTGGATCCACGGATGCCAAGCCGACTGGAGGAAGGCCACGACTGCCATCCCGGTCAGACCCAGCGAAAGCCCGATGGCCAGGCGAAGCGGAATCCACGCCCGACGGATCAACAAGGCCATGGCCAGCGACCCGACCGAAAGCCCCACGCAGGCGGCGATGGACCCGTGGCTCGGGTCGGAGGCAGCGCACACCCGCGAAGCAAAACCGACGCCCAGCAAAAGCCATCCCACGAGGGCCACCCGCTGGGGCGGGGTCAGGGGAATCCGGTGGGACTCCCGAGGGTCGGACTCGCGGAGGCAGCGACGGGCCACATCAAGCGGCGCACCCATTGAACGTAGGGCGGACTGGCGAGCTTCTTCGGGGGAAATTCCCGAGCGGAGGCCAGCCTCAAGGGATTCCATCAGGTGGTCTTCCAGCTCAGCAGCCAGCGGCGCAGGCAGACCAGCCAGATCCAGGGAGAAGGGGGAAGCATTCATGGAAGGGTCTTGGGAAGAGAGGATCCGTGACGACTCGGTGGCGAATCTCAGACAGCAGGAGCCGGCGCACACCCCGGGGAACGCGGGGAGGCCTCGGGGGCCCACAATCGGTTGAGGATCGCGTGGACGGTCTGCCATTGCCTGCGGTCGTCCTCCATCACGGGGCGGGCCTGGAGGGTGAGTTGGTAGTACTTCCGCTTGCGACCGGTCTCCGACTCGCCCCAGCGGGCAACGATGAGCCCATCGGCTTCCAGTCGGTGCAGGATCGGATACAACATGCCATCGGTCCACTCGACCTCCCCGGCGGAGAGTTCGCGGACTTTTTGGACGATGGCATACCCATAGCTTTCTCCGGTCTGAAGGATGCCCAAGACAATGGCGCTGGCGGAGGCGGCGTTGAGGTCCTTGTTTATCTTCATGGGACTACTATGCATTGAGGTTCAATGCACGCAAGTCCTAGGTGTCATTTTTGGGATTCTTTTGTAATCTGTGATGGACAGGCTCCTTTTGCGGCAAGCAGGCGTTTCACGGTCCATATCCTGTTCTCGCGAGTCGGTTCGAGGCTTTCGTGGCCGGCGCGTCAATCCCGCTCATCTCGAACTGCACGCCCAGCGCGTCTGTCACCTGAAGATCTGGCGCGAGGGATGATCTCGGCCGCGATGGCGTTCGGCACAGAGCACAGCCAGGCGACGGTGCGGTAGGCATCCATGAACGAACCGATGGCAGCCTGGAGCGCGGGCAACCAGAGCCGCGACGGCTTCAGCCGGGGAGCGGTGTCCGGAGCCAGAAAGTAGCGCAGGAAGACCACCGCGACGGCGATGGACAGGATCGCGAGGAGAACGTCATTTCACCAATGGTTTCGAGGGGACAACCCCAACGGATACGCTGGCCACCCCAGCGGTCATACTGGCCCCAGGCATCGGGCGATGGTGCGGTGGCGCGATAGGCGTCGTAGTGCGGGTAGTCGGAGACACCGGCGTAGAAACGCCACACCCGTTCCTCGTTGAGCGTCACCGAGGTCGGAAGTCGGGTCGGCGCGTAGGTTGGGTCCCGTGTCGAGAAACGTCACGACCGACAGCCATGCCTCGGGACTTTCGATCCGCACCCGCATCCGATCCGCATCGCCCATTCCAGAAAGACCGGCCGCCAACTCCGTCTGTGTGTTCGTTCCCCACTCCGCGCGCTTGCCGTTCCAACTCCAAACGGTCATCGCACCCGGCGGCAGACGGAGCGGTTCGCCTCAACACGCGGACGGCAGGTCATGCCACGCCTACTCGTCGCCCTGAAGCAGTTCCTCGGGAGTGCGACCGCGCAACCGAATGTCGGCTGACGCTGGGACAACCACCACTTCCGTGGACGTATCGCGCAGGTAAACCTCAACCCGCGCTCCGAGGCTGAAATCGGGCTTTTCACGATACTGCATCTCGGGGGCTTGGGCCTAGGCGTCATGGGGAATTTCGTTTTTGAGCCGCTGGGCGGACTTGATCACCGGCAAGACATACTGGCAGGCCGGGTCGTTTCCCGTATCGCTTCACTTGAGCGTCTTTGGCGCGACCGGCCGGACCCGGCCTCCGGAAGGAAGGCCGAGCTCACGGATCGAAATGGACACGTCGGGAACCGTGCGCCGATCACGTGCGGCGACGAGGAGGAAATGCCGGCCCTGATCTATCCGCAGTGGCAACCGCTTCGGGGACCAGGTTTCCCGTCCCAGCCGCAGGTCCCACAACTCTTTGCCATCCAGGTAAAACTGGACTTCGAACTTCCCACCCGGAGCACCGGAACCCACGGTGACCTCAGCCCAGAGGTCGGCATCGGCTTCTACCGCACAAAGGGCATAGGCCCCCACCCATCCTGCCCCGGACTCCCGGGACCCGGAGACGGGATCCGTCAACTCCAACCGCGCCGTGTTGGTGATAGGTCGCCAGAGAAACTCCACGTTCCCCACCTTCACCGGAGCTGCGAGGTCCCAGGAATCACGCGCGGTGGCGACGAGAGCGGAGGCCGCCGGGGTGTCGGCCGGGAACGGCCCGACCACCTGCCATTCGCGGACCGCGCCGGTTCCGACCGGGACGGATTCCAGCCACGACACCACGGACTCCCCGGATCGGACCGTGATCTTCGCCGGAATGGCATAGGATCCTCGCGATCCCGGAGAAAGCACCACCGGCAACCGCAGTGTCGTCGACCGGCCCGCTGGAGCTTCGACAGCCCCGCTGCCCGCCTGCCAACCCCGGGGCCAAACGGGCTCGACCTGGCATTGGAGCGTCTGGCTTCCCACGTTCGAGAACTGCACACGCACTTCGCTGGAACCACCGGCACCGGTATCGAGCAATCTGTCCAGCGATGCGTCCGGCTGCACCTCGGCCTGCACCGAGAACAAGACCCGCGCGAGTTCCGCGTGCTGCGGCGGGGGGATGGACTGGGTCACGATGGGCGCGACCAATCGTTGGAGTTCCCCGAGAACCACTTCGGAGTCGCCCTGCGGGCCCATCTGCACGGCACGAGCGACGCGCGCATAGGTCGCGGGCCAAGCCGTGTGGGCGAGACGTCCACCCACCCCGTCGAGGGAACTCAGCCAGTTCCGGACGCGCATCCCCGGCTCCTGCCAAGCATCCCGGATCCCTTCCCCGAGCAGGGGTTCCCGGACCGCGGTCAGGGAGTTCCGACGCATCATGATGCCAGCGGTCCGACCACCGATCTCGATCCCCACCGGAGCATCGGAGACCACGTTGTCCTCGATCAGGATATCCTCTGCCCGGAACGGTTTCTGGCTCCCCACCGAAATCAGGATCTTGCCACCCTGGATCCGGTTGCCCCGTAGAACGGCGGCATTCATCAGACAGGGGGTCTCGACGTCACCCAACGAATCCACGTCGCCTCCGCTCAATTCCATGGCGGCGGTTCCGGATTCAAAACGCCTCAGATCCATCCGGTGGGCCACCAAATGGTTGCCCAGCATCTGGGAAAAGAACGAAGGCTCCGCCGCCTCCGGACCGTCGCTCGTGTGCTGGAAGGCCAGGAACCTCAGCGCGGCCTCAGAACTGCCACCCACCCGTTCCAAACGGTTCTCCGCGAAGACCACCTCGTGGTTCAGTCCATACATCTGCATCGAATCGCCGTCGGCGATCCGGTTCCCGACCATCAGCCATTGGCGCAGGCTGTGGTTGATGCCCAGCAGCGACGTCTCGTCGAGGGGAACCTCCCAGGGACGATCCAACTCGATGCTCTGGGTGGATCCGCGGACGACGGCCCGGGCCTGTCCCTTGCCCTTGCCCGCGAGCACGAAGGCGAGATGGCCCTCCGGTTCAAAGGGCCACGATCGGACCGGGCGCTTGAGCTGCACCTGCGGTCCGCCCCCCGGCACCACGCCACCGTAGTAGACCGGCGAGGCCCCGTCGGATCCGACGATCTCGTAATCGGCTGACTGGGCGAAAGCGACGGTGTTGCCGCGGAAATAGACTTGGTCGTAATACGGATGCGCTTTGGTGCTCCAGCCGGCCCGCGAGAGGTTGTCGGATCCCAGCATCTGGTTGTCCTCCCAGATCACCTTCCGACCGCGCTGCGCCCACACCAGTCCGCCCCGACCGGTCCGCAGCACATTGTTGCGCACCAGGCTGCCGTCCGACATGAAGGCCAACAACAACGGGAACCCGCCGGAATAGACGTCGCAATCCTCCACCCGGATGTCGCGTCCGCACAGCCAGATCGCCACGCCCTTTCCTGCGGCATCGAGCGATTCAAAGTTCAATTGCCGGGTCAACTCGATGGTGTCGCTCAACTGGCCCCATCCTGGCCGCGCTCCATAGGGACTCCACCGGATGGAAAGCCGCCGCAACCGTATGTCTCCTTCCTGCCACCAAGAAGGGCGGTTCGCGTCGGAATAGAGGCTTTTCCCCTCCACTTCGGCCATGTTCTCGATCCCGCGTTCAGCTCCCACGTACCAGATGGTCAGGTCCTCCAGCCCGAACTGGGCCTCGCCATGGATGATCCCGCGGAGCCGCGCGAAATGCCGGTTGCTCCAGTAGAAGAGGGTCTTGTCGCGGTTCTCCCCGCGCAGCAGCGTCTTTCGCGGGATCCTCAGGGGCCGGTTGAATCGATACTGCCCGGATGGACAATAGACCGTCCCACCCCCGGCTTGGCCGGCGGCATCCAAGGCGGCCTGCACGGCATCGGTGTCGTCCGCCACCCCGTCCCCGCGAGCTCCGAACCGGAGGACGTTGTGTTCGGTCGTGGGCCAGGGATCCGGCCGACCGACGCGCAAGGGTTCCAGACATCGCCCCCAGGCCTCAGGACCTCCGCAACCATTGTGCACCCAGACGGTGTGTTCCCCGACGGGCAGGTCCGCGGGCAGCGGTGCGCGAGCCGAATAGAGATCCGCATCCGCGACGACCAACTCGGTCGTCCGCGGTCCCTGGAGCACGATGCGCGTCCCCAGGTTTTTCGGAGGTTCTCCGGCCAGGGGCCCATGGACTCCACGCCAACCCAGGCTGAGTCCGAAGAGCCGCAGCTCCTCACCGGGCACGGCATCCAACCGCTGGGCGCCGCGGGCCCACCAGACCTGGGGCGCGTTGACCAAGATCCTCCGGGAGTGTGGGGCTGCCCCGACGGTCAGCGCGTAGACACCGGGGGCTTCTTCCGGGAGGATGGCTTTCAACGCCCGTTCCCTTGCCTGGATGACAGTCAAAGGCCGAGAGCTGAAATCCAGGACCGGCCGTTGTTCCTCTCCTGGCATCCCTGCCGGACCATCGTCCAAACGTCCCCCGACCACCTGGCCAGCGGCCAGTCCATCGCCATAGATCAAGACGGTCTGCCCGGGTTTCACCGGTTGGGAGTGCCATAGCACCTGTGGTTCGCCGGCCCAGGACCGGACGATGAAACCACAAACGGCGATGATCCTGACACAGCCCGTCAAAGCTGGAACGGCACAGCGCCAGCCAAACTTCCGTCGAGATGTCATGGGTCAGGATCCTACGGAAAACGTGCTGTCAGGAAAACGGAATCGAGGAATCGAGCCATCGGGTGGCCTGTCGCCTGCGGTTCTCACTTCCGATGGGAACGCCTTTCGGCGTCGAGTCGGTCCACCATCCGGTGTCCGCTGGGCTTGGACTGGACGCTGTGCCATACCCGACAGTGCCGACGGCAGCCGGCGCGGAGCCGGGTTTGCTGGGTGGAGAACACCGGCCGGAGAGAGGGGCTGGATGACGAGAAGGCAGGAACACCTGGGATCTGCCGGCACCTTTGCTGTTCTCGTAACTTCCAGACCGGTCTTCTCCACAGAGCCGCCGCCTCTTGCCGAGCGCCAAGGCAACCCCACCAGGGTGTCGAAATTTCTGAGGCAACAGGCGCCCGACCCGGGATCCGGCGGCGGGGTTGCGCACGCGCTGCATTGCTGGGATCGTGCCGCGGATGCCGACCGCCTTGTCGATGGACGTCATGATGCCCGCGGCCGGGACCGCGCGCGCTTCGTCGCGCCCTGCCTGGACCTCGCTCGCTCTGCTCTTGGGCGCGGCGTGCATCACCTTCGGCATCCTTTGGGACATCTCGTGGCACGTCTCCATCGGCCGCGACACCTTCTGGACGCCCGCGCACATGATGCTCTACCTCGGCGGGACGCTGGGCGGCTGCGTGAGCGGTTGGCTGGCGTTCCAAGCGACGATCCTCGACCGGGCCGGTCTCCGCGGCGTGACCGTCGGGGTCTGGGGCGCGCGCGCGCCGCTCGGGGCCTGGATCTGCATCTGGGGCGCCACGGCGATGCTGACCAGCGCGCCGTTCGACGATTGGTGGCACAGCGCCTACGGGCTCGATGTGAAGATCCTTTCCCCGCCGCACTCGCTGTTGGCGGTGGGGATGTACGGCGTGGTCGTCGGCGCGTCGGTCCTCGTGGCGGCGGAACGCAACCGCTCGGTCGCCGCCGGCGGGGCGGCGGGCGGGGGCTGGATGGTCATCGCGGCCAACGGCATCCAGCTCGCGCTCGCGTCGATCATGCTCACCGAGGCGAGCTGGCCGAACCTCCAGCACACCGGGACGTTCGCCAAGGCGTCGTCGTTGCTCTATCCGGCCTTCCTCGTCGCCGCCGCGCGGTATGCGCCGGTGCGCGGGTCCGCGACCAAGGTCGCCCTCGTCTACACCGGCGTGCTCGTCAGCATGGTCTGGCTGCTGCCGTTGTTCCCGGCGGAACCGAAGCTCGCGCCGGTCCAGAACCGCATCGACCACATGACGCCGCCGGTGTTTCCGCTGTTGCTGGTCGCGCCGGCGATCGCGATCGACCTGTTGTTCTTCGCGCTGCGGAAGCGGTCGGCACGGGGATGGGACCTGTTGCGGATCCCGGCGGCGGCGGCGCTCTTCCTCGGAACGTTCCTTCCGGTGCAGCGCGCGTTCGCTGCGTTCTTGATCAGCCCGGCCGCTGACAACGGGATCTTCGCCGGTGGCCGGTATTTCGGGTACCTGCGCGGCAACGGGCCCCGCTTGCACCAGTTCTGGGATCTCGACCGTGATCCGCTCGACCTGAGGTCGATGGTCATCGCCGGGTCGATCGCGCTCGCGGCCTCCGCGGTCGGGCTCGGCGCGGGTTCGTTCCTTTCGCGCGTCCGCCGATGAACCTCCCTCTCCTCGTCGTCGCCTTCCGGTCCGGGCATCGCGCATCCGGGTTGCCCGGGTTGCCCGGGTTGCCCGGGATCTTCTCCGCGTTCCTCTGGCTGGCGTCGCTGCTCGCGGCGCTCCCGGTCCGGGCGCATGTCGGCAGCCCGCACATCATCTTCGAAGGGAAGGCCGGTTCGTTCCCGGTGCGCGTGGTGGTGCGACAGCCCGACGTGGTGCCCGGCCTCGCCGAGATCTCCGTGCGCGTGCTCGCGGGATCGCCGACGCGGGTGACCGTGCTGCCGCTGCATGCCGGCTCCGGACGCGGCGCCGCGCCGCGCGCGGACGTCGCCGTGCCGGTGCCGGGCGGACAAGGCCTCTATCAGGCCGCGCTCTGGTTCATGGTGCGCGGCGCGTACGGGGTCGAGGTGGCGGTCGAAGGCGAAAGTGGCGGCTCGCTGCTGGTGCCGGTGAACTCGGTCGCCACCGTGCAGAGACCGTTGCCGAAGTGGTTGGGATGGGTGCTGGGCGGCCTCGGGCTCGGGCTGGTCGGCGCGTTGGCCGGCATCGCCGCCGGCGCGGTCCGCGAGAGCACGCTCGCGCCGGGCATCGCCATCGACGGACGTCGCCGGTTGCGGGGCTGGATCGGCGGGACGCTCGCCACAGGCATCGCGGTCCTAGCGGTGTGGGGCGGATCCCGTTGGTGGGAAGCGACCGATCGCCACCACCGGACGCGCGTGTTGTTCCAGCCGATGGGACATAGCGTCGCCATCGTGGTCGCGGAGGGCGTGCCGACGCTGCGGTTCGATATCACGGATCGCCGCGCGGGGTCGCCGGACTACGCACTGGTGCCGGACCACGGAAAACTCCTCCATCTGTTCCTGGTCGGTGAAAGCCGGGCCGGCACGATCCCGGCCTTCGCGCATCTCCATCCGGTCGCGGAGGGCGGCAAGTCGTACACCGCGGCGCTGCCTCCGCTGCCGGAAGGGCGTTATCGTCTCTATGCGGATATCACCCACGAAGGCGGCTTGACCGAGACCGTGACCCATTCGGTCGACATCGTCGCGGGCGTCTCCTCGGTGGCTTGGGTCCCGAGCGACCCGGAAGATTCCGTGCTCGCGGCCACGGTACCGGCGGCGGCCGACGACCCCACGATCGAACTCGTCCCGGCAACCTTCCGCGTCGGCGAACCGGCGTCGCTCCGGGCTTTGGTCCGGTCGCGCGATGGCCGCCCGGCGGCGCTCCAACCGTATCTGCGCATGCTCGGTCACGGGGTCGTCGAGCACGAGGACGGCTCGGTCTTCGCCCATGTGCATCCGGCAGGGACGCTCTCGATGGCGGCGGCGCGAAGGTTCGCGATGAAGACCGCGGGCGACGCGGCCGCGCGGGCGGTGGATGCGAACTGCGGCGACCTCACCGCGGTGACACCGGCCGTCGCCGAGGCGCTGTCGCGGGGCGGCGAGGTGAGCTTCCCGTTCGTCTTCCCGAAGCCCGGCCGCTACCGCGTCTGGACCCAGGTCCGGGTCGGCGGAGCGGTCCGGACGGGCGCGTTCCAGGTGACGGTCGCCGACGACGCGCTGGCCGCGCGTTGAGGCGCGACCGGGAGACCTCGGGGCCGGGAGACTTCGCTTGGGATCGGGGCGGCTCCGGGTGCATGGTGGCCTCCTTGAAGATTCCCCGCCTTGCCCCCGGCCGGCCGAGCCGGATCCTACTGCTCGCGGCATTCGTCCTCCCGCTGCTGCTCCGGGCCGGACCGCTCGCGCTCCACGCCCGCTCCCGGGTCCGCGACGCGCAGGACACCAACGCCTTCGTCGCCGTCGAGCGGTCGCTGTCGTGGGATCCGTCCCGCACCGCGGTCGTCGTGTGCGACATGTGGGACAAGCATCATTGCCCCGACGCCACCGAACGCGTGGGCGAGATGGTGCCGCGCATGGACGCGGTGCTGAAGGCCGCGCGGGCGAAGGGCGCGCTGATCATCCACTGCCCGAGCGAGACGCTGGGGTTCTACCAGGACCATCCGGGCCGGAAACTCGCGCAGGCCGCGCCGAAGGTCGTCACGACCGTCCCGCTCCAGGGCTGGTGCTCGTTGAACGGCGGCAAGGAACCGAAGCTCCCCATCGACGATTCCGACGGCGGCTGCGACGGCTGTCCCGATTGCCCGGGCTTCCGCGCCTGGAGCCGGCAGCATCCCGGGCTCGCCATCGAGGACGGCGATGCGATCACCGATTCGGCCGAGGCCTTCTACCTGATGCGGCAGCGGGGGATCACGAACGTCATCGTCATGGGCGTGCACATCAACATGTGCGTGCTCGGCCGGCCGTTCTCCATCCGGCAGATGGTGACCCAAGGGCAGAACGTCGTGCTCATGCGCGACCTCACCGACTCGATGTACAACCATCGGAAGGCGCCCTACGTCTCGCACTTCCGCGGCACCGAGCTGGTGACCGAGCACATCGAGCAGTACTGGTGCCCGAGCATCACCAGCGCGGACCTGCTCGGCGGCGAGCCCTTCCGCTTCAAGGCCGACACGAAGAAGACGGTCTGCTTCATCATCGGCGAGAACGAATACCGCACCGGGGAGACGTTGCCGGAGTTCGCCAAGAAGGAGCTCGCCTGGCGCGGCTATCAGCTTTCGTTCGTCACCGCGTCGCCGAAGGTCGGGGACAACGATTTCAAAGGCTGGGAAGCCATCCCCAAGGCCGACGTGCTCGTCATCAGCTCGCGTCGCCGTAGCCCGCCCGGGCCGATGCTCGAAGCCATCCGCGCCCACATCGCCGCGGGCAAGGCCGTCGTCGGCATCCGCACCGCGAGCCACGCCTTCGAGGAGCGCGACCAGAAGACGCCGACCGCCACGACCTGGATGCACTTCGACGAAGAGGTGCTCGGCGGCGATTATCAGGACCATTACGGCACCGGTCCGGGGAAGGTGACGGTCGTTCGGCACGACCGCGCCACCGCCGCCAGCCCGATCCTCAACGGCGTCGCGCCCGAGTTCCGCGCGAAGTCCCATCTCTACCGCAACCGCGACCTCGCTCCGACGACCACCCGGCTGCTGGTCGGCCGCACCGAGGACGGCCTATCCGAGACCGAGCCGGTGGCGTGGACGAACACGCGCGAACGTCGCCGCGTCTTCTACACCTCGCTGGGGAGCCCCGATGATTTCGCCGAGCCGAGCTTCCGCCGGCTGTTGCTGAACGGGATCCTCTGGTCGATGGACGACTTCATCCCGCCCGCGGGTCGGCCCGAGGATCTCTGACCGCCTGCCCGGTTCCGTGGTCCGGACCGCTAGAACTCGACCACGAGGTCCCGGGGCCGCGCTTCGTTGGGAAAGCGGACGTAAAGCAATCCCTCGGCGGTATCATAGGTGTAGGACGTGAGCGGCTGCCGTTCCAGTTGCACGGAGCGGGGTGCCTTGGGCGTGGCGATCAGCACCAGCCCCGGGGTGTCGCCGACGCCCTCGACGGTCCAAGCCGCTCCGCCGCCGGCCCGTTTCAAAGGAAGAGCCTTGCACGCGGACGCGATGACCTGCGGCGCCGCGGCGGATCCCACCACGTCGAGGTCGAGCAGGAAGGCCCGGGTGCCGGGTTGCAAGGCGACCGTGCGGCGCACCTTGAGTTCCGGGTCGAACAGGTCCACGAAGCGACCTTTCAGCTCCTTGGCGGCACCGGCCACCGATTCATCCAATCCCGCGCCGATCACGTAGGGGCCGCGCCGCAGCGCCAAGTGGTTGCTCTCCTTCCATTCCAGCCCGGCCCGGATCGCGGCCTTGCGGACGATCCCGGCCAAGCGGGCGTCGGCCTCGGCGCTGAGCGCGAAGCGGACCGGATCCTCCCGCACCCAGATGACCGCTCCCTTGCCCACCGTCCGCATCGTCGGCGCGTCTTTGGAAAAGCTATCGTCTGCAACGCCCAACTTCGCGAAGAGATCATTGCGGGGGATGCGCCCGTCCTTCCCCTCGCCGTTCCACCATTCGCGCACCCGGTTGTAGGGATCCGAATCGTCGTCCACCACCACGAGCACGCCGCCTTTGCGGACCCATGCCGCCAGCGGCGGATGCACCTCGGCGGAAAGCGGCTTCTGGCCCTGATAGCTGAGGAGGAGGACGCGCTGGTCGTCGAGGAAGCCGGGCAGCTCGGCGTTCTCCAGTTGCACCGGGGTCACCGGCAGGCCGCGTTTCAGGAGCGGCAGCGCCAGACCGTAGAACTGCGCCATGTCCGGATCGCTGGGCGTCGGCTGCTCGCGCTGGAACATCAGCGAATCGCTCACGAGGACGCCGATCCCGCGGGTGCCGCAATCCCATCGCACATCCGCCTGCCGGAGGTTTTCCAGCGCCTGCATCACGACTTGTAGTTCGCTGGCGTAATCCTGCGGGATGGCCTTCCTGTCCTCCGGCTTCGCGTCGAGCGGATATTTCCCGCCGAAGATCCGCTCCGGCCAAGGCGCCACCTCGTAGCGCCAGACCTCCGGCTGGAGCAGCGAGGCCGTCAGGGTGGATTCCCAGTTGCCGCGGTAATCCGTCCAGTCGTGGCGCGGGTCGTCCTCCACCGGATCGTTGAGATACCAGACCCGGCGGCCGGTGGCGCGGACCAGGTTCTGCATCGCGCCGTATTCGAGGAACGCGGTCTCGAAGGTCCGCTCCTTGCGCACGCCGCGGAAACGGTTCGGCGTGCGCGCCGTGCCGGTCCACACCTGCGCGATGTAGCCGTCGCAGCCCTCGAGCTGGGTGAGGCTCGATTCCGGGCTGACGATGCGCCAGTGCGCGTAGTTGATGAGGCTGTGGGTCGGCACGTAGCAACGGACCGCCCGGCCGGTGCGCCGGTTGTGCTCCTGGACATGCCGGAACACCTGTTGGAGCGCCCGGCGATACAGGAAGTATTTGAGCTTCGACGACCGCCATTGGCCGTCCACCGACTCGTGCGGCGGCTGCCATGGCTCGTGGTAGAAGCTCTGCCATTCCCGCTTGAAGCCTTCCGAGTAGCCCGCCCGCGCCCAGAATTCCGGTTCCTCCAGATGCACGGCCTCCACGCCCGCATCCAGGCCCCGCTGCACGCCCACGGCCAGGAACTCGCCGAAGTTCTCCGCCGGGCACATGTAATACACATCGCCGCCGTGGCTGATCTTCTTGCCGTGGCGGTCGGTCTGCGCGTTGTCCACGTGGTTCGTCCCGTCGAACCGGCCGTAGAGGTAATCCTGATACTGCCCCCACGAGACGCCCGTCATCAGGTGCACGCGGTAGCCGCGGTCCCGCCAGCTCTTCACGCGGTCCGGCAGGGTGCTGTCGATGCCGTACACCATGGCCACGTCGGACCGGAGGTTCCCCTGCGGGCTCCAGGACTTCGAGGTCTGGAAGCTGGTGCGCTCGCGGACCGCCGCCGGGTCCTCGGGGAAGGGCGGCGGATCCGCCGCCATCATCATGCCGGCGGCACCCGCCAAGCCGACCGCCGCGGACAGGAGCATCGGGAGATTCATCGTCGCGGACACTCTAACTTCGGACGCCGGCCGGGCTGCAAGGACGCTCGTCCGTCCGCCCGTCGGCTGAGAACGGTGTGCCGGCCGGCTCCAGCTTCTATCGCCGTTCTGGTGAAAGGGAAGCAGTCCGGGTCCGAGGTGGCAGCGCCGGCGGATCAGGACGCAATTCTGCCCGACCCGGCACGTCCGGGTTCTTGGCCATCGGCGTGCCATCGACTTTGGAGAGGATGTTGATGGGCTCCGATCCGGGATGCCGCCGGAGCACATCGTCGTGTTGGTCTTGCGGACGTTCGCCGACGTATCGAGGCGGTCGCTGCCGATACGCGCGACGGATCCGCTGGAGGGTTTCCAGGTCCGTCATCTGCGCGTGGCTTCTCCGTCACGACCTTGTTGCAACATGCCAGTTGGCAGGGTCGGCACAGGGCTGAGACAAAGTCGGGGTCCGGCGTGCGGTGGTTCTAGTCGGGGGCCGTGAGGGCTTCCGCGGTCGGAAGCGCGCGCCGGTATTGTCCGGGGCATGGCCGTCTTCCCGTTCCGATATCCACCAACCTTCCCAACTGATGTCTTCGAAGAACTCCGTCGTGCCTCTCGCGTTCGCGATGGCCACCCTCTCCGCTTCCGCGCAGATCCTCAGCATCGACCTGTCCAACTACCAGAGGGTCGGCCGGTACGATCTTCCCGAACCGACCCGCACGACCGCGCCTTCTGGCAACCTGCTCGCGCAGGAAGCCTCCGGGGTGACCTACAACAAGGACACCGGGACGCTCTTCGTGATCGGCGACGGTGGCTCCTCGATCGTCCAGGTCACGAAGACCGGCCAACTTGTGGATTCGATGACCTTGGCCGCCGATGTCACGAAGCCCCGCGGCGTCTACTTCGACGACCCCGAGAGCCTCACCTACGTGTCCAGCGGGCCCGATGCCGGCAAGTTTGTGCTGGTCGAAGAGCGCACCCGTCTGGCCAGCCTCTTCACCTACGCTGCCGGGACGACGCTCGGGCCCGGGTCGTCGTTCCAATCGGTGAAACTCGGCACCACGATCGGCAACATCGGCATCGAGGGGATCAGCTTCGACCCGGCCACCGGCGGCTATGTCGCCGTGAAGGAGATCACGCCGATGGGGATCTTCCAGACCGGCATCAACTTCGCCTTGGGCACCGCCAGCAACGGGTCGGCCTCGACGGCCAACTCCGTCAACCTGTTCGACCCGGCGCTCGCGGGGACCGCGGATTTCGCGGACGTCTTCGCCCTGTCCAACATCTTGCCGGGCACCTCGGGCCAGTATGGCCAACTGCTCGTGCTCAGCCAGCAATCCGGCAAGATCGTCCAGATGGATCGCGCGGGGAACATCCTCAGCTCGCTGACCATCGCCTCCGACCTCGGCAATCCCCTCGACATCCCCAACCAACAGCACGAAGGGCTGACGATGGACACCGAGGGCAACCTTTACGTCGTCAGCGAGAACGGTGGTGGCGACATCGATCATCCGCAGCTCTGGGTCTACTCCTCGGTCTCTCCGGTGCCCGAACCTTCGGCCTATGCGGTCGTCGTCGGCCTCGGCGCGCTCGCGTTCGGGGTCTTCCGCCGCGTCCGCAAGTCCTCGGCCTCGCTGTGAAGCCCCTCCAGCCCCCGATGAACTCCATCCGGTTCTCGCGCTCTCTCCTCAGCGCGTCCCTTCTCATGGCCGGCGCCGCGTCGGCCCGGGCCCAATTGTTCGTGACCGAGGTCGCCGCTTGGGGCAGCGGAGCTTCCTACGCTGCCGATTGGTTCGAGCTCACCAACACCGGCTCGTCCCCCATCGACATCACCGGATGGAAGATGGACGACAACTCCGAGTCGCCGGTCGGCGCGGTGGCGTTGCGCGGAGCGACCAGCATCGCGCCGGGCCAATCGGTGGTCTTCTTGGAAGGCGTGGCCAACGGCTCGACCGACACTGCCCTCGGGACCGCGTTCAAGTCGGCGTGGTTCGGCGGCTCCGTGCCGTCCGGCTTCACGCTCGGGTTCTACGGCGGGTCCGGCGTCGGCCTCAGCTCGACGTTCGACGCGGTGAACATCTACAGCGGGGCGAACGTGATCCAGGCCCAGGTCCGGTTCGCGACCAGCTCCGCGGTCTCGCCGTTCCTCACCTTCGACAACAGCGCGCGGCTCGACGGCTCGACCCTCTCGACGCTCAGCTCCGACGGCAGCAACGGGGCCTTCGCCTCGGCGGACTCCACGCCGACGACCCTGTACGTCGGCTCGCCGGGTTTCGCCCCCGTGCCGGAGCCGGAGAGCTACGCGCTCGTGACCGGTGTCGCGGTGTCCGCGTTCTGCGCTTCGCGGCGCTGGCGGCGTGCCCGCACCGCTTGACACCTCTCCAGGACCTCATCCTGACCCAAGTCCCCCAAGACAACACACCGATACCCGCATGAACTCAGACAACCTCAAGCAACTCGTCATCGCGGCCGCCGTGGCCGTGACAGCCTCCGCCTCGGCCAAGGCGCAGGTCTTCATCACCGAGGTCGCGCCTTGGGCCAGTGGCAGCACTGCCTATACGGCCGATTGGTTCGAAGTCACCAACACCGGCGCTTCCGCGGCCGACATCACCGGGTGGAAGATGGACGACAACACGAACTTGTTCGCCTCATCGGTCGCTTTGAGCGGCATCACCAGCATCGCTGCCGGGAAGTCGGTGGTCTTCATCGATATCACCGGCTCCGACTTGGCCACCAAGAGCACGGGGTTCGTCAACGCTTGGTTCGGCGGCACCGCCCCGGCCGGGTTCGAGATCGGCGGATATGGCGGCACATCCGTCGGCCTGGGCACCGGCGGCGACGCCGTGAACCTCTTCAACGGATCGGGCACGCTGATGGCCAAAGTGACCTTCGGGGCCGCGGACGCTGTCTCGCCGTTCCAGACGTTCGACAACACCGCCGCCTTGGACAACGTCACGCTCTCGACACTGAGCACCGTCGGCGTGAACGGTGCCTTCACCGCCACCGACGGGATCGAGGTCGGATCGCCGGGAGTCACCGCGGTGCCGGAGCCTTCCGAGTACGCCGCGGCCTTCGGTGTGCTCGCCTTGGGCGCCGCGGTGTGGATCCGCCGCCAACGCTGCTGATCCGCGAAACGCTTCCAGCCCCCGGACCGGCCTGCACTCGTTGCAGGCCGGTCTTTTGTTTTTGCCCATGACGTGGGGTCGCCCGCCCGATTCCGGCACCGGTGGTCCGTCCATGAGTCGGCCGGCAACATCTCGGCTGATGTGCTTCCCGTGGCACGTGGCGATGGTATCGGCCTCTTCCTCGCAGGAACGATGACGCGATCCGACCGGCGACCGGCGTCCATACGCGCCAAGATTGGCATCGGCGACGCACGGACAGCCCCCGCCCGCGCGTCGGCGCGGCATGACCGGTACTCGTCACCGGACGAGCGCCTGATAGACGAGATTGTTGAAACGTTCGTAGAGCTGGAACTCGGCGTTGGGTGCGTGCTGCGCCCAGACCATGGCGATCAGCCGCTCCTTCGGGTCGATGCTGCAATAGGCCGTGGTCGCGCCGTTCCAGCCGTAGGTGCCCTGTGATCCGAGCCAACCGGAGCGCGCCACGTCGCTCCGGATCTCGACGCCGAAACCGAATCCATCGGTCACCGGATAGATCTTGGTCGGCTTGGCCAGGCCGTGCAGATGGTCTTGCGTCATCAGCTCGACCGTCTTGCGGCCGAGGATCCGCACGCCGTCGAGTTCGCCGCCATCGAGCAACATCTGGGCGAAGCGGACGTAATCCGCCGGCGTCGAGGAGAGCCCGCCCGATCCGGACGGCCACGGATGCTGCCGCGGCTTCGGTGCCATCGCCGCCAACGACCCGTCCGCCTGGCGCACGTGCATCGTCACCTGTCTCGCCTGCTTCGACGGCGGCACGGCGAACGATGTGTCGCGCATCTTCAGCGGACGCAGCACCCGTTCGTCGAGGAACACGTCGAACGGTTTGCCGGACACGACCTCGATCAACCGGCCGAGCACGTCCGTGGCCGGGCCGTACACCCACTTCTCGCCGGGTTGGTGCTGCAGAGTGTGCGCAGCGAGCTCGCGGGTCATGTCGGCCAACGTCGTGAAATCGCCGTCGACACGGCGGGGCAGAGGGATGTCGGCATCCTTCAACGGGGTGGATCCGCTAAGCCCGGCGGTATGCGTGAGCAGATGCCGGAGCGTGATCGGTCGCACGGCATCGACCGGCGGCGCGAATGGCGCCGGGCTGCCCTGCGCAACTTTTTGGTCCTTGAACTCGGGAAGATGCGTCGCGATCGGGTCGTCGATGCCGAGCCGGCCCTCCTCGACCAGCACGAGCGCGCCGACGGTGGTGACGATCTTGGTGAGAGAGGCGATGGCGAAGATATCGTCCGGCTTGAGCGGCACGCCCGGAGCGCGTTCCCCGAAGCTCTGCCACTCCACGATCTTGCCGTCGCGGGCGACCAGCGTGACGAGGCCGGGATACTTGCCATCGGCGACCAGGCCGCGCGCGTACCCGTGCATCCGGTCCAGCCGTCCGGGATCGAATCCGGCCCGCGCCGGCGAGACGACCGGCAACGGCCCGGCCGCCAAGGCCGCCGAGATGAGGACAAGCTGCGCGAGGGCAACGATCGGGCCAGTGACTTTCGTTCGCATGAGAAGTGCGGGGAAGGTGGGCGGTCCCGCGCGGATGTCACTCCTCGAGGTCGTGGGTGCGATCGGAAGTGGCGGGCACTCGTAGCGCAGATCTTCAATCTGCCGTATCGCCGAGTTGCACTCGGCAGGACGTCGGCAAGACCGGCCATCCCACCTGCCGCAGCGCCTGCGGATTCCAGATCCGCGATACCGCAGACCACCAGTCTGCGCCACTTCCAGCCGCCGTGTCCGCCACTTCTGATCGCACCCAGGTCGTGGGATGAAGGCGTCGCCCGGGCCGTGCGTCCGGCATGTCCGCCGCGCGAGCCGGGGGTTGGCATCGGCAACGGCGGACCGGTAGCGTCCGTCCATGCGCCTCCGATTCCTCCTCTTGCTCGCCTTCGCATGCTCATGCCGCTGGCTGCTGGCCGACGGGCTCCGCATCGACCGGCTCTTCGGTCCCGAGATCGCCACCGGCGACTATAAGCATCCGGCGAGCATCACCGAACTGGCGGACGGCGACCTCTACGTCGCGTTCTTCAGCGGCAAGGGCGAGTACAAGGACGCCGCCGCGGCGGTCTACGGATCCCGATTGAAGCGCGGCGCGAAGAAGTGGACGCGTCCGGTGGCCATCGCTCGCGACCCGTTCCATGCGCTTGGCAACGCCGTTCCTTGGCAAGCACCCGACGGCGTGGTCTGGCTTTTCTACGTCACCCGCCACGGCGAGACCTGGGACACCTCCCGGATCACCGCGAAGATCTCCCGCGACGGCGCGCGGACCTGGTCGGAACCGTTCGCGCTCACCTTCGAGGCCGGGACGATGGTCCGGAACCGGCCCATCGTGCTCGCGGACGGCGATTATCTGCTGCCGGTCTACCACGAGGTGGGCGATGACCCGGAGACGACCAGCAAGGACTGCACCTCGTTCTTCCTTCGCCATGATCCGCGGACCCGGAAGTGGACCGAGTCGAGCCGCGTCCGGTCGCGTCTCGGCAACCTCCAGCCGGCGCCGGCGGTGATCGAGGGCGAGCGGTTGGTCGCGTTCTGCCGACGCGGCGGCGACTACAGCGGGCGTCTGGACGGCTGGATGGTCCGGACGGAGTCGTCCGACGGCGGCAAGACCTGGAGCGACGGCGTCGATTCGGCGTTCCCGAACCCGAACGCCGCCGTGGATCTCCTGCGCCTCCAGAACGGCCACCACCTTCTCGTCTACAACGACAGCTTCTCCGACCGCACGCCGCTCACCGTGGCGCTCTCGACGGACGGGGCGAAGACCTTCCCGCACAAGCGTGACCTGCTGGCCGATCCGAAGGGCGACTACGGCTATCCGACGGCCATCCAGACGCGTGACGGCAAGATCCATGTCGTGTTCACCTCCGACGAGCGGCGCGTCGTCCGCCGAGCCACCTTCACGGAAGCCGATATCGCCGGCCATCGCTGACCCGCACCCTCTATGAGAAACCGCATCGCCCATCTCCTGCTCGCTGTCTCGTCCGCGTTGGTCCTCGCCGGTTGCGCCAGCAACCCGGTGCCGCGCTCGACCCGGGACGGTCTCGCCCGTTCGCTGACCTTCCATGCGCCGTTCGACGGGACCCCGGACGCGACCTTCGCCCGGGGCGACCGGCGGTTGCAGGTCGGTCCCGGGTGGAGCGCCCCTCGCCGTGTCTCGCCCGGCCTTCCGCCCGGCGGCGCCGTCCATATCGCGCCGGGCGCCGGGCGGTACGGAGATGCGTTGCGCTTCGACCACAAGATCACCGAGGTCGTCGGCTTCAAGGCCGCGGGCAATGTCGCTTACCGGAAGGAGGGCTGGGCCGGGACTGTGTCGTTCTGGTTGCGCCTGAGCCCGGAGCAGGACCTCGCGCCCGATTTCTGCGACCCCATCCAGATCACCTCCAAAGCGTGGGACGACGCCTCCTTCTTCACCGACTTCGACAAGGAAGGCGATCCGCGTTCCTTCCGGCTCGGTGCCTTCGCCGACAAGGCCGTGTGGAACCCGGCCGGCACCGATTGGGAGAAGGTCCCGGACTCCGAGCGGCCGATGGCCAAGGTCGCGCGCCATCCGTTCCGTCGTGATCGCTGGACGCACGTGGTCTTCACTTGGGACGGCTTCAACACCGGCCGGCCTTCGGGTGTCGCCCGGCTCTATCTCGATGGAGCGGCGGCGGGTGAGATCGGCGCGCGCACGCAGACCTACACCTGGGATCTCGACGAGGCGCTGGTGATGCTGGGCTTCAGCTACACCGGTTGGATGGACGACCTGGCCCTCTTCGACCGCGCGCTGGGCGCGGAGGAGGTCCGGTCGCTCGGCCGCCTGCCGCACGGGGTGGCGGACCTGCACCGGTGATGGGTCTTGGAAAAAATCCGACTGCCCCGTAGCCGCCGAGGTGACGAGGCCGAGCCCGTCCGAGGTAGGGCGGAGCTGCCGCTCCGCCGTGATTTCGCCGGCCGCCAGCGCAGCGTCGCGGGCGGCCCGGACCGCGGGACCGCTTCCTACGGCGCGCCGCCCGCGGTCGACGCCGCGGGCTGCTTGGCGACCTTGGGCGGGTCCCAGGTCACGTTGTACCAGCCGAGGAACATCTCTTCCCACGATTGCTCGCCCCAGTGGACGGTCTTCTTCGGGTCGGGATTGGCGGGATTCCGCGGCGAGTTGTCGAAGCCGCCGGTCAACATCACCCAGGTGCCGGCGGGGATGCGCCTCGGCTTCTCGAGTGCGTAGGTGAGCTGCCAGTTGAAATCGTAGCGCGGCACCGAGGCGACCGTCTCGCGGCGGCCGTCGGGCAGGAGCAGCTCGAACTTCATCCAGCGGCCGCGGACGTGCATGTGCGGGGTCACGCTGTGGAGCGTCGCGTCGCGCGGGAAGCAATAGAGCCCCTGCGCCTGCGAGTCGGGATCGCCCGGCTTGATCTCGAAGCCGTGGTTGACGACAGGAACGCTCTCGAACCGCGCCGCGGGTTTCTCCTTCAGCAGGTAGAGGCCGATCTCGGTGGCATCGGTCTGGGCCACGCCGCTGGTCGTGTAGTGCAGCTCGAGATCGAACTTGGCGTCCTTGGGAAGGAACTTGCCGCCGCCCTGCGGGAACCAGTCCTGGGTCGCGCCCGGAGCCCAGCCGACGTACATCTCGGACTGGCCGAGGTTGTCCTTCTCGCCGCCTTCCTTGAGCCGGGCGATGGCGTGGTGGAGCACCTTCTTGTTGCCCGGTCTGACGTAGATGGCCCCGACCCAGCCTTCGTTGGTGTTGCCGGCGCGGACCTCGATGTGGCGGTACTCAAGCGTCCCGGTCGCCGGGATCTGCTCCGGTTGCGACAACCGGAGCACGATGTCGGGCTTTCCAAGCGGCCATTCTCCGGCCGGCGGGACCTTGAGCGAGCCGAGCGGGTCTTCGCCATCGGCCTCGCCGCGCGGCGCGCCTTGAGCCACCCAACGCAGCAGCGTCCGGGTCTGCGCCACGGAGAGCGAGGCGTCGTTGGTGAACTTGCCGAAGTGGGGGTCGGCATCCCACGGCGGCATGCGGCGCGTGAGCAGGACCTCCTCGATCATCGAGGCCATGCCCTTGACCTTCTTGTGGCTGGTCATCGACCACGGCCCGATGTTGCCGGGGCTGTGGCAGGACACGCACTTGTCGACCAGGATGGGCACGACGTCCTTCACGTACGAGACCGGCGCGGCGTCGGGGCCATCGCCGCCGTCGAGGTGGATGACGCAGCCGCGGGTGGCGGTCCTGGCTTGGGTCACGGGCTTGCCGTCGAGGAACTGGTCGAGCGCTGTCTCGAGATAACGCTCCGTCGGCTCGGGTTTCTGCGAGCCCTCGACGAGCTGGTCGTCGATCGCGCCGCGGTAGAAGACGCTCCAGTCCTTCGTGCTGATGGCGACCACCTCGGCGGTGCGCTTCACGCCGAGATGCCGCACGACGCCCTGGGCATCGTCCTTGAGCACCGGCAGGTGCCCGAGGCCCAGTTCGCGGGACTCGCGGGCCATCGATTTGGCGTCGTCGGCCGGGCTCGTGTTGACGAGCAGCAGCTGCACGCCGCGATGGCCGAAGCGATCCTGGAGCGCCCGGAGCTTCGGTGCGCTCTGCCGTGCGACCGGACACCCGTTGGCGGTGAAGAAGAGGACCACTGCATCGCCTTGGGAACGCCGCAGCTCATGCATCCGTCCCCGCTGGTCGAGCAGCGCGAAGTTGAGGACCTCCTCTGCCGCGGCCTGCGTGGAAGGCAGGACGGCGGAGAGGCAGAGGATCAAGGCAAGGAATCGGACGCACATCGGTTTCATCGGACAGCACGCGGTTTGGGAGCGTTCAAGACAGCACAACGGCATGGGACTTTGGCACAAGAAAAGCCGAGGGCCAAGTGCGGGCGGGTGCGAGCCGAAGCGGCGGACACTCGTAGCGCAGACTGCCAGTCTGCTGTATCGCGGGTTGGCAACCCGCTGGGCGTTGATGTTTCCAGGGCGAACAGATCGCCGACGCCCTGGCCGGCTACCCGCCGGCGACACGGCAGCAGACTACCAGTCTGCGCTACGTATGCCCGCCACCTCCAATCGCGGCCGGTGCTTGTCGCGAGCCCAGCGAAGACCTGCACGAGCGACGCGCGCGGCGGTCCCGGCGCTGAGGCGATCGCGGACGATGTTGCGGTAGTGGATGTGGTTCCGGAGAGCGCCCACGACATGGAAGATTTCGCCCGCGCGCAGGAAGACCGGCTGAAGGGTTTCTTGCCGCCACCGACCAGTCCGACACCGTTCCGCCTCGCCTTCCTCGAAACCGCTCTGCGCGCCGCCGCCGCCCGTGTTCCCGCACAAAAACCAGCCGCATCCAAACCATGCGCAACCTCATCCTCATTGAAGAAAAGCACGTCCGCCGGGCGTGTGATAAAGACGGGGGGGAATGGTGTTCCGCCATCGTGGATGGCATCGCCGTCCTCACTGGCACAGCCAGGGTGAACGATTACGTCAAAAAGCTCAGAAAGCGTGACTTTGGATTGAACGCCGACTGGGGGACAAACTGTCCCCTGGTAGCCATGCCGGGTGCCGATGGCAGGACACGCCCCATCCACGCCGCACACACCGAGCAGCTTCTCCGCCTCATCCCATCAATCCCTTTGCCCAAGGCAGAGCCGTTCAGACTCGGGCTCGCCCGCGTCGGCTACGAGCGGTTGGAGAAGATCGAGGACCCCGGACTCGCCGGCTCACGGCCGCAGGATCGACATTGCGGGCGTAGCCGGGTCTGGCCGACTCCGCCCAGGGCCGGCGGATACAATCCGGTTTGGAGCACCACGGAGGGATGGGCGCGGAGAAAAAAGCGATGCCTTATCGGGGGTGATATATCCCTTCCGAAGTATCTGGATTTAATAAGTTTACTCGGACTGCGGTTGTCCTACCGTCCAGGTAAATCTTCACCAATGAAACCTTGGGAACGCCCAGGATTCTTGTCCGACTGAAATGAACCCGCTGGCCTCCAGGACGATTCGTCCTCCATTCATTGGAGTGGAAAGTGGCATTGGGCAGCCTCTGGACTGTGGACGGCCTCGTGACCCTGCGGCCTTGGCAGGAGCGCCTACCAGCCCCGCGCCAAGGCCGTGCAAGGGCACTGGCTTTGGCGAGCATGGCGTCCGGGGGCGGACCGGTGGACCGCGCCGGTCCGAGTATTTCGGAGCACTGGAAGCGGCTGACCGGCTAGATCGGCTACCGTTGAACCTGATTTGGTAGCTCCGCTTTCAACAAATGCCGCCACAGGCCACTTCCTCATGACCTACGACCAGTTCTTTCACCAAGCCACGGAGAAGCAGCATCCACACGGCTATCAATGCCGCCTTGCGTGCGGTTCGGATGCCCAGCCGGATCGGCCGGAGACGCTGACGGAAGGAACAACATGCCAGTCCCAGTTGATCTCCATCCCGACCGGTTTAGGCAAAACCGCTGCCGTGGTGCTCGCGTGGATGTGGAACCGTGTTCATCTGAAGTCGGATCGCTGGCCTCGTCGCCTTGTTTACTGCCTCCCGATGCGGACGCTCGTCGAGCAGACGCGTGATGAAGTCGAGAAGTGGCTCGGCGGACTGCGGTGGGATGGACATGGGCCGCATGAAGGCAAAGTTGGCGTCCACATCCTCATGGGCGGCGAAGATTCGGGCGACTGGGACATCCACCCTGAGCGCGACGCCATCCTCATCGGCACGCAGGACATGCTACTGAGCAAGGCGCTGAATCGCGGCTATTCGTCGTCTCGTGCTCGCTGGCCGATGGAGTTTGGGTTGTTGAATCAGGACTGTCTCTGGACGCTTGATGAGGTGCAGTTAATGGATGTCGGACTTGCGACGACGGCTCAACTCCAAGCCTTCCGTCGCGATGACCATCTCGCCGGGAAACAGCTTCGTCCGTGCGTGACTTGGTGGATGAGCGCCACACTGCAGCCGGCCTGGCTGGAGAGTGCGGATACCCGTGAGATGGTCGCTGGTCTGCGGACGAGCTTGGTTCGCATTGTCACGGAGGAAAGAGAAGGCGGCCCGTGGGTGCTCTCGAAACCGTGTTCGCGCCTCCCGCTCAAAGACACGAAGGCCTGGGCGGCGAAGGCGTGGGAAGCGCATCTCGCCAGCACGGCGGGCGAATACGGCCGCATCACGCTGATCATCGCGAATACCGTCCGCACGGCGCGCGAAGTCTATGCGACGCTGGAGGGGCTGAGCAGGAAGGCCAAAAACAAGACGGTCGAACTCCGCCTGATTCACAGCCGTTTTCGCGGGATGGAGCGCAAGGAATGGCGCGGGAAATTTCTCCAGCGCGCGGCCTGCAATGCCGAGGCCGACCGTATCATCGTGGCCACGCAGGTGGTCGAGGCGGGCGTCGATATTTCCGCGACGACTCTCTTTGCCGAACTCGCCCCGTGGCCGAGTCTCGTGCAACGTTTCGGACGGGCGGCGCGTTACGGCGGGACGGCGACGCTCTTTGTCGTGGATCGAAATCTTTCGGAAAAGGCGGCGCTGCCTTATCAGCTTAGTGAACTCGAGGCGTCACGGGAGGCCCTGGCTTTCGTGCCGGATGCTTCGCTCGCGGGGCTCTCCGCGTTTGAGCAGGAACACGCAGAACTGATCCCGCTGCTCTTCCCCTATGCACCGAAGCATTTGCTGCTGCGGCGCGAGTTGGAGGAACTCGTCGATACCACACCCGATCTCTCGGGCGCCGATCTCGACATCAGCCGTTTTATTCGCAGCGGGGAAGAGCGCGATGTGCTCGTTTTCTGGCGCGATGTCGAGCCGCGCACGGTGCCCGACCGTGCGGTCAAAGCCATTCGCGAGGAACTTTGCGCGGTCTCCATCGGCGACGCGCGCGACTGGCTCACCAAGGGTGGGGGGAAGAGCAAGGCGTGGGTCTGGGACTATCTGGATGACGCATGGCGGAGTTGTCGCAAGGAGGACATCTATCCGGGGCAGACCATTCTCGTGGCGCACGATGCGGGTGGTTATGACGTGACGGTGGGCTGGACGGGCGAAGCAGCTGATCGCGCCTTTGCCGTGGCCGCTGCTGTCGTGTCCCTGACGGATCGGCGCGCCGCCGATGTAACCGTAGAATCGGAGGCCACCAGTCAACGCGCTTGGGAATCCATTGCGGTGCATGGCGGGCATGTCGCTCGTGTGGTGGGAGAGATGGTCGCGAAAATTGGGCTTCCGGCAGCCGTGACGCGCGTGTTGCAGACCGGCGCGCGCTGGCATGACTTCGGTAAAGGTCATCCTGCGTTCCAAGGCTGCATCTTCACCAATGCGCAGCATCACCCCGGAACGTCTGATGTCGCCAAAGCACCCTCCAACGCATGGCGGCCTCTACGTGAACTCTACCAGTTGCCCGACGGCGAGCGCCGCCGTGGCTTCCGCCATGAGCTTGCGACCGCGCTGGCGCTCTTTGCTGTGCTGGAACGCCACGCGCCGCAGCATCCCGCGCTGCTCGGCAACCATCGGGAATTGCTCGCCGCGCTTGGCAAAACGCTCGCTGCGGCATCCTCTGAGGTTCCGCCAACGGCGCCGGAGCAGGACATCCTCGATCTCGATCAGCCGTCCTTCGACTTGCTCGCTTACCTCGACTGCGCGCATCACGGCAAAGTCCGAGGCGCGTGGCACTCCGCGCCTGCCGATCAGGAGTATCGGGATCGCGATGGCCGAGGCCTCCCCATTCACGGAGTCCGGGAAGGCGATTCGATCCCCGCGCTGCTCGTGACGGCTGCCGATGGCCGCGAATCTCTTGTCCCGGAGGTATCGCTGCATCTGGAGCCCGCGCGCATCGGGCTTTCGCTGCGCACCGGGGCGAGTTGGTCGGAGCGCGTCGCCGGCCTGCTCCAGTCGCACGGACCCTTCGCCCTCGCCTATCTCGAAGCGCTGCTGCGCGCCGCCGACATCCGCGCCTCGCGATCCTCGGCCACCGAACCACCTGCGGCCGAAGCGCCACCCGCCAACAGCCACCCGGACGCTCACTAAGCCGAGAACCCCGCCGATATGTCTCTGCACCTTCACCATCTCACCGGCTGCGCCCCCGCTCCGCTGGCCCACTACTTAAAAGCGCTCGGCATCCTGCGCCTCGTAGCCGAGCAGAAAGACCCGGCCGCCCGCGGTTGGTGGAAAGACGAAGCCTTTCACCTCGCCACAACGCTGGATCGCGCCGCACTCGAACACTTCTTCCTGCACGAGTATCAGCCGACTCCGATGATCTCGCCTTGGAACAAAGGAGCCGGGTTTGTTTTTGCGGCGAACAATCCAGCGTTGGATCGGCTGCGGAAATCAGCGTCTCCGCGCATGATTCCGTTTCGAGCGGCTATCCAGCAAGCCGACGACGCGATTACCAACCTTTCTGAAGCCGACGACGCCATCCGCCGGATCAAAGGCGAAACCAAAGTCAAAGGCCTGACCAAGGCCGAAAAGGATCGGATCAAAAACGATCCCGCCTACAAATCACGGCTGGCCGAAGCTCAACGGCGATTCGATCAGCTCAAAGAAGACTTAATTCCAGACTGTCGCCGGAGCTGGCGAGGACCGCACCTGACTTGGATGGACGCCGCGATGGTTTTGAACGCAGAAGGCAAAGCCAAGTTCCCGGCGCTGCTCGGCAGCGGGGGAAACGACGGCAAGAACGACTTCACCAAGCAGTTCATGGAGAGCCTCTGTGCGCTGGTCGATTGGACCGCGGACGCGCCTTCCGAGCAGGCCGCATCATGGCTGGATGCCGCGCTGCAACAGACGCCTACTCGCGGATCTTTCACTGGTCTTCCTGTCGGTCAGTTTCTGCCGGGGTCCGCGGGCGGAGCAAATATGACGACGGGATTCGATGCTTCGGCATTCGCCAATCCGTGGGACTACGTTTTCCTGCTGGAGGGCGTGCTGGCCTTCATCCCATCGCTCTCGCGCCGGACGACAACGAATGCGCCGATGGCCTCCTCCGCACCTTTCGCCATTCACGGCGCACCGACCGGTCATGCGAGCGCATCGCGTTCCGAGGCGGACTCGCCGCGCGGCGAGCAGTGGATGCCGCTGTGGGAGAATCCATCGACCTTCACCGAACTGAAAACTCTGCTCGGCGAGGGTCGCGCCCAGCTCGGGAGAGCAGCAGCTTCACGTCCGGTCGATTTTACCCGCGCGGTGGCGCGACTGGGAGTGTCCCGCGGCATCGTGGCCTTTCAGCGTTTCGGCTATCTGGAGCGCAACGGGCAATCGAATCTCGCCGTCCCACTCGGGCGCTGGCAGGTCGAACCGCAACCGCAGCAGGAACTCCTGAACGACCTCGACCGCTTCGCATGGCTGAATCGTCTCCAGCGTTCCGCGCGGGATAAGTTCGCTCCTAATTCTTTCGTCACCGCTCACCGCAACCTTGAAGGCGCGATCATGGCCGTGTGTGCCGGCGGCAAAGAACGCGCCCTTTGGCAGGCGTTGTTGCTCGCGCTCGCGGAGATTGAAGAGCAGATGGTGCGCAGCCACTCATTCACGGCGAAGCAACGGCTGCGGCCGATTCCGCCACTGAGTGGGGGCTGGGTTTCCGCCGCCAATGACAGGTCGAGTGAGTTTCAACTCGCTGTTTCGCTGGCGCTGCAAACTGGGGATGAAAAGGGAAGTGAGCACATCCGCCGCCACTGGCTGCCGCTCGATAAGACGGGGCAGGCTTTCGCAGCGGACAAGAGCGGATTGCGCAAAGACCCGGATCGCGTGTGCCATGGTCTGGAGCCCGAACGCGACCTGCTCGCGCTGCTCCAGCGACGGAGTCTCCAGAGCGGCGACCATCTCGCGCTCGTGGGTCGGCCAAAGTATTGTGCTGCTCCGTCCGACCTCGCGGCTCTGCTCGCGGGCAACGTCGATCTCCGCAAAACCCTGCATCTAGCCCGCGCTCTTCTCGCCTTGGATCGTCGCAATCTGGGTGGCATTGGTTTCCAATCCACGCCCGCCGACCTTCCGGCCATCTACGGACTCTTCCGCCTTGTGACGCTCCCGTGGCCGCTGGAAGTCAAAGGCAACAACATCCCGGTTCGCTTCGATCCGGCCATCGTCACCCGCCTAGCCAGCGGCGGAGCCGGGAGCCTGCGAGCCGCGGGCGAAATGGCTTTGCGCCGACTGAAGGCTGCCGGGCTTACGCCGGTGATTCGGCAAATCGCCGGCGACGAAAATCTGGCGCGAAGAATCGCGCTCAGTCTCGCTTTTCCCATCTCGCACCGCACCGCCGCGCACCTCGCTCTTTTCCTGACCAAACCTCAAACCAAACAGCCATGATCCCAGACCTCAGCAAACTCGACACCGCCACCAAACTGCTTTTCTCCATCGAGCTTCAACCGCTCCAGGGCGAACGCTTTCAACCCACCGGATTCCCCAGTCTCGGGGCCGCCACCTACGAATCCAACCACGGCGCAAATCTCCTCGTGGAAAGCGCGCAGAGCATGGCAAATCGCCTCGAAACGGTCTGCTGGGATGATTCCGCAGATCAGCCGCGGGCGGAACTCGCCGGCCTCAGTTATGTGCGGGTCGAACGGCAGGGCAAATACCTGACGAGTTCCATGACCGAAGCGCATCGGATCAACAGTCCCTACCTTTTGGAGGGCACCGACCGGACGTTCTTCAATCAGATCAAAGGCGAACTCTCCGTCTTCGAGTCCGGCCCTATCGACCGGAAAATCCTCGCCAAGGTTCTCCTCAAATACGATGTCGGCACCCTGCTGCACGGCGTCTTCCTCGCCAAAAAAGAACTGGCGGGCGGGCGGCTACGCATCGCCCGGGCACTCTCGGCCTTCATTGAAGCGCAAGGCGTGCGGCAGGCGATCTCCGGCGGGGTGAAGAACGACCACGTCAATCCTTCCGGCTCCACCAAGGAAGGCTTCGGCAACGTCCCGTTTTCGCGGGAGGAATTTACCGCGGAGAAGATAACCCTTTTCGTCAATCTCGACCTCGCGCAGATCCGCGGTTACGGCCTCGGGAAGGACATCGTGCACCTGCTCGTGCTGCTCGCGCTGTTCAAGGTCCGCACCTTGCTTGATGGCGATTTGCGGCTGCGCACGGCGTGCAATCTCGAAGTCAAAGACGCGACCATCGTCGCCACCAAACCCACGGGGTTCGCCCTGCCTTCCGCTGCGGATTTGGCCGAAGGACTGGCTGCTGCCGTGAAGAAAACCAAGGACCAGATGTCCATCACGACGGTGATCTTTAACGACGAGTTGAAAAAAGCGAAGGATGCCGACGACTCGAAAGACGAAACCTCCGAGGCCGCGGACGAGGACGAAGCTCAGCCCTGAGCGTTATGATCCACATCGAATTCCGCTTTCCCGGTGGGCGCTATCACGCCACGCCGTGGGGGCATCACGTCAATGAAGGGCTCGTCGAGTGGCCACCCAGCCCGTGGCGGCTCGTGCGCGCCTTCATCGCCACGGCTTACACCAAGCTCGGCGTGACCGATCCGGTGCCGCTGGAGCATCCGCTTCGCAAGCTGGTCGCCGCGCTCGCGGCGCAGACGCCGAGCTACCTCGCCGCGCCTTGCCCCGCCACGCACAGTCGCCACTACATGCCGCTCGGCGGCAAGGATGGCAAAACGACGCTGGTTCTCGATACCTGCGCGGTGCCCGGCGCGGAACCGCTCATCGTGTCCTGGGCGGTGGAACTCGATGAGGTTTGTCTCGAACTGCTGAACCAAATCGTCGGCGCGATGGGATACCTCGGCCGTGCCGAAAGCTGGGTCGAAGGCCGGTTCATTCCGTCGACGCCCGACGTGCCGGACGATCATCACATGACACCGCACACGGACGGTATGAGCAAGGGGCCGGGATGGGAGCAAACCTCCCTGCTCGCACCCACCTCGGCGGATGAATACGCGCGCCTGTTCGAGGAATTCAGCCGCCAGGTCGATGCCGCCGATCCTTTGCCGGAAGGCAAAAAGAAACCCGCCACCGCGCTCCTCAATAAACGTGCCACCGCCCTCGCTCCCTATCCCACGGACCTCTTCGATTGCCTGACGCGCGACACCTCGTTCTTACAAATTCATGGCTGGAGCCAACCGCCCGGCAGTCGCCGAGTGCTTTACTGGCGGCCCTCGCACAGCCTCACCACCGCACCCGCGCGGACGGCGCGCTCCGGCATCGAAACCAAACCCGTCGAAGCCGTCCTGCTCGCCCTCGCCTCCGACACCCGCCGGCATGAGGTGCTGCCCCTTCTTTCCCGAGCGCTCCCGCAAGCCGAACTACTGCATCGGTCCCTCGCGAGCAAAGTCGGCAATGGGCTGCCCGTCGCCTGTCCCGTGCTCACCGGCAAAGACACCGCGGGCACGCCACTGAAGGGACACCGGCATCTCCACATCATCCCGCTCAACCTCGACGCCAGCGAGCCGGGCCGCCTCGATCATTTCCTCCTGTGGGCACCGCTGGGCATAGACGCCCAGGCCCAACTGGCAATTTTCGCCGTGCGTAAAACCTACATGAAGGGCGGCGAAAAACCGCTGTTTGTCACCGTCGCCGGGATGGGCAGCCTCCAGAATTTCCAGCCACTACTTGGAAAGAAAGCGCTCGGGCCATCCCGCGTCTGGATCAGCCGCACGCCCTTCGTCCCGCCACGTTTCGTCAAAAAGCGGGGCGTAAACAGCGTAGAGGGTCAGGTGCTCAGCGAACTCGCCTCCCGCAGTCTGAGCGCCAAAGTCGAACTGCTCAACCGCGACGAAATCACCGAACGGCATCTGCACCGATTCGTCCGCCTCCGCCGCGCTGGGGAAAAGCAACCACCACAGGATTGCTTCTACGGGTTGAGACTAACCTTCGAGGAACCCTTTCACGGTCCGCTGGCATTGGGCTACGCATCCCACTTCGGCCTTGGCCTGTTCGTCCCCGTCTGAATCGGTGTTCATCCGTGTCCGCCCGTCGTTCTACTTCCTGATTTCGACAACGATCGGTTCGCCGCGTGTCAGACGACTGCGGGTGAGCTGGTGTTGTTCTCCGACGAACCGCACGGCTGGCGGATGCTGGCGGCAGCCTGGCGGAGCGCCGCGGACGGGTTCTGATATTGGGGAGCCCCACCGCCTGGCGCGCCGGGATCGATGACGCTCGCGGTCTTGTCCAATTCCGCCGGTGGCACCGGAATCGATGCCGAGGACGAATGTCATCTGCGGGCGATACGCAGGGAGTCCCGGTAGAACCCTTTGGAGTCGCAGGATGCAGGATGTCGGCGGACGGCCAGTCGGCGGCTCCACATTTATATCGAGCAACCGTAGCTTGTTTCGCCGACAGCTTCCGGGCTACTTCTACCAAATGCCCGAGGAAGCCCCATCCATGTCCGAGGTCAAAGAATCCCTCTCCGACCGCGCGGTGGCTCCTGCGGCACTGCCGGATTCCATCGATCTGCCCGAAGAACGACCGCAGTCCGCGGATCCGGCGCCGGACGCTTCGTCCGCCAGCGGGCCCGGCCATCCCATCTTCGAGAAGACCTTGTCCATCCTGCGCGGCGAACCGGTCGTGCCCGTCGGCCCCGCATCACCGAAGATGCCGGAGCTGATTCCCGCCCGGATGCTCAACGAGTTCGTCTATTGCCCGCGATTGTTCTATTACGAGCACGTCGAAGGGGTGTTCGTCGAGAACGCCGACACCGTCCGGGGCGCATCCATCCATAAGCGGGTGGATTCCGGCAAAGGCGACCTGCCACCCGCCGCCAAGGCCGGCTCCGCCGGTGCCGCCGCGGAACCCGGGCTGCAAGACCCGGGACCCGGAACCGACATGATCCATTCCCGCAGCGTGTCGCTGGGATCGGAGACCCTCGGGGTGATCGCGAAGCTCGATCTGGTGGAGGTGCGAGGGACTCTGTCCGGTGGCGGTCAGGGTGATCTGTTCACGGCGCGCGAAGTGGTGCCGGTGGACTACAAAGCAGGCGCTCCGCGCGAAGGCCGCGACGTGAACGAGCTGTGGCCCACCGACCAGATGCAACTCGGCCTGCAGATCCTGCTGCTGCGCGAGAACGGCTACCAATGCCAGGAAGGCGTCATCTACTACCGAGCCACGAAGCAGCGCGTGCGGTTCCCCTTCACGGCGGAACGCGAGGCCTGGGTGCGGGCACAGATCGATCTCGCACGGCAGACGATGGCCGGACCGATTCCGCCGCCGTTGGTGGCGTCGCCCAAGTGCAAGCGCTGTTCCCTCGCGCCGGTCTGCCTGCCGGATGAGACCACGCTGCTCGCTCGGGAGCGCGGGTGCCCCAGCCCGGTGCCTTCGCCCGTCGAAGTGGACGACGCGACGATCACCGCATCGACCCCGCCCGGCCGGTTCCCTTCGGCTCCTCTGGATCCGCCCCGCCGTCTCATGGCCGCCCGCGACGACAAACGGGCGCTCTACCTCAACACGCCCGGCCTCCGCGTCGGGCGCAAGGACGAGACGCTCACGGTGAAGGACGAGGACACTCTGATCGAGGAGGTGCGGTTGAACGACGTGTCGCACGTGGCCCTGTTCGGCAACATCCAGCTGACCACCCAAGCCATCCAGGGGCTGTGCGACGCCGAGATCCCCGTGACCTACTTCTCCGGCGGAGGCTGGTTCTACGGCATCACCCACGGACACGGGCTGAAGAACGTCTTCCTGCGCATCGAGCAGTTCCGTCTTGCCCGTGATGAGGCCTTTGCCCTTCAGCTGGCCCGCGCCTTCGTGAACGGCAAGATCCGCAACCACCGCACGCTGCTCATGCGGAACCACATCGAGCCGCCCGCGGGGACGGTGAACCGCCTGCGTCAGGCGGCCCAAGATGCACTGACGGCCGGATCGCTGGAACAGTTGCTGGGCATCGAAGGCGCGGCCGCGGCGGCTTATTTCCAGCAGTTCGGCGGTATGTTGAAGGTCGACGACCCGTTGGACGATGAGATCCCAGGAGCCGAGGTGGAACGCGATCCAGGAGAGAAACGGCAGCTCCGCTTCGATTTCTCGGGCCGCCACCGCCGACCTCCGACCGATCCCGTCAACGCGCTTCTGTCTCTGGCCTACAGCGTCCTCTCCAAGGACTGCACCATCGCCGCCGCGGCGGTGGGTTTCGATCCGTACGTCGGTTTCTACCACCAGCCGCGTTTCGGCCGGCCCGCCCTGGCGCTCGATCTGATGGAGGAGTTCCGGCCGCTCATCGCGGAGAGCGCCGTGCTCACCGCCATCAACAACCGCATGGTCACGCCCGACGATTTCGTCAGCGCGGGACAGGCGGTCAACCTCACCCCGGCAGGACGGAAGAAGTTCTTCATGGCCTACGAACAGCGGATGACCAGCCTGCTCACCCATCCTTTGTTCGACTACAAGGTTAGCTACCGGCGGGCGCTGGAGCTGCAAGCCCGGATCCTCGCCAAGACCCTGACCGGCGAGATCCCCGGATACGTGCCGCTCACCACCCGCTAGGTCATGCGCATCACCTATCTGGTCTGCTACGACATCGCCGACGACAAGCGGTTGCGGCGGGTCTTCAAGCTCTGCAAGAACTTCGGCGACCACCTCCAGTTCTCGGTCTTCGAATGCGATCTGTCCGCCACGGAAAAAATCCGCTTCGAGACCTCCATCAAGGACATCATCGACTCCACCAAGGACCAGGTGATGTTCGTTCGTCTCGGGCCCGCGGAAGGCCGGGGGGACCGGGTCATCTCCGCCATCGGTATCCCTTACGTGACGATGGACGCCCCGTGTTTCGTTTTTTGAGCCGACCGCGGAAGCGGACGGACCAAGCTCTTTGACATCGCAGGGAAATCGCGAGCGGCGGGATGCCACGGGAAACCCCGCGTCCGCTCGCACATTGTAAAAAGCTGGTAGTGAATCAGTTCCGTCGGAAGAATGCCCGCGGTCGACCCGACAGGGGAAAGAAGTGGGTGACCGCTCGCAGAGTTGACCGGAAGCGGTTGCCCCATAAGGATTAGCCCCTTGGTCATCTCCGCGCTCGAAAGAGCGCGGCCCCGTTGAAGCGCATCATGCGACGAGCGCGACGAGCACCGACAGAAACATCTCCGCGCTCGAAAGAGCGCGGCCCCGTTGAAGCAGGGATAATCGGCCCGCCCCTAGTGACACAGCGGCTAATCTCCGCGCTCGAAAGAGCGCGGCCCCGTTGAAGCGTGACCGGTACGCTTCCCGACGGATCCGTCGCTCACATCTCCGCGCTCGAAAGAGCGCGGCCCCGTTGAAGCTTGTCGCGCGGACGATAGCCATCCCGGTCATAGAGCCATCTCCGCGCTCGAAAGAGCGCGGCCCCGTTGAAGCCTCGCGTTCCGTTTCCGCCTCCTTTACGCTCGTCCCATCTCCGCGCTCGAAAGAGCGCGGCCCCGTTGAAGCGCCAGCGGTGGATTGCCCAACCAATCGGGCATGGCGCATCTCCGCGCTCGAAAGAGCGCGGCCCCGTTGAAGCCCGAGTGTGCGGAGGTTGGCGACGACAGAGGAGAGGATATCTCCGCGCTCGAAAGAGCGCGGCCCCGTTGAAGCTTC